>JAAVYP010000055.1 GCA_022791195.1 Clostridiales bacterium | reverse complement strand
ATCGCAACTATGGGTTTACCGACGGCACGCCCGAGGCCAAGGCGCTTTTTTCCGAGCTTTTGGAGGTGCCTGCTGAAAATATCATCGTAATGGGCAACTCATCCCTCAGCATTATGTATGATACCATGGCCCGGTGTATGCTTTACGGCGTCCCCGGCGGCAATGGTCCTTGGTGCAAAGAAGAGAAGGTAAAGTTTCTTTGCCCTAGCCCGGGGTATGACCGGCATTTTGCCGTGTGTGAATCCTTGGGTATCGAAATGATTTACGTCCCCATGACGCCCGACGGGCCTGATATGGATATCGTAGAATCGCTGGTCAAGGATGATGCACAGATCAAGGGCATCTGGTGTGTGCCCAAATACTCGAATCCCGAGGGTATTACCTATTCAGATGAAACGGTAAGACGCTTTGCAAGACTGCAATGCGCCGCGCCTGATTTCCGCATTTTCTGGGATAATGCCTATGTGGTGCATGATCTGTATGAAGAGGGCGATGTGCTGCTCAATTTGTTTGACGAAGCGAGGAAAGCGGGCCAGCCGGATATTGTCTATCTGTTTGCCTCCACCTCGAAAATTTCCTTTCCCGGCTCAGGCGTGGCCGTGATGGCGGCCAGCGACCGGAATATTCAGCATGTGAAATCGGTTTTGCAGGTGCAGACGATTGGCTATGATAAGCTCAATATGCAGCGGCATGTACAGTTTTTCAAAAACGCCGCCGGTGTAAGGGAGCATATGAAAAAACACGCGGCTTTGCTGCGTCCCAAATTTGAATTGGTGCTAAACGCCTTTGAGAAGGAGCTGGCTCCGTGCGGCATCGCCGAATGGACCAAACCCAAGGGGGGCTATTTCATCTCTTTGAATTTGTCGGACGGCTGTGCCGCCCGGGTGTTTGCCTTGGCCAAAGAGGCTGGCGTTACGATTACCAACGCAGGCGCAGCCTTTCCCTATGGCAAGGATCCAAGAGACAGAAATCTGCGTATAGCGCCGACCTATCCTGCTATTGAAGAGCTTGGTTTGGCCGTTGAGGTGCTGTGCGTGTGCTGCCGTCTTGCAGCCGTTGAAAAACAAATTCATGAGAAGTCATAAAGAAAGGCAAAATCAATGAGTAAAAATAGATACGAGAGCGCTTTTAGCAGCCGGTATGCGTCCGACGAAATGCAGTATTTGTTTTCGTCTGATATGAAATTCACCACTTTTCGCCGGTTGTGGGTGGCGCTCGCCAAAGCAGAGCAAAAATACGGCGTGGCCATTACGGATGAGCAGATTGCACAGCTTGAGGCCGCGGTAGAGGATATTGACTACGAGGCGGCCGACGCCTATGAACTAAAATTCAGACATGACGTCATGGCGCATATCCACGCCTATGCCGATAAGTGCCCCGACGCGGCCGGAATTATCCATTTGGGTGCAACCTCCTGCTATGTGGGGGATAATACCGACATGATTATTATGAAAGAGGGACTCAAGCTGATTCGCGGCAAACTGCTTCGCGTTTTGGCGAACCTTTCTGAATTTGCGCTCGAGCATAAGGCGCAGCCGGCGCTGGCGTATACCCATCTGCAGCCGGCCCAGCTGACAACCGTCGGCAAAAGAGCTTCGCTTTGGGCGTATGAGCTGACCCTGGATTTAGACGATTTGGATTATGTGCTGGACAGCCTTTGTCTGCTCGGCTCGAAGGGAACCACCGGTACCCAGGCTTCGTTCTTAGAGCTGTTTAACGGGGATGAAGACAAGTGCAAAAAGGCAGAAGCTTATATTGCAGAGCTGATGGGCTTTACAAAATGTGTGCCGGTTTCGGGACAAACCTATTCCCGCAAATTCGATTCCCGCGTGATGAACGTGCTGTCGGGCATTGCACAAAGCGCTTATAAATTTTCAAATGATATGCGGCTTTTGCAGTCGTTTAAAGAGATGGAAGAGCCGTTTGAGAAAAACCAGATTGGCTCCAGCGCGATGCCGTATAAGCGCAATCCCATGCGGTGCGAGCGGATGTCGGCGCTGGCCCGCTATGTCATTGCCGATTCGGTGAACCCAGCTATCACCGCCGGTACCCAGTGGTTTGAACGCACGCTGGACGATTCGGCGAATAAACGCATTTCCATGGCCGAGGCTTTTTTGGCCGTCGATTCGATTTTGAATATTTATACCAATGTAACAAGCGGCCTTGTGGTGTATCCGAAAATCATTGAACGCAGAGTCATGGCCGAGCTGCCGTTTATGGCCAGTGAAAATATATTGATGGACGCCGTCAAACGGGGCGGAGACCGCCAGCAGCTGCATGAGCGCATTCGCGTCCATGCCATGACGGCCGGCAAGCGTGTCAAACAAGAGGGGCTTGATAATAATTTAATTGAGCTGATTTGCGCCGATCCGGCCTTCGGCTTGACAGAGGACGAAGTCAAGGCGCATTTGGACCCCGCCGCCTATACCGGCCGCAGCGCCGCCCAGGTGGAAGAATTTGTTGGACAAGTCATTCAGCCGATGCTCGACAAATATAAAGACGAAATGGCTGACAATGCCGCCATTAAGGTATAAAAAGTAATGAAAGAGGCCGCACTTGTGCACCGTGTCTCTATAAGAAAGGATCAAACATAAGATGAAAACAAAAGGACAAAACATCATTGCCTTTGTTCTCGCCATTGTGATCATTGCATTCGTCATCTATGTGGCCGCCTTTGGCCTTGGTGATTTTGACGGCTGCTTTGATGAGGGCGGCGTGACCAAAGGACTGGACATTGCAGGCGGAACAAGCATCATTTATTCGCCTTCTGACAACTATGATCCCACAAGTGACGAGTTGAACAGCGCCATCGCGCGTCTGCGGGTTCGTCTTGATAACCTCGGGTATTCAGAGGCGAATGTTTACAGCACCTCCAGCTCGAATATCGAGAACCAGATCATTGTGGAAATTCCCGGCGTATCGGTTGAGCAGGACGCGATTGATCAAATGGGCGCTACAGCTGAACTCACTTTTGAGGACTACGAAAACAATGTTATGCTGACCGGCAGCGATATTAAAAATGCTTCGGCCGCTTATGGCGACCCCACCAACAGCGGCTATGATTCCTGGTATGTTTCGCTGACGCTGAACAGCGACTCGGTGAACAAGTTTGCCGAGGCAACCGAGAAGATTGCCGGATATGCCAGCGGCAACAACATTCTTGCGATCAAGCTGGATAAAACCACTGTGCAAAGCCCCAGCGTGTCGGAAAAGCTGATGACTGAAAATGTGGTCATCACCGGCCAGTTTACCAAAGAGGATGCTGAATATTATGCCGGCGTCATTAATGCGGGTGCTCTGCCCTTTGGCTTAAACGTGGAATCAAGCAGTGTTATTGCAGCAACGCTTGGTTTTGATGCATTAGAAAAATGTCTGTGGGCCGGCCTTATCGGCATTGTGCTGGTCATGCTGTTTATGATTGTTTTGTACCGGATTCCCGGCTTGATGGCTGTTCTGGCTCTTTGTGCTTATATGGGCCTTACCGGACTTGCTATCTTAGTATTTAACGTCAATCTGTCGTTAGCCGGTATTGCCGGTATTGTGCTGGCCGTTGGTATGGCGGTTGACGCGAACGTTGTTATTTTTGAAAGAATTAAAGATGAAATTCGCAAAGGAAAAACCGCAGCCGGCGCCGTCAAGGGCGGTTTCCACAATGCTTTGGGTGCGATTATTGACTCGAATGTAACCACCCTCATCGCAGCGGTTGTCCTGTATTATTTTGGCACGGGCAGTGTCAAGGGCTTTGCGCTGACGCTGTTGATCGGCGTGATTCTTTCCTTCTTAACGGCTGTATTTGTCACCAAGTTTTTCTTGGAGCGCGCGGTGCGTATGGGCGCCAATAAGCCTAAAATGTTTGGCGTAAAGGAGGGTAAGGATCAATGAAAAAGCAATTTGATTTTGTCGGCAAAAGAGTGATTCTGTTTATCATTCCTCTTGTCTTGATTGCAGCAGGCATTATCTCGTTCTTTGTGCAGGGTTTTAACCTGGGACAGGATTTTACCGGCGGTACCTCCGCCACGTATGTGCTGCGCAATAAAGAAAATCAGGACGAAAAAATCGCCGTGACAGACAGCATTGAACAAGAACTGAAGGATCTGTACGAGGCGAACGGCGTTTCGGGCGCGAAAGTATCGGCTAATTCAGAAGAGGGTTCGATCACGGTAAAAACCAGCGAGCTTTCAACCGAAACCCAGCTTCGCATGAAAGAAGCAGTGGCCGAGGTATATTATATCGATGAAAGCGAATATCAGTATGAGAATATATCGGGTAATGTCAGCAAGGACTTAAAGGAAAAGGCCATTATCGGCGTGGTAATCGCGGTGATTCTCATGTTAGTGTATATCACCATCCGGTTTGACTGGCGCAGCGGTATTGCGGCTGTTGCCAGCCTGGCGCACGATGTACTGATTATGCTGACAGCTTATACCATTCTGCAGATTCCTATGGATTCTAATATGATTGCGGCGATACTCACCATTCTGGGTTATTCGATCAACGCGACGATTATCGTGTTTGACCGCGTGCGTGAGAACAACCGGCTGTACAGCAAAAAGACCTTTGCTGAAAACGCCAACGACGGCGTGAACAAAACCTTCACCCGTTCGCTGAATACAACCCTGACAACCCTCTTTACGATTGGCATGATCTTTATCTTAGGTCCTTCTTCGATCAAAGCGTTCTCGCTGCCTATTATCGTGGGCGTTGTGGCAGGTCTGTATTCCTCTGTTTGCCTGTCCTCAAATCTTTGGATTCTGCTTAAAGGCAAAAAAGCATTCGAGAAAAAATAAGCCATTTCCGTCTCGGATGGATGGTATCTTGATGAAATGAAAAAGTCCCCGCGCTGTGCGTATATGCACGGCCGCAGGGGCTTTTTTGCTTATTTGCCTTGATTAGAGAGAGTTTTGCTTAACTAACGGTTCAGCAAGTAGACAGAAAGATTCAAATAACCGGCGAAAAGAAGCCAGAGAAAGTAGGGGATTTGCAGATAGGCGGCCAGCGGCTTGATTTTGTAAAACTCGGTGAGCATATAGGCCACCAGCCAAATGAGAAGCACCAGCCAAATAAACGAGAATAGATAGGCATTCAGATTAAAAAACAGAATCCCCCAGAAGAAGTTAAAGAAGAGCTGTGTGCCATAAACCGTCAGCGCGTTTTCGCCCTTGTTTTTGTCGGCTGTATAGATCATGGCGGCGCTGATACCCATCAGGATATAAAGAATCGGCCAAACAACGCCAAACAGCCGTGAGGGCGGCGCTAAAGGCGGCTTTTGCAGGTCTTGGTACATCCATAGATGATCCTTGATAAGCCAGCCCGAAAGAGTCCCTGCGCCAAGAGCAATGGCCAGAGAGACAAGATAGGGCGTATATTTTCTCTGTTTCATAAAATTCACCTGTATGCAGCAATAATGGAACAAGTTCTGATAAAGAACTTGTTCCATTATATGCGCTTTGTGTGAGTCACTATACATACACGGGCGGCCGTTTTTGAAACGAACGCTTAAATATCAAACAAAGTGTCATAGGAAACTTGAAGAATCCTGCAGAACTCACGTATTTCGTAGTCGGTGATCCGACGCTTTTTTGTTTCAATATGAGTGATCGTGCTCTTGCTCATATCCAATCCGTGGCATTGTAAGAATTCGGCAAAATCTCGCTGGGACATGTCCATTTTTAAACGAATGTTGCGAATGTTAAAGCCAATTAGATTTTTGGTGCCTATTTTTGTTGTTGAATTTGACATTTTTTGTACCTCTTTCGGAATTTTGTGTCATTTTTTGCAATTTTTACTTGATTTTATCATGCGTCTATGGTATAATCGGTGATAGAAGTGAGACAAGTTATTCTTGACTTTCATCATTTCCATCAATTAAATATTGGTAAGAGACCTTGAAAAAACTGCACAAAGCCTTTATTTCAAAGTCTGTGACAAAGCGCTCATTGTTCTCGATACGACAAATTACGTTATAGTCGATATCATAGCCGCAGGTTTGCAGCTTGGCTGCCAGGGCGCGTTGTGATAATCTGTGTTTTGTGCGCAGTGCAAGCAGACGCTCGCTGATTAAGTTTTTGCTTCCGTCTTTATTGCGGATTCTGGCCGTGTTGTGTTTTTTCTTTTCCATTTTTTCATACCTCTTGTTTTTTTGATTGATTTGGCTCATAATTAGCACCGACTCTATATAATATATTAATTATTTTTTTGCCGCAGTCGGTTGTAAAAGTGAGACAAAAATAAATTTTTAGATGGCAGGGTTCAATAATAATGTTGCGAATTTTGTGGATTGATAAGTTCGGACGCGTTTATTTACCTGAAGATATACGAGAAACTTATCATTTGTATAAAGAAACTTATCTTGCGCTGCATGAAGGCGCAGAAAACAGCCTTGTGCTTCGATCCTACAAACCGGTATGTACCGTTTGCGGTTCAGACAAGGATGTGTCAATTTATAATAATACACCTTTTTGCGGAAAATGTTTGCGGAAACTTGACGTAATGCCGCCGCTTGAGAAGATAAAAGATGAATAAAGTCATTTTTAGCTGACAAGGGTAAAAGAGTAGACTTCTGATTTGAAGCCTACTCTTTTTGATTGCCATTAATAGGTACTATTTCCAAAATGAGGTGTAGATAGGGATCTTTTTGCATTTTGCATAATGGTCATAGGTAGATTGCTGTTTATTGAAATCCACGCATTGTTTGTCAGCTAAATTCCCTATAATTGTTAATAAAGCCAAATATAGGAAACTGTACAATTTGTAATCAATAACAATATAAAACAATCAGGATAAAAACATGATACATAGTACGGAATTTGTCGAATTTGAAAAAGGTATTCACATTAATTATCAGCCGTATAAACTCCAAAAAATGATCAAATAAACAATTACTTACCAATTTTCCAGATATTATATGAAATGGTTTCTTTTGCACGAAGAGCGTTGATTTCAGCCGCCAACAGAGTGATATACATGCAGAAGTACAACCAAAGCATAATGAATACAACGGCTGTAATCGAGCCGTAAATCAGCGAAAAATTGCTGAAATGGTTGATATAATAGGAATAGATAGCGCTGAACGCCACCCACCCGAAGGCGGCGATTACCGCACCGGGCAGCTCGTTTGAAAAAGTGGATTTTCGGTTAGGCAGCGCCTTAAAAATGGTGAGAAAGAACAAAATAAATACCAACAAGCCAATCACATAGCGAAAGCTTGATAAATACATGACCCAAGGCATATATTGTTCCAGCCACACAAAAAGGTTGTTGCCGAAAATAATTAAAATCATGCTGCCGGCGATGACAAGAATGAATACAATCGTATAAAAAATAGACATAGCCCGTACTTCCACAAGGTTTCTTGTCTCGCGCACGTTGTAAACCTGATTTAGCCCGCAGATCAGCGAATAAACCGCCTTGGAGGCCGACCATACAGCCGCAATCGCGGTGACGGAAATGAGCCCGCGGCTTGTGTTGAACACCTCGTCAATCATGGGTTTGATCATGGTGGTTACTGATTCGGGCATCAGAATATTCACATAATTGGATATATCCGCCGCTGAAAAGGGCAGAAACTGAATCAGCGTAAGCAGCAGCATTAAGAATGGGAAAAAGGAGACAATAACAAAGAAAGCGGCGTAGGCGGCATAAGCGCCGACCGCGTCGTCTGCACATTTTTTGAAAAAAATGAGAATCTTTTCAATTCGTTTGATTGTCTCTCACCTCGTCTCTCTGGGTACTCGCTTTCCCACGATGCAGGTTACTTCATAATTGATTGTCTGTGCGGCGGCCGCAAAGACGTCGGCGCTTTGCTCTTCGCCGAAAATGCAAACCTCGTCACCGATTTGGCAGTCGATGCCGGTGACATCGATCATGCATTGATCCATGCATATTCTGCCCAAAATTTTTGCAAATTTACCATGTACATACACGCCGCAGTCCTTCGCGTATGCGCGAATGAGTCCGTCGTCATAGCCGATGGGCAGCGTGGCGATGGTTTTGGTATCGGCGGGGGTGTATTCGCCGCCATAGCTCACGGCTTCGCCGGCTGCTATGGTATGCATATGCACAATTTTTGTTTTCAAGGACATCACGGGAACAAGGCCGATGTCAGGCACAACGGCGCTTGGCTTCAGTCCGTATAAAATAATGCCGCAGCGAACCGCGTCTAAATGCATGTTCGGGTATTGGATGGCCGCGGCTGAGTTGCATACATGCCGCATCTGCACGTTGACACCGGCTTGCCGAAGCTGGCTGTCAAAAGAACAAAAGCGGGCAAATTGTTTTTCGGTGGCCGTCGGGTCTGTTTCGTCGGCTCTGGCAAAATGTGTGTAGAGACCGTCGGCACAAAGATGGGGCAGACGGGCTGCCTGAATTGCTTCCTTGCTGCCGCTTTCGTCCGCGCGGAACCCCAAGCGGTTCATACCGGTATCCACTTTCAGATGGACGGAAAGCGTCCCTTTCAGGTTGGCCGACAGGGCCTCGGCATACGCAAGCGAAAAGACCGTTTGGGTGATGTGGTTCTGCCGCAGAATCTCGGCGTGCTTGGGATCCGTGTAGCCTAAAATCAAGAGCATGGCATCGGGCACGGCATCGCGGATCGCTAAAGCTTCGTCTAAATTGGATACAGCAAAATGCCTGGCACCTAATCCGTAATAGATGTTAGCGCAGGTCAGCGCGCCGTGTCCGTATCCGTCTGCCTTTAGCACGCAGATAATGGCGGCGTTTGACTGATTCTTTTGTATATAGTTTTGAATGGTAATATAATTTTGTTTGATAGCTGCCGTGTCGATAATCGCCTTTGTTACGTGGTACATAAAAGATGCCTTTCGGTACTGATTAAAATCAAGTACGAAGCGGTGGGGCAGGCCGCGCTGCCGCCCTCCGCTTAGGATGGGTAAGTGATTTGTATATCTGATAAAACGGCCTCAAAGCCGTTTGCTTCACCGGTGATTTGGATGGGCAGACCGTTTTCGTCAAGGAGAACCACGGCCCGCACCTGTTTGCTTTCATAGAGCTGTTTGGTGACGCTGCTGCCCTCAAATTGATCAGGCGCCGAAGAGGTCAGCATGGTGTAATCCAACAGAAAAAAACGGGCGAGCGCCAGACTGCCAAGACAGGCTTCGCCTTCTGTGATGGGAATGCGTGTTTCGCCAAAGCAAAGGTAAGGTTCGTTTTGCTGCAATTCATAGGAAACGCCTGTCATGGCAGAGGGTTCTGCATAGGTGACGGCGACATTTTCCGAATCGGTCATGCAAATGGTGATGCGCGCCTCGCCGTTTTCGTTTGAAAGCGCTGCTTCAATGGTCATGGGCATGCGCTGATATTGCAGAATATCTTTCTTTTCAGCAGATGAAGAGCAGGCGGCAAGAAACAGCGCCGCTGCCGTCAATAGAATCAACAAGCTTTTTTTCATACGATTCCTCCCTGTTTTCAGCACATAAAAATAATCTTGGTTTCATCATATGAAAAATAAAAATGGGATAGTACAAATGCCGGCCGGACAGCTGTATGACATTTGCCTTATTATCCTGCAAAATTTTAACAAACTGTAGTACGACGTTCCGGAAAACCGGAAGCACGACATTCCGGAAAACCGGAAGTCGGACGGTTTCGGCAAAGCCGAAATGCCGCTTGCAAAAGCGGCAAGTTAAACTTTAGAAGCAAATCTTTGATTTGCTTGGTTATCCTGCGAAATTTTAGCAAACCGTAGTTTAACGGTTTCGGCAAGCCGAAATGCCGCTTGCAAAAGCGGCAAGTTAAACTTTAGAAGCAAATCTTTGATTTGCTTTATTTTACCACACAGAAGGCAAAAACACAAGGCAGTAAAAAGTTGAAATAATCTTGGACAGGCTCTTGAAAAAAGGGGGGAGTTGTTGTATAATATTTCATTAATGAAACGAGATGAAAAGTCTGCCGTGCGGGATGGGGGTAAGCGAATGTTGCCTCTATTTGTTTTGCGCTGAAATAGCCCTGAACAGGGTCGCTGTCCGTTTTGCCCGCTTGGCAGATTTCGTTAATTGAATAAGTGAATGATGCCGCCTTTTTGGCGGCGGAACGGAGATTGATATGAAAGCTGTGATGACCGTCATTGGTAAAGATAATAAAGGGATCATTGCAAAAGTTTCATCAGAATGTTTTTCGTGGGGCGGTAATATCAGCGATATTTCGCAAAGCGTCATGAAAGATTATTTTGCTATGATTATGCTGGTGGATATAGCGGGTCTTACCATTCCGTTCACAGAATTTGTGGAAAAAATGGAGCTTTTGGGACGCGAGAATGGTTTAGAGATTGTCACGATGCATGAGGATATTTTCAATTCCATGCATAAGATATGAGGGTGAGCCATGCCGATGTTTAATATGAATGATATTTTAGAGACAATCAATATGCTCAAAGAAGAGAATTTGGACATTCGTACCATTACGATGGGCATTTCTCTTTTCGATTGTGTTTCAGATGACGAGAACGTCCTGGCCGAACGTATTTATGATAAAATTACCCGCCAGGCAGAGAAATTGGTTCACACGGGTGAAACCATTGAAAAGGAATACGGCATTCCGATTGTCAATAAGCGTGTGTCCGTGACGCCTATTTCGCTTGTGGGCGGCGGCGCTTCGCCCGAAGGGTATGTCAAGATTGCGAAGGCGATGGACCGGGCGGCCGATACTTTGGGCATTAACTTTATCGGCGGCTTCGGCGCGCTTGTGCAGAAGGGAATGACGTCTGGTGCAAAAGCGTTGATCGAGTCGATTCCGCAGGCTTTGTCTGAAACAGAGCGTGTTTGCTCCAGCGTGAACGTGGCCTCTACCAAGGCGGGCATTAATATGGATGCTATCAAGCAGGTGGGCGGCGTGATTAAGCGCCTGGCCTATCTGACTAAGGATGAAGATTCCATTGGGTGCGCCAAATTCGTGGTGTTTGCCAATGTGCCGGAGGATAACCCGTTTATGGCGGGTGCTTTTCATGGCATGGGCGAGCCTGAGTGTGTGATCAATGTCGGGGTCTCGGGCCCGGGCGTGGTGGCCGCGGCGGTGCGGCGTGCCGGCGACTGTGATTTGAGCACCCTGGCCGAGGTCATTAAGAAAACAGCGTTTAAAATCACCCGGATGGGACAGCTGGTGGCCTCTGAAGCGTCAAGGCGTTTAGGGGTTCCGTTCGGCATTGTGGATCTTTCGCTGGCCCCGACGCCGCAGGTGGGCGATTCAGTGGCTCATATTTTAGAGGCCATGGGCTTAGAGACAACCGGCTGTTTTGGCACCACAGCTTGTCTTGCCATGCTGAATGATGCCGTGAAAAAGGGCGGCGTTATGGCGTCCGGCCATGTGGGCGGCCTTTCGGGCGCGTTTATTCCGGTGTCCGAGGACGCGGGCATGATTGACGCGGTGCGGTGCGGCTCTTTGCCGCTTGAAAAATTAGAGGCCATGACGGCGGTTTGCTCGGTCGGTCTTGACATGATTGCGGTGCCGGGCGATACGCCCGAAGCGGTGATATGCGGCATCATTGCCGATGAAATTTCCATTGGCGTGGCCAATACCAAAACGACCGCTGTGCGGGTGATTCCGGCTTATGGCAAAGCGGCGGGCGATGAAATCAATTTCGGCGGCCTTTTGGGGCATGCGCCGGTTATGAATATTAATACAAGATCACCAGAAACCTTTATTTCGCGCGGCGGAAGAATTCCCGCGCCGATACATTCACTTAAAAACTAATGGAAAATATATTAAATCGAATTATTGATATCGAAAATCGCGCGCAGCAAATCGTCTCGCAGGCAAGCGAGGCGAAGGCGCTGCTGCCCGAGCAGATCAAAACGGCCCTGCAGGCATATCATGAGCAAACCGAGAAAACGTCTGCGCAGGAATTTGAGGCCGTTGAGCAGAGAGAAAACGAACGAATGGCCGCCGCCCTGCAAACACTGGCCGATCAGTGTGAAAAAGACAAAGAACGCCTGTGCCGTGCGTATGAGCGGCATGGCGAAGAATGGGTGCAGGCCCTGTATGAGAGAGTGACCGGCCATGGCGGGCTATGATGCACTGTGTGCGAAATGCCGTGCGATGCACGGCCAGATGCTGAAACAAAACGATTACGAGACTCTGTCTAAGGCCAGTACCATTGAAGAGGCTGTGCAGCTGCTGACGCGGCTGCCGCGGTATCAGGAAATATTTTCCAAGCGGGAACCTGTTTTCCGCCGCAGCGCAGTCGAGCATTTGCTGCACAAACAATATTTTTCGATGTATGAAAAGCTGCTGATTTTTTCAGAGGGAACGCAGCGAACTTTCTTTTCGTATTTAATGGAGCGGCATGAAATCGCCTATTTAATTCGTGCGGTGCATGCGGTGGGACAAGAGCGCAGTGTGCGCTTTTCTGCCGTGCCCGAATATATGAAAGCCAGATCAAAGCTGAACTTTGCCGCTTTTTATGAGGCTGAAACGATGGGCGAGCTGATCAAAGGGTTAGCAGGCACTGATTATTATGACGCGGCGCTGCGCTTTTTGTCGGGTCCCTCGGCCGCGTTTGATTTGTTTGAGAACGCGCTGTATCGGGATTATTATCTGCGGCTGTATGAGAGCGGCTGCGATGTGCTTGACCCCAAAAGTAAGAAAGCGGTGCGTGCTTTGTTGGAAAAACAGGTTGAGCAGATTAATAAGCAGCAGGCTGCGCGCATAGCTGAATATCAAATGGAGGCAGACGCTTCGCTGCTGATTCCCATTCATACCAAGCAGAATAAGGCCGAACTTGAGGCGATTATCAGGGGTGAGAGGGCCGATAACCGGCTGTCTGCTGATGTTGAAAAGCGCTCTTTCTTTGCGCTGTGCCAGCGCACCGTGTTTGCAGGCGGCAATACCATGGCGGTGCCGTATGCGCTGCTGGCGCTTGGCGAGGCGGAATTAAAGAATTTAACTTATGTCATAGAGGGGATCCGCTATCAGGTTGGCAGCGGATTTATTATGGAAAAGGTTATTATATAAACAAATTTAGTCAAAAAGACTAAGGGGATAAAACAGATTATGGCAGTAGTAAAATGTAAATTGATCAAGGTCACCGGTCCGGGGACGCTTCTTGATGATGTGCTGGGCGCTGCTGTGCAGGAAGAGGGCTTTTGCGCTGAGAATGCCGCCTGTGTTTTGCGCAGTACGACAGGCTATACAACCATCAATGAGATCAATCCCTATACCTCTTGTATGGAAGAATTGCAAACCATTGCAAAAGGGGCCGGTGTCGATCTGAAAGCAAAAGGCAGCGCCTCTGTATCGGCGCCGGGCAGTTTTGATGATGTGAAACGGTGTGTCGAGGAAGAGACAGCCTCCGGCCGGTTGCTTTCCGAAGAGATTGCCCGCACCGAAGAGCGCCTTGGCGATGATGAGAAGATTTTAGAGCAGCTCATGCATATCATCAATATCAATGTGCCGCTTGACGAGCTGTTTAAATTTCAATATTTCAAGCTGCGCTTTGGCCATATGCCGCTTGAGAATTACAAGGCGCTTTCACGTTATTCAAACGAATCAGACGATTACTTTTTCTTTGTCTCATCGATTGAGGGAGACGACGTTTGGGGACTTTATGTTGTCCTTTCCTCGGATGCGGGTCGGGTGGATTCTCTTTTTGAATCGCTTCTTTTTGAAAGAGTTATCATATCGGGTCGTGCGCACGGCACGCCAAAACAGGCGTACGAGCAAATGAAAAGCGATCTTGAAAATGCAAAACAGGAATTAGACAAGCTAAGGCAGCAGCGGGATGCCTACGCCGCCCAGGTGAGCGAGAAACTGCAAGACTGGTATTCATACTTGTCCGTTCAGAATGCGCAGTTTAAAATGAAATCAAAGGTGCTGCTGTCGGCTGATGGCTTTGTGCTGTATGGCTATGCTTCGGCGAAGGAGGCGCCGCGTATTGCGGCCAGCCTCGGCGGTATTGAGGGGGTCAGCGTCACTTGCACCGATCCCTCGCCCGATCAACCGACGCCCCCGCCCACACGGCTGAAAAATCTTTGGTTTTTCAGGCCTTTTGAAGAATATGTCAAAATGTATGGACTGCCCAGCTATAACGAGATGGATCCTACCCCGCTTGTCGCATTGTCGTATATGCTGTTTTTCGGCATTATGTTCGGCGATGTCGGGCAGGGTGCTGTGATTATTTTAGCGGGCCTTTTGATGTGGAAACTAAAGGGCATGTTTGTCGGACGGATTTTGACCCGCGTCGGCATTACCTCGATGGCGTTCGGATTTTTCTATGGGTCTGTGTTTGGGTTTGAGGATATCCTGCCCTTTGGCTATAAGGTTAATGAAGGCTCGAATATGAATACGGTCTTGATTGGCTCTGTGGTGATAGGCGCCGTGATGATCAGCATATCGATTTTGATGAATATCATCAACGGAATCAGACAAAAAAATCTGGCAAAAGTGCTGCTTTCCAACAACAGTGTGACCTCATTGATTTTTTATTGGTCGGTGCTTGTTTTGGTGCTGCTCTTTATGAATTTCCTGCCGGCAAAGGCACTGATGCCTGTGCTGATTGCTGTCGTAGCAGTTTCGCTTTTGATTATCATGATGAAAGAACCGCTGGAAGCCCTGTTGAAGCGCCGTAAGCGATTGGTGCAGTCCTCTTGGCTGGATTATTTGTTAGAGAGCTTTTTTGAGCTGTTTGAGACGGTGCTTTCGTTTGTCACAAACACCATTTCATATATTCGTTTGGGCGCGTTTGCGCTGAACCATGTGGGCATGATGAGCGTGGTGTTTCTCTTAGCCGGCAGTGCGTCGGGCAGTCATAATCCGGTTATCTTAGTTCTGGGCAACCTGTTTGTGATTGGCTTTGAGGGCATGATTGTCTGCATTCAGGCACTGCGTTTGGAGTTTTATGAAATTTTTGGCCGCTTCTACGAAGGACAGGGCAGAGCCCCCAGCGAAGCGGAGGATTCGTGGAAAATATAACAGAATTCATTAGTCAAACAGATGAATCGTTCAAAAAAATAGGAAAGGCTTGGTACATGTTATGTTGTATGGATTAATGATCGTATTGTTTGCCGGCGCACTGCTGCCGCTCGTTTTGGCGGGAACAGGTGTGATAAAAAGAAAAAAAGCGGCCCTTTATGTCAATGTGTTTTTGATGGTGTTTATGTGTGTAATGCTGTTTGCGCTTGGCGTTTCGGCGGCTGATCCCGAACCCGAAGGGGCTGTCCAGACAGCTACTCAGGCGAGCATGGGTTATGGCCTCGGCCTTTTGGCGGCTGGCCTGGTTACAGGACTTTCCTGTATCGGCGCCGGTATCGCGGTGTCTGCTTCTGCTTCGGCAGCCATTGGCGCGCTGAGCGAAAAGCCGGAAATTTTTGGTAAGGCGCTGATCTTCGTTGCACTGGCAGAGGGTGTTGCGCTCTACGGCATGCTGATTTCCATTCAGATTTTGTCCAAACTGTAAGTTTGTACTATAAGTTTGTATTGTAAGTTTGTACGGTAAACCTTGATAGGTGTTTTATGAAAATGTATTTGATTTCTGATAATACCGAAACCTATGAGGGCCTGCGCCTGGCAGGCGTGGAAGGAATTGTGGTGCATGACGGCGCCAGCGTGGTCAATACGCTCAAAAACACAGCGGCTGACGACGGGTACGGTATTATTTTAGTGACCGAAAAGGCATATTCCTATGCGTCGGAAGAAATTGATCAATTTATGGCAGCCCACACAAGACCGCTGATCACGCGGATTCCCGACCGGCATGGCAGCGTCAGTAAATCGGAATCGATTACCGATTTTATCAAAACGGGTATAGGGCTGGATTTAGGGTAAAAACAGGGTGTTTTCTACCCCCATTTGCCAAAGAGAGGCAGAAAGGATGGAATGGAATGCCGTTACAGGAACAGGAGAAGCTGCAAGCCTTTTCTGAAAAGGTGATCGGCGAGGCAAGCCGAGAAGCGGCTGCAATCGCGTCTGAAGTCGATGCGCATAAGAATGAGTCCATCACAGCAGGAAAGGCCAAAATCGCGGCCAGAGTCAAGGCGAAATATGCACTGAAATTAAAAAAGATTTTAGACGAGCATTCGTTTGCCTTGTCCACCGCGACGCTGGAAAAAAATAAAGAATATTTAGCCAAGCGGGATGAAATAACCGAGAATGTTTTGCGGGATGTCCGCCAAAAGGTGGCGGCATTCGTGCAGAGCGATGACTATCTGCCCTATTTAGAGGGGCTGTGCCGGCAGGTCGGCCTCATTATGAAAGAGCGGTTTGTCGTCAGCTTATCAGCGCAGGATATCAAGCATAAGGAAACGGTCAAAGCGGCGGCCGGCGGGCTGTGCGCCGATGTGGTGCAGGACAGCGAGACCTTTATGGGCGGCGCCCGTTTTTACGCTGAATCAGGCGGCATTGTGATCAACGAAACACTGGATGAAAATTTGGAACATTGCCGCGAGGATCTGATGGTCTTGATGGGTAAATATTTAAAGGCTACCGACTAAGCGTTATAAAGTAGAGTCGTGATATAAATGAGGCGGCTGTGTATATGAACAGACAAAGAAACAGCCGCAGGAAAGGCATAAAGTTTGCATGGCAGAGAAATTATTGATAAAAGGCATCAATGGTCCGGTTGTCACCGTGCCGGGAAAAACCGACCTGTCTATGATGGAAATGGTCTATGTGGGCAAAAATCGCTTGATTGGCGAAGTGATTGGTATTACCGATACAGCCGCGACGATACAGGTATATGAAAATACAACCTCGCTGCAGCCGGGCGAGCCGGTAGAGCGAACCGGTTATCCGATGCGTTGTATGCTGGCGCCGGGCCTTTTGACGGGCATTTTTGACGGCATCGGCCGGCCTTTAAACAAAATAGAAGAAATGACCGGTGCCTTTATCGGCGCAGGGGCCAATGTGCCTACCGTCGATACCGAGAAAAAATGGCCGATGACCATGAAAGTGTCGGTCGGCCAGCAGGTGAGCGCAGGCACTTTGTTTGCAGTGACAATGGAGACCCAGTCCATCGAGCACCGTATGTTGGTGCCGGCCGGCGTAGAAGGAACCGTCACATGGGTGGCGGAAAACGGCGACTATACGGTGGAAGAGCCTTTGGTGAAGGTTCAGACAGGCAAAGAAGAGATTGCGCTGAATGGCATTACCTATCATCCGATTCGTAAGCCAAGACCGGTTAAGGAGAGGGTGGCGGCGACTGAGCCGCTCATTACCGGCCAGCGGGTGATTGACACTATGTTCCCCATTGCCAAGGGCGGTGCGGCGGCCATTCCGGGCGGCTTTGGCACCGGCAAGACCATGCTGCAGCATCAGTTTGCCAAATGGAGCGCGGCTGATATTATTGTGTATGTTGGGTGCGGCGAGCGGGGCAATGAGATGACCCAGGTGCTGACCGAGTTTTCCGAGCTGATTGACCCTAAAACAGGGCGCAGCATGTTAGAGCGAACCATTCTGATTGCCAATACCTCCAATATGCCGGTGGCCGCCCGAGAGGCGTCGATTTACACCGGTGTGACGATTGCTGAATATTATCGGGATATGGGCTATGACGTGGCCTTGATGGCCGATTCAACCTCCCGCTGGGCCGAGGCCCTGCGTGAAATCTCGGGCCGGCTGGAGGAAATGCCGGCCGAGGAGGGATATCCTGCTTATTTGCCCTCCCGGCTTTCCGCCTTTTATGAAAGAGCGGGCTCGGTCAAGACCCTTTCGGGTGCGAATGGCTCTGTTTCGATTATTGGCGCCGTGTCACCGCAGGGCAACGACTTTTCCGAACCGGTGACCCAGAACACAAAGCGTTTTATCCGCTGCTATTGGGCGCTTGAAAAATCGCTGGCCTACGCCAGACATTATCCGGCGGTCAACTGGATTCAATCATACAGTGAATATCAGCTGGAGCTGGCCGATTGGTTTGACACCAACGTGGCGTCGGATTTTACTTCGCTGCGGGTCCGGCTTGGCGCAATTTTGCAGGAAGAGGATCGGCTTATGGAAATTGTCAAGCTGATCGGCAGCGATCTTTTGGCCAATGACCAAAAGCTGACCCTGGCGATTGCCAAATGCATTCGGGTTGGTTTTTTGCAGCAGAATGCCTTTATCCCGCAGGATGCTTATGTCTCGCTGGAAAAGCAGTATCGGATGATGAAAATCATGCTGATGACCTATGATAAGGCAAAAGAATTGGTGATGCGTCAAATTCCTGTTTCGGTCATGGAAAAATCAGGCGTTTTTGAAACACTGACCAAATTGAGATATCATCTGCCGGACGGCGAACCGGGCGGAGAGGACCCCGTTTGGCAGGAGATTGAACAAAGCCTTACTAACATTCTTGTCTCGTATGCGGAGAAATAGTTTTGAATATAGAATTTGTAGGATTAAGAGAAATTAACGGCCCGCTGATCGTCCTTGACGGCGTAAAAGGGGCGGGCTATGATGAGCTTGTAAAAATCAAAACCGCCAGCGGCAGCCGGCTTGGCAAAATCATCCGGATTGACGGAGAGCGTGTCGTGGTGCAGGTCTTTGAGGGCACCGACGGTCTTTCGCTAAATAACACCCATACCATGCTGACTGGCAAACCCATGGAATTGGCGCTTTCAAAGAGCATGCTGGGCCGGATTTTTGACGGCATCGGCCGACCGATTGACGGCTATCATGATATCTATCCCGAAAAGAAAATGGATATCAACGGGCTGGCCATCAATCCGGTGTCAAGGGAATATCCGCACGATTATATCAGCACCGGCATTTCGTCGATTGATGCGCTTGTCACGCTGATCAAAGGCCAGAAGCTGCCGATTTTTTCGGGCCCAGGCCTTCCCCATAACGAGCTGGCCGTGCAAATTGCCAGACAGGCGAATATCAGAGGCGGCGATTACTGCATCGTTTTTGCAGCCATGGGCGTCAAAAACGACGTGGCAGATTATTTCAAGCGCTCTTTTGAGCAGACGGGCGCCCTGTCCCGCACAGTTATGTTTATCAATTTGGCCAGCGACCCAATCACAGAGCGTATTACCACCCCGCGCTGTGCCCTGACCGCCGCCGAGTATCTGGCGTTTGAAAAGGGCATGGACGTGCTGGTCATCATGACCGATATGACGTCGTATGCAGAGGCGCTGCGCGAGGTTTCGTCAGCGATGGAGGAAATTCCAGGGCGCAAGGGTTATCCCGGCTACCTGTATTCTGAATTTGCGTCTTTATATGAGAGAGCCGGTAAAATTAAAAACCGGAAAGGATCGGTCACGCAAATTCCGATTTTAACGATGCCGAATGACGATATTAACCATCCGGTGCCTGACCTCACCGGCTATATTACCGAAGGGCAGATCGTGCTGGACCGCACGCTGGACCGTCAGGGGGTTTATCCGCCGGTGTCGGTGCTTGCATCCCTTTCGCGGTTAATGAAAGACGGTATCGGCAAAGGATACACAAGAGAAGACCACCAGGCACTGTCCAACCAGATTTATGCTTCCTATGCGAAGGTGAGTGAGGCGCGTTCTCTTGCCAGCGTTATTGGTGAAGAAGATCTTTCTGAAACCGACAAGAAGTATTTGCAGTTCGGCCGGTTGTTTGAAGAAAAGTTTTTGAGCCAGAAATGGATTGAAGCCCGCGATATGGAGCAAACGCTTGACCTTGGGTGGGAGCTGCTCAGCAAATTGCCGAGGGAAACACTCGACCGCGTGGATGACGATATGTTAGACCGGTATTACAAAGGATAAAGCAAGCGGGAAAGATAGTTAGGCTCGCCAGAACCATTCAGTGTATACGCTGCGTACACAAAGAAGCAAAAGGTTGTTGGCGGCGGAAAGGAAGAGTACAATGCAGGTTTTTCCGACGAAAAGCAATTTAATACAGACGAAAAAATCGCTGGCTCTTGCCTCTTTGGGTTACGATTTGCTGGACCGCAAGCGCACCATTATGCTAAAAGAAATGATGAGCATGATTGCCAAGGCAGAAGAAGTGCAGACAAAGATCAGCGATACGTATGTAGAGGCCTATCGCGCGCTGATGCGGGCGAATATGGCCTGCGGGCAGCGAACAGTCATGCGGCTGGCTAAAAATGTAACCGAGAAAGACGATGTGCGCATTTTGTACCGCAGCGTGATGGGGGTTGAGGTGCCCGAAGTAACCCTTGCCAAGGGTGAAGCAAGGCCGCCTTTTGGTTTTTACGAGACCGATTCGTCTTTGGACGAGGCCTATAAAAGCTTTTGCCTGGTAAAGGAATTAACCTGTAAAATGGCCGAAATCGAAAGCGGCGCCTATCGGCTGGCGAGTGCGATTAAACAAACCCGCAAGCGGGCCAATGCGCTGAAAAACATTGTGATTCCCAATCTCGAGGCAACCATCAAGTTCATCAGCGATTATTTAGAGGAAAAAGAGAGAGAGGAATTTACCGCGCAAAAGGTGGTAAAGAGCAAGAAACATGCCGATTAAGTGCGATACGCATCTGCATACCCAGCTCAGTGTGCATGCAGTCGGCACGGTGCAGGATCTGGCGTTGGCTGCAAAAAACCAAGGATTAGAGGCCATTGTGGTGACCGACCATTGCTCTTTGCAAATGTGCCATTTTGAACAGTCTGTGGATGTGCTGCTGGCACAGCAGCTGCCCCGGTTTATCGAGGGCGTGCGGATTTTTAAAGGGGCAGAGATTGACATTGTTGACTACAAGGGACATCTTTGCTTTTACAATATACCGTATGATGCAGAGCAATCGGCGCTGGACCGGCTGTTAGAAAACCTGGAGGTGGCGATTGCCAGCCCCCACTATCCGCCGGAGGATCGGCAGGGCTCTTATGAAGAGGTCACTGAGATGTTTTTGCGTTTGATTGCGCACCCGAAAGTGACGATTTTGGGCCACCCCGAGCGCATTGGCACCGATTACGACATGACGGCTGTGGCACTTGCCGCCGCACAGAACGGGACGTTTTTAGAGTGCAACAATGTGAGCCTGCAAAGAAATTATCGGGATAAAATCAAGAAGATGCTGCAGCTTTGCAAGCTGTTCGGCACCTATATTGTGGTGGGCAGCGACAGTCATGACCCGCAGTATGTGGGCCGGTTTTCCGAAGCATATCAGCTGTTACATGAAGTGGATTTTCCGGAAGAGTTGATCGCCAACCGGACAAGAGCTGCTTTTGAGAAGGCACTGGCGAGGCAAAAGCAGTCTAAGGCGGCGAAAAAATAGAGAGGAAAAGTGTGTGGCAGACACACTTTTTTTGTTCATGCCAAACCGACCGGAAAATAGCAAGGGACTGCTTCAAAGAAAAGAGATGTAAAAGCAGAAAATTGTTGTTAAAACAAGAAATATGTGCTACAATAAAAATAATAAGAGTTTCTTTTATAAAAGGTGTTTTGATTTTGGCGATCGCTGTTTTTCTTGGCCACGGATTGAAATACGAAAAGGAACATATAAATAATTATAGAATAAAAATAGCGACAGAAAGGAGCTTTGTTCAATGATTTATTTTGTGGTTGTTATTTTGCTTGTATTGCTCATTCTTCTTTTTTCAGGGATTCGTATTGTGCCGCAGGCGCATGAGTACGTCATCGAATTTTTGGGCAAATACAAAACAACGTGGTCGGCAGGAATTCATTTTCTGATTCCGTTTTTCGAGCGCATTGCCAAAAAGATTACGCTAAAGGAGCAGGTGCTCGATTCACCGCCCCAGCCGGTTATCACCAAAGATAATGTAACCATGCAGATTGATACGGTTGTCTATTTTAAGGTTTTCGACGCCAAGCTGTATACGTACGGCGCTGTGAATCCGATGAGCGCGCTTGAAAATCTGACGGCTACCACCCTGCGTAATATCGTGGGTGAATTAGAGCTTGACGGCACGCTGACCAGCCGTGATACCATCAACGGAAAAATGACCGAGATTTTAGACGTGGCCACCGATCAATGGGGCATGAAGGTAAACCGGGTAGAGCTGAAAAATATTATTCCGCCGAAAGAAATTCAGGTGGCGATGGAAAAGCAGATGAAGGCCGAGCGAGACCGGCGTGAAACGCTTTTGCAGGCAGAGGGTCATAAAGCGGCAGCGATTACCCGCGCCGAAGGCGACAAGCAAGCCATGATTTTGGAGGCAGAGGGACAGCGAGACGCGCGCATTGCCCGTGCCGAAGGTGAGGCGAAGGCTGTCTTTTTGGCGAAAAAGGCCGAAGCAGACGGTATCCGCGTGATTAAAGAAGCAGGCGCAAATGCGGCTGTGCTTGAACTGAAGCGCTATGAGGCGCTGATGAAAGTGGCCGAAGGCAAAGCAGCCAAGCTGATTATTCCCACCGATACGGTTGAAGCTGTTAAGCGAAATGTTATTTTTTCAGAGACTGCCGGTGTTGGCGATGTCACCTGGCCGGCGCCCGAGGAAAAAAAGCCCCAGCGGGAGGACCCTTGCTGTGACGAGGATGTGGCTGATGACTTTATCCGTCCGGATCAGAGTGCGTTCCAAGAGGAATAAAGACACAGCACGTAATAGAATAGAGAGAAAACCGTCGCCAAACGGAATGTTTGGCGGCGGTTTTTGGTGTGAAAACGCTGCAAATTCAGGCAGGAATTGTTATTGTATTTAAAAATAAACTATGGTACAATAGAAGCAAATCAAGGATTTGATTTTATAAACAGCGTGGCACATCGGTTGCGTGGCACACAAGTTGTGCGGCACACAGGTTGTGCGGCGGCCGTCTGTTATTCATATAAACTTGTATGGTTTTCTTGTTCGGGAGAGGAGGACTTTCATGCGCAAAAAAGGATTTCGCAGTTTGTTTTTGCCATGCGGCATGCATTTGTTATGCGGCATGCTCCTGTTATGTGTTTTTTTGTTTTGCTCCTGTGATGCTTATTTGTTAAAGGGATATCCTGACTCGGCTGACGAAGCACCTTCTGAAACTGAGGTAGAGGGCATCCGCTCCTATAAAAAATTTGAATATATTGAGGAAGATGGCCGTCTGGTTATCTTTTCCTATAAAGGCAATTTGTCGGATTTAACCATTCCCGCTGAAATTGAGGGACTGCCGGTCGAGGTGATCGGCACGGCTGCTTTTGAGCATAAGGCTTTTTTAAAAACAGTGGAGCTGCCCGAAACCATCAAAGAAATCAGAGGGCGTGCTTTTCAAGGTTGCTCGGCTTTAGAACGCGTTGTGTTTTCAGAGGGGCTTACCCAAATCGGACCGTCGGCCTTTGCGAATTGCGGCGCGCTGAACGCGCTGGATTTGCCATCGACGTTAGAAACAATCGGCGCCTCTGCGTTTCAAAACTGCGGGGGCATCGAAACAGCGGTTCTTTCTTCGGTTCGCAACATTGGAGAGGGTGCTTTTGAGGGGTGTACAAATCTTCAGACAGTTGATCTTTCCAGTGCAGCTTCTTTAGGGGATCGAGTCTTTTCCGGCTGTTCCGCTTTGACAGAGGTGGCCAGTTTGTCTGAATCTTTACAGAGCTTGCCCGAGAGAGGGTTCTATAGTTGTTCTTCTTTAACTGGCATAGCAGTGCCTGAGGGAGTGGAATCGATTATGCGCGATGCCTTTTCAGGCTGTACCGCACTTGCATCGGTTCAGTTGCCCTCCACCCTTACCCGAATGGAGATTGGTGCTTTTAAAGACTGTGCTGCGCTTGCGACCATCGAGATTCCGGAGGGGGTCGAGGAACTGAAAGAGCGCAGCTTTGACGGCTGTGTCTCGTTGTCGGCCGTTTCGTTGCCTTCTTCGCTTGCGCGCATTGGCACTTCGGCTTTTAACGGCTGTGTATCCATTGAAGAATTGGCTCTGCCTTCGGGTGTATCAGAAATTGGTGCATCTGCTTTCAGCGGCTGTACCGCGCTTGCCCAAATTGATTTGCCCCGGTCACTGCGCACGGCGGGCAGCAATGCGTTTTCGGGCTGTACGGCTTTGACGGGTGTTGAGCTGCCGTATGGCATCAGAACATTAGGCAGCGCCATGTTTAAAGACTGTATTTCGCTTACTGAAATGGTGATTCCTGAATATGTTGTTGACTTGCCGGACTATTTGTTTTCAGGCTGTGAAAAATTAGAAAAAGTTACGATTTTAGGCGAAAATGTCTCGTTTATCGGCGCCAGGGCGTTTTATGGATGCGAGTCGCTCAACCGCATGGATATACCTGAAACGGTGACGATCATCGGTCAAAATGCGTTTGCCAAGTGTCCGTATCTGTTCGGCATTGCGATTCCTGACAGTGCCATTAAAATGGGCGTGGATTTGCTGCTCGAATCGCCGGGCACGATCATTGGCTTTAATGCGGACCAAGAAATGCTGGCCAAAGAAGAGGCCGGCGAGCCGATCGAGCTGGACGCATACTCACATCCCGAACTCGGCCATATGGTTTTTTATTTCGATTATCGCACAAAATATCAGATCGTCGAAATGGATATGTGGATCACCCTGCGGGATGCCCTGCCCGAACGCTGCCCCCATTGCGGCAGTACCAAAATCAAACCAAGCGGCAAGACAACCTATACATTGGCATGGGAGCTTTCAGCGGCAGACGAGCCGCTGCCGGCCAGCTTTATTTGTTATGACAAACACTGCGGCGCGGGTTTTTCACACGCACTGGAAAAACAAAATATAGAATAAAATCCGACCTGTAAAAGCAGCGGAATGAAAGAGAGGACAATCGAATGAAAGTTGGCGTGATCGTACGGTATCAGAATATGGAAGAGGAATTTAAGTGGATGCGGGCGAACGGAATTGACAATTGTCAGATGTATATGTTTCCCGATCAGATTTCGGATGAAAATGTGCAGCGTGTTTGTCAGCTGCGGGAGGAATATCAGATCGAAATTACCTCGCTTGTCGGCATGTGGACCGGGACAGCCGCTTGGAATTTTTCAGCGGGACCGGTGACTCTTGGGTTAATTCCCCCGGCATACCGCGACCGCCGCATGGCCGAAATGCGTGTGTACTGTGATCTGGCTGCGCGCTTGGGCATTAAAGATGTCAGTTCGCATATGGGCTTTATTCCGGAATATATGTATGATGCCAACTACCGGGAATGGATTCCGGCTATGCAGGATCTCATGCGGTATTATGAGGACAAGGACATCTATCTTGATTTTGAAACCGGGCAGGAAACGCCGATTACCATGCTGCGTGCCATCAAGGATATTGGCAGCGACCGGCTGGGCGTGAATTTTGACAGCGGCAATCTGATTTTGTATGGCAAGGCGAATCCGGTGGACGCGTTGGATATTTTGGGGCCTTATGTGCGCGGTGTGCACGCGAAAGATGCGCTGTATCCTACCGACCCGGTCAACTTGGGTGAAGAAAAGGCGCTGGGCGAAGGAAAGGTAAACTTTGACGCGCTGCTTGCTAAGCTTCGTGAAGTGGGCTATACCGGGGCGATCACCATTGAGCGCGAGTGCGCAGGCGATAAAGAACGAGAGGATATTTTAAAGGGCAAGGCGCTGTTAGATTCGCTGCTGTCTTAAAAAACAATAACAAAAAAACAAACGCGCAGGAGCGGTGTGCTGTAATCGAAATCGTATTGTATGATTTTCCGAAAACAGCACCGTCCAAAACACGTTTGTTTTTTTATGTTAATTTTTTAACGATTCTCTTGTAAAAACAGCCAATTGTTGATATAATAAATTTGGTATAAAATAAACTATATCATGGCGGGCTGGCGCTGCAGAAAAAACAGGCAGAGATGATATCATCCGGCCGGCCGTAAAATTTGTTTTTCATGCACATCTTTGTGTAATGACTATAATAAAGACAGAGGAGAGCGAGAAATGGCAATGTACAACAAAAAAACGATTGAAGATATCGACGTTAAAGGCAAGCGGGTATTGGTTCGGTGCGACTTTAACGTACCCATGAAAGACGGTGTGATTACCGACGATAAACGGATTACAGGTGCATTTCCGACTGTAAAATATCTGGCGGATCAGGGCGCAAAGGTGATTCTTTGCTCGCATATGGGCCGGCCGCACAATATTATGAATGCGGAAATTAAATTAAACAAAAAAGAAAAGAAAAAGATTGAAGCAATGCCTGCCGGCGAGCAGGAGGCCGCGAAAGCGGCCGCTCTTGCTGCCGCTGCCGGCGACAATGTGAAATTTTCACTGGCTCCGGCTGCGAAAAGATTGTCTGAGCTGCTCGGCAAAGAGGTAGCCATGGCGAAAGATGTCATTGGTCCTGACGCAAAGGCGAAAGCCGCTGCCCTGACTGACGGCGATGTCATGATGATCGAAAATGTTCGTTTCCATAGCGAAGAAGAGGCAAACGATCCTGCCTTTGCTAAGGAGCTTGCTTCGATGGCTGATATTTATGTAAACGATGCATTCGGCACCGCGCACAGAGCGCATGCTTCGACAGCCGGTGTGGCTGATTATCTGCCGGCTGTATGCGGCTATCTGATTCAAAAGGAAATTTCGATCATGGGCGGCGCATTGGCAGAGCCAAAGAGACCTTTTGTCGCTATTCTGGGCGGCGCGAAGGTATCGGATAAAATCGGCGTGATCAACAACCTGCTTGAAAAGGTGGATACACTGATTATCGGCGGCGGTATGGCGTATACTTTCTTTAAGGCCCGCGGCAGAGAGGTTGGTTCTTCTCTTTGCGAGACTGATAAGATCGATTTGGCCTGCGAGTTGATGGACAAAGCACGTGCAAAAGGGGTTAATTTCCTGCTGCCTGTTGACAATATCATCGGCAGAGAGTATAAAGAGGACACAAGCTGCATGAGAATGTATTCAGATTCCATTCCGGACGGTTGGATGGGTCTGGATATCGGCCCGAAAACGCAGGAGCTGTTCGCAAAATCGATTGAAGGAGCCGGCACAGTCATTTGGAATGGCCCGATGGGTGTTTCCGAGTGGGAAAACTTTGCTTCGGGTACCATCAGCGTGGCTAAAGCAGTGGCTGATTCGGGTGCTGTTTCCATCATCGGCGGCGGCGATTCAGCGGCAGCAGTTGAGAAGCTCGGTTTTGCAGACAAGATGACGCATATTTCCACCGGCGGCGGCGCATCGCTTGAATTTTTAGAGGGCAAAGAACTGCCCGGCATTGCTTGCCTGAACGATAAATAAGAGAGAATAAGAATCACAAAGCCAAAAATGAACCGCTTTCGCGCGATTCATTTTTGGCTGGTTTGTATACATAGGGAGAAGAAAGAATCATGAACAAAAGTGTAAGAAAAGCTGTCATTGCAGGCAACTGGAAAATGAATAAAACACCCGCGCAGACCACCGCGCTCATTCAGGAATTAGCACCGCTGACCAAGGGACAGGATGGCTGCGACATCGTGGTATGCACCCCGTTTGTCGACCTTGCCAACGCATTGGAAGCAACAAAAGGCACCAATATTAAAGTGGGGGCACAAAATGTTCATTTTGAAGCCGCCGGTGCATTTACAGGCGAAATTTCGGCCGAGATGCTGTGCGAAATGGGTGTCGAATATGTGATTATCGGCCACAGCGAGCGCAGACAGTATTTTGGCGAGACGGACGAAACCGTTAATAAACGGGTGAAAGCGGCTTTGGCAAGCGGCCTGACCGTCATTTTATGCGTCGGCGAGATGCTTGATGAAAGAGAAAACGGCATCACCAATGAAATTGTGGCTATGCAGACCAAAATGGCGCTGCTTGGCGTTACGGCTGATCAGATGAACAAGGTGATTATCGCCTATGAACCGGTCTGGGCCATTGGCACGGGCAAGACAGCTACAGCCGATCAGGCCGAAGAGGTTTGCGCGTTTATACGCAGCGTGTTGGCCGATCTGTACGGAGAAGAGGCAGCCAAGACGGTTCCGGTTCAGTATGGCGGCAGCATGAACGCGGGCAACGCGGCTGAACTGTTGGCAAAAGAAAATATTGACGGCGGTTTGATTGGCGGCGCGTCGCTGAAACCCGCTGACTTTGCCAAGATTATTCAGGCGGCTCAGAACTAAAAAGGAAAAGCAGGCTTCTTGCAGAGCAGCTGCACATGTTTTTGAATGTGCAGCTGTTTTAGCCTTATGGCGCGGAACGGAGGCTTGCTTTTTTTATTTTGGCAAAAGCGAACACGAAAAACGATAAAAGTCTTGACAAAATTCGGATTGTTTTGCGGAGGCAGAAGGCTATAATGAGCATGCGTATGGCCTTTGGCGTGCGGTGATGGATAGACTGGGGGAACATGTGAGAAAGTATTATGAGGCATATGATGAACGATATAAAACCGTGCATGCGCGCGGCATGAGCTGGGCCAGTGAGCAAAGCACGCCGATTGTGCTTGAAACGATCAGGAAATATCATATAACTCCTCAAGATTCTATCCTTGAAATCGGCTGCGGCGAGGGAAGAGATGCAAGGGCTGTGTTAGCGCAAGGCTATCGGCTCTTGGCGACCGATCTTTCCGGCGAGGCGATTGCATATTGTAAAAACAAAATGCCTGTCTATCAAGACCGCTTTGCGGTGTTGGACTGCCTGCACGGCGAGCACCATCACCAATATGCGTTTATCTATGGTGTAGCGGTGCTTCATATGCTTGTTTTGGACGAGGACCGCCATTCGTTTTACCAATGGATCAGCCGTCATCTTACCGGGCAGGGAATTGCGTTGATTTGCACAATGGGTGACGGAAAGACAGAGGTGCAAAGTGATATCCATACCGCCTTTGACCTTCAGCCAAGAGAGCATCTATCGGGCGAGAGGCTGACGGTTGCCGGTACGTCATGCAGAATGGTCTCTTTTGAAACATTTGAACATGAAATCCAATCCAATCAGCTTTCGCTTGTTGAAAAAGGAATCACCGCGGCGCTTCCTGAATTTGACTGTTTGATGTACGCGGTTGTGAAGAAAAGAAGTTAATGAATTTGCCTGATCTATGATCGATTGTCCCGACCTTTTTTGTCGTGGGCATGGACCGCGGCTTTTGATTCCTCTGTCGGCTTGAATTGTTTGGATGCCTGTGGTAAAATAGAAGCAAATCATAAGATTAGACAAGCAAATTAAAAATTAGCTTGGCAAGTTTATCTTGTTGTCCGACAGAGGACAATATTCCGGCTGTGCCGAAACCGACAGTCTTTCGGTTGATCGGTTTCTTTATGATGGCCTTGCGGCTTGTCTTAGAAAGTTTGTCCGGGACTGCAGAGATTCTGCAGTTCTGGCGAAGAAATCTGAATACATGAGGCAGTATCAATGATCAAGAATCAATATAAAAAAATAGTCAGCTTATTATGCGCGTTTGCACTGTGCCTTTGTGTGGGAACGTCTGTTTTTTTCAGCGCAGGCGTGCAGGCAGAAGAGGAAACAGAGACCGAGATTGTATCGGCTTGTTTGTCAGAGGACGGCGAAACCCTCATTGTTGACGCAACTCTTTCAGATTCTTTTTTGGCTAAGAACGGAGCCTGCGGCATATTTTTATTTGAGTTTAAGCCTTATGAAAAGTTTGATGATATCAACACCAAAGCGCCGGTTTCTGAACTTGTTGCCAAGAAAGAGCTGTCCTTTACAGTTGATTTGGCCGAGGATATCGCCCGCCGTAAATACAGCAAGTATATTTTAGCAGTCAGCGATGGCGAGGGCTATGCCGCCATCAGCGGCTCTCATTATATTGACAATCCGGAGGTTTTGGCGACTGAGCGGAATTTTCCGGCGAGCAAGACAGGCAAAGCCGGCATTTTGAATGCTGATACCGAGGTCACAGGTGAGCTTGGTGTATCAAAATCGATTGTCCGGGCGGCGTTGAACGAATTGGTGTCGGACAGTGTGGATGAAGGACAGAAAATCGATTATGCCGGCAAAACGTATTATGTCGATAAAGAAAAATTAATCACCCTTGACAATCAAATTCGCACCTTGTCGGAGCAGGGCATCGAGGTCTATGTGCAGCTGGTGTTAACTGCACCGGTCGAGGATATGGCCGACGCAGCCAAGGTTTTGTACGCTTCGTCTGAAAGTAAAGACGCGTCATTTTATGCCTTGGATACAACAAGTGAGCAGGGAACCGACTTGTACTGCGCGCTTGTTGAATTTTTGGCCGATCGTTATACCCGAGACGATCATGCATTTGGCCACGCGCCTGGTTTTATTTTCGGCTGTTCGGTCAATGATGGCCGCGGGCATTACTATATGGGACCAACGAATGCCACTCTGTTTATTTCATCGCTTTCCCGCGCGGTCAGACTGACGTCCTGGGCGCTTCGGTCGGTGAGCCCCAAGATTGATTTTTATGTTTCGTTTGGCAACAATTTTCAGTCGGCCGTCTTAGATCCCGCACAAACGCCCAGCGAAGAGCTGGACTTTTCGGCCAAGCAGGTGATGGACGGCCTTGTGAGTGTGCTGCCGTCGGTGCCGTTTGGTTTTGCGCTGTCGGCCGGCGCTTCGGATGGACGGGCTGATTTCTGGACCGATCCGCTCGCTGATAATACCTTTGATACCCCTTTTATCACCATGAAAAATATAGAGCTTATGGCTGAGTATATCGCCCAGCCTGCCATGCTATGCGGCGGTTTTTTGCGGGATGTAATCATCAGCGATTTTCGCGTGTCGGCCGGCGATTCTACCATCTCTGCCCAGAGCGCCCAGGCGGCCGCTTTGGTATGCGCTTATTATAAAGCCTATCAGATCGAAGAAATTTCTGCCTTGTTCTATGGCGCTCCGTTTGATACACAAGACAGTGGGACGGGCTTGGTCGACAATGGTAAGGCAAGACTTGCTTTTACTGCGTTTCAAAATATTGGCGCTTTGGGGCCGGATGAAATTGAGTCCCGCATGGAAACCTATATGGATGAAGAAAGCTTTGCAGCCATCTCACAGGGTGACTTTTCTTCGTTTTTTGCCGCCCATGCCGCGCTTGCTTCCTATACCGGAAAGATACCTGAGCGAAGCGAGTGTACCTACCTGGCCAATTTTACTGACAACAGCTTATATGGCTTTGGACCCGATGCCGCGACCGCTTCGGTGCATGTTACGATTTTAAACAATGCCGGCATTGTTCTTTGTGCCGGTTCAGGGACTGATAAGGCGGGCATTGTCAAAGACTTTGATGGCTATGATCTTGCCGGGCAGGATGTGCTGAACATGACACTCATGGCCCAGGCAACCGGTGAAGAGGTAAACTATACCCTCACATTAACGGGCAAAAAGGGTGAAGAGAATCTGGTTTTAAGCACAGAGGGAACTTTGTCTGCAAACGAGTGGCATGACCTGGCTTTTGAGATAGCCGAATTAGATACGTTGACGAATCTGAGCCTGCGGATTGAGTCGCCGGGCGAAGAGGTTTCCTTGCTGGCCAAGGATATCCGACTGTATCGTTTTCCGATGGCAGGATCAGCTTTGTTTCTCACCATTTTAATTTGGGTTGCCGCCATTATTTTATTTCTATTTTTAATTTTATATATTCGTTATATGATTGTTACCAGCCGCAGAGCCAAGCAAAATCGGCTGGCTTTAGCCAAAAAAATACAGGCAGAGAATAATCAGATGACTTATCGGTATAACCGCAGAGCAGCGGCGCCGTCGCCGGCCCGTCCGGCCGTCAAAGCGGCCGAGCAGCCGGTGGCAGCACCGCCGAAACCACAAGTACCGCCGGTCCGTCCGAAATCAGAGACACGCAAAGTGCCTGAAATGCCGAAAACCGAGCCGAAGGTCTATGTGGTGCCGCCCAAGCAGGAAGAAAAGACGGTAAGACGCGCGACGCTTTCACTGGGCATCGAGCCAGTACAGCAAGAGAACACGAACACACATTTTAATACGACAGAGGCGGATGATAAACCTGTCGGTCAAATAGGAGAAGGAGAATCGTAACATGGCAAATTCCATTCCCAAACGAGATGAGGTTCAAAAGGAAAACACCTGGGCGACCGAGGATATTTTTGCAAGCGATGCCGCATGGGAAGCGGCCTATGCCGAGGCGAAGCAGTATCCCGAAAAGTTAGCCGCCTATCGCGGCAAGCTCGCCAAAGACGGGCAGGCGCTGCTTGCCTTTTTGCAGGAGAATGACGAGATTGGCATAAAGACTGCGGCTTTGTATCGCTATGCTTCTTTGAAAAGCGATGAGGACACAACACAAAGCAAGTATACCGAAATGGTCGGCCGTGCCTATAGCCTTTATGTTGAAATTGGCGCAGCCACGGCTTTTGCCGTGCCCGAGCTATTGACGATTGATCAAGCGGATAAAGAGCGGTTTATGCGCGAAAATCCGTCTCTTGCCGTGTATCAGCGATATTTGGATTTGATTGAACGGGAGAAACCGCACACCTTGTCTGAGGCAGAGGAAAAATTGTTGGCGATGGCTGGTGAAATTGGCCGGGCGCCTGACGATATAGCCTCGAAACTGGGCGACGCAGACCTGCGTTTTCCGGATGTTATGACAGACGAGGGACCGGAACCGCTCACCCATGCTACCTTTATGCTGTTTATGCATGACAGCGACCGGGCCAAACGAAAGGATGCTTTTGAAAAGCTGTATGGCGTGTACCAGTCTTTTGAAAACACAAGCGCGGCTCTTTTAGACGCGCAGGTCAAGCAGTTAATCTTTTTTGCCAAGGCCAGAAATTATGATTCAACTCTGCAAGCCTCTTTGTTTCGCAACGAGGTGCCGACAGAGGTGTATCATAATCTGATCGACACTGTGCACAAAAATCTGCCCGCTATGGTCAAGTATACAAATCTGCGTAAAAAGGCCCTTGGTGTAGATGAGCTGCACATGTATGACCTTTATGTGCCTATGGTGCCAAGTGCCGATGTCAAAATTCCGTTTGAAACCGCCAAAGAGAATTGCATAAAAGCGCTTGCACCCCTGGGCGCGGACTATGGCGCGATATTAAAAGAGGGCTTTGACAACCGCTGGATTGATGTGTATGAAAACCAGGGCAAGCGTTCGGGCGCTTATTCTTCGGGCTGCCGTCCGCATCCGTTTGTGCTGCTCAATTATAAAGAGACGCTGGACAGCGAGTTTACGCTGATTCACGAGATGGGCCATGCGCTGCATTCCTACCTTTCCAAGCAAAATCAGCCGGTTGTGTATGCTGACTATGTGATTTTTGTAGCCGAGGTGGCCTCTACCTGCAATGAAGTCCTGCTTATGAAATATCTGCTTGCCAATACCGAGGATAAAGAACGCCGGGCCTATTTGATCAATTATTTCTTAGAGCAGTTCCGCACCACCGTGTACCGTCAGACTATGTTTGCCGAATTTGAGATGAAAATCAATGAAATGGGCGAGCAGGGGGCCACATTAACGCCGCAGGCTTTGAATGCGCTTTATTATGATCTGAATAAGCAGTATTACGGCGCCGACATGGTTGTCGATGAGCAAATTGCGGTCGAGTGGGCGCGCATTCCCCACTTCTATTATGATTTTTATGTGTTCCAATACGCCACCGGTTTTTCGGCGGCCGTTGCGCTGGCCCAGCGTATTTTAGAGAAGGGCGAGCCGGCCGCCAAGCAGTATCTTTCTTTCTTGTCCTCGGGCTGCAAGGCCGACCCCATCACCTTGCTAAAGGAAGCGGGCGTGGATATGACCTCGCCGGCCCCGATCCAGTCGGCGCTCACGCTGTTTAGTGAATTGGTAGATGAGTTGGACGGGCTGCTGTCATAAATATAAAAAAGTACTGCAAAGATTGGCTTTGCAGTACTTTATTTTTTTCCTGATTTTAAGGCTTCATAGCCGGCTACCGCCAAGCGGTCGCAGCGCTCGTTGTAGGGATGGCCGGCGTGTCCCTTGCACCAGACGAAAGTAACATCGTGCGTTTCTAACAAGCGCAACAGCTTTTCCCATAAATCGCTGTTGAGCGCCGGCTTTTTATCGGCCTTGCGCCATCCGTTTGCCTGCCATCCTTTGGCCCATCCTTTGGTGACGGCGTCGGATACATATTTAGAGTCGGTGGTGATGGTCACCTGACATGGTTCCTTTAAACAGGAGAGGGCCTCAATCACGCCGGTGAGCTCCATGCGGTTGTTCGTGGTGTTTGCTTCGGCGCCCGAAAGAACCTTTTCGGTGTCTTTATAGACGATGATCGCGCCGTACCCGCCGGGGCCGGGGTTGCCGCTACATGCGCCGTCGGTATAAATTGATACATGTTTCATGGGGTTATTGTAGCAAATTTTCTTGAAAAAAGCAATGCAGTGTGATAAAATAAACGAATAGAGACAGGCGTGAAAGGAAAAATGAATGAGCGAAAAAATTTCGATCAGAGGTGTACAGTTTGACGATGTGAATCTGGAAGAGGCGCTGGCTATTGTAGACGGGTTTATCGCGGGCGAAAAAAAGGGGGTTGTCCATACCCCAAATTCAGAAATTGTGCAGCTTTGTGTAGAGCAGCCGTCGTATTATGATTTAATTAACGCGGCCGATCTGATCATTCCGGACGGCAGCGGCGTGATTCTGGCCTCTAAGATTTTAAAAACGCCGCTGGCCAAAGGCAAGGTGGCCGGTGTTGACTTGGCAGAAAAAACACTTTGCTTAGCGGCAGGAAAGGGATATAAGGTGTTCTTTTTGGGCGGAAAGCCCGGCGTTGCCGAGTTGGCCGCCGAAAAGATGAGCGAAAAATATCCGGGACTGATGATCGCCGGGGTTCATGACGGTTATTTTGAAAAGACGGGCGCCGAAAGCGATGCGGTTGCCGCCGCTGTCAATGAATCGGGTGCGCAGATATTGTTTGTGTGCTTAGGAGTGCCTGTGCAGGAAGAGTGGATGCGCGCCAATCGGGATCGTTTGCAGGTGAATGTGATGATGGGCCTTGGCGGCAGCTTAGACGTTTTTGCGGGTACAGCCAAACGCGCGCCGAAAATTTTTATCAAATTAGGCCTTGAATGGTTTTACCGGCTGTTAAAACAGCCCTCCCGCATTGGACGAATGATGAAACTGCCCCGCTTTTTGATTGGTACGATGTTTAGTAAAAAAACAAAAAGCAAAGAGCCGGTTCAATAATCGATCGTATACGCAAAGGTGCCTTGACGGCAAAGAAAGGCTGCAGGAAAGGAATGGTCAGCAACATGTCATTAAAAAAAAGAATGGCGAAGGAAGAGCAATTGGTGTTGTCTCTTTCCTCGCTGTATGAACAATATTCGTATGAAAAATATTCGATGGCCAAGTTTGAAGAATATTCTTTTTATTCAGATAACCGCAAGTTTATGCCGGGCGAGGGCATGATTGCCTTTAATAGCTCGGACGGACGGCTGATGGCCTTAAAACCGGATATTACGCTGTCCATTGTGAAAAACGCAAAGATGAGCAGAGAAAGCCGGACAAAGCTTTATTATAACGAGTCGGTTTTCCGCATCTCGGACGAGACGCACGATTATCGTGAAATCAAGCAAACCGGCGTCGAGGTGCTGGGGGACATTGATGCTTACGCACAGGCAGAGCTTTTCTTTTTGGCCTTGCTGTCGCTTAGAGAAATTGATGAAGATTTTGTGCTTAGCGTCTCCCATATGGGCATAGTGGCTCATTTTGTGGATGGGTTGGCGCTGCCGGTGGAGACGAAAAAACAGCTAATCCGCTGTTTTTCAAGAAAAAGCGTGCATGAGCTGCAAAGCCTGTGCCAGCAGCATGAGGTAGCCGAATCGGTGTGCGATACGCTGACTGGGATGTTGTCGCTAAGCGGCCGCTTGGGCGATGTGCTGCCGGCGCTTCGTTCCCTGTGCTGTCAGCCTGAGATGACGGCCGCTGCCGATGAGCTGGCCGGGCTGTATCACGAAATCAAGGATCATCCGTTAGCCGATAAGGTCATCTTCGACGCTTCGGTGGTGAATCACATTGATTATTATAACGGGCTGATTTTTAAGGGTTATGTCAAGGGCGCGCCCGGCCCGGTTCTGTCGGGCGGCCGATACGATAAATTGGCCTGTCGCATTCGCGAAAATGCATGTGCGGTTGGGTTTGCCGTTTATTTGGACGGACTCAATTATTATTATCCCAACCAAACCGCAAAAGCGGTGGATGTGCTCGTTCTCTGCGAAGGCTCGGCCGAGGGACTGCTTGCCAAGGTAAATGCCTTGGCTGAACAGGGGCTGCGCGTGCGGGTCGAAAGAGAGCAGGGCGGCATCAAGGCCGAAAAGGTTTACCGCTATGAGGGCGGCAAGCTTAGCGATATATCTTGTTGAAGGTAGAGAAAGGGTCGAGAATATGTTGAATATTGCGCTGCCTAAGGGACGCTTAGGCGACAAGGTGTATGGACTGCTTGAACAGGCGGGCTTTGCTTGTCCGGAAATGAAAGAGGAGAGCCGCAAGCTGGTTTTTGAAAATCCGTCGGCGGGGCTGCGGTATATGTTGGTGAAACCGTCGGATGTGGCCATTTATGTGGCGCATGGCGCCGCGGATGTGGGCGTTGTGGGCAAGGATATTTTGGCCGAGGGCCATTATGATATTTATGAATTGCTGGATTTGGGCTTTGGCCGCTGCCATATGTGTGTGGCCGCGAAAGAGGATTACAGAGAGGATCCCGGCCGGCCGGTGCGGGTGGCCACAAAATTTCCGCACATCGCAAAGAACTATTATCGGGGACTTAATCGAGAGATTGAGGTCATTAAGTTAAACGGTTCCATCGAGATTGCGCCTTTGTTGGGCCTTTCCGATGTCATTGTCGATATTGTAGAGACAGGCGGCACCTTAAAGGAAAACCACTTAAAGGTGTTCGAGAAAATCATGCCCATATCAGCCCGTTTTATTGCCAATAAGGCCTCTTACCGGTTTAAAGGGGCGTTGATCGATTCGATGGCGGCGAAGCTGCAAGAAAGAGAGGAAACGAAATGATTAAAATAATCGAAGCGGCTTCAGCCGAGCGCAGCGAGATTCTGACGAGGGATATTCAGCTTGAGTCAGGTGTTGAAGAAAGCGTTCGCGCGATTATCGAGGGTGTGCGTGAAGGCAAGGACGAAGCGCTCATTGCCTATACTGAACAATTTGATAAAGTGCGTCTTTCTTCTCTTCGTGTCGAGGCCGAGGCGATCGAGGCCGCTTATCATGCCCAGGATGATGTGTATAAAGAAACGCTGGCCGCGGCGGCCGAGAACATTCGCGCCTTTCACCAGCAGCAGGTGCGGGATGGTTTTCGGATGGAAAAAGAGGACGGCGTTGTATTAGGACAGAAAATCACGCCGATTGAGAGGGCAGGTTTGTATGTACCGGGCGGTACGGCGGCCTATCCTTCCAGCGTGCTGATGAATGCCATTCCGGCCAAAATAGCCGGGGTGAAAGAGTTGGTGATGACCACACCGCCGGCGAAGGACGGGCAGATTCCCTCCTTTATCCTGGCAGCAGCCTATGTGGCCGGTGTGGATACGGTGATTTCGGCGGGTGGCGCGCAGGCGATTGCGGCGCTGGCCTATGGTACGCAAAGCGTGCCGAAAGTGGATAAGATTGTGGGCCCAGGCAACGTGTTTGTGGCTACGGCAAAACGCATGCTGTATGGCGTTGTGGATATTGATATGATCGCAGGCCCCAGCGAGATTTTGGTGATTGCCGATGAAACGGGCGAGCCGGCACGCATCGCGGCTGACCTGTTGTCACAGGCCGAGCATGATAAGCTTGCTTCTGCGATTTTGGTGACGAACAGCCGCTCTTTGGCAAATGCCGTTTCTGAAGAACTGGAAAAACAGATTCCGGCCCTCTGGCGGCATGAGATTGCAAGAGCCTCGATCGATACAAACGGTCGGATTCTTTTGGTAAACAATATCGAAGAGGCGGTCAATATAGCAAACGAAATCGCCCCCGAGCATTTAGAGGTTTATTTGGACGAGCCGTTCGTCTGGCTTGACAAAATCAAAAATGCCGGTTCGATTTTCCTTGGCAAATATACGCCCGAGGCCGTCGGCGATTATTTCGCCGGCCCGAACCATACGCTGCCTACCTCGGGCACGGCCCGGTTTTCTTCCCCCCTCTCGGTGGATGATTTTATTAAGAAAACACAGTATATCAGCTATACCAAAGAAGCACTGCAAAAGGCCAAGGATTATGTGGCCGGCTTTGCCTTCAAAGAGGGGTTGGAGGGGCACGCCAAAAGTATATTAAAGAGGTTTGAAAAGTGAGTCGGTTTTTAGCGCCGGCGTATCAGAGTTTGGTGCCTTATACGCCGGGTGAACAATTAAACGATCGTACCTATATCAAATTAAATACCAATGAATCTCCCTTCCCGCCGGCACCGGGCGTTTGCCGGGTAATTGATGAAGCGCGCATGCGTTCTTTGCATTTGTATTCGGATCCAACGCTGGCCGCGCTGACCGGCGCACTGGCCGCACATTTCGGCGTGTCGCCGAAACAGGTGTTTTGCGGGAATGGAAGCGACGATGTGTTGGCCTTTGCGATCATGGCCTTTTGCGGCAAGGGCGGTTCACTCGCCTGTCCGGATGTCAGCTACAGCTTTTATCCGGTATTTGCCGACTTATTCGGTGTCAACCTCACCCAAATCCCATTGGCAGAGGATTTTACGATTCGTGTGGATGACTATGTTGGCATCGGCAAAAACATTGTTATTGCCAATCCCAATGCGCCCACCGGCCTTTCGCTCTGTGTGGATGAAATTGAGCGCATCGTGGCGTCAAACCCGGACAATATCGTGATGATTGACGAGGCCTATGTGGATTTTTCCAATGACACCTGCGTTTCGCTTTTGGCCAAATATGATAACTTGATGGTTGTGCAGACCTTTTCCAAGAGCCGCTCGCTCGCCGGGCTGCGGGTGGGCTTTGCCCTGGCCAGTGAGGCGATTATAGAGGATTTAAATAAGATCAAATATTCGTTCAATCCCTATAATGTCAACACATTGTCCATCACAGCGGCGGCCGAAGCGATCAAAGAGCAGGCTTATTATGACAAATGTGTGGCACAGATTGTCGAACAAAGAGAAAAGACAAAGCAGCGTTTGGCCGGGCTTGGCTTTGCTTTGACCGATTCCAAAACCAATTTTGTGTTTGCGCGCCATCCCGAAAAAAAGGCGGAGGAGCTTTACCGGGCGCTAAGGGAACGCGGCGTGCTGGTGCGGTATTTCAGCGCACCTCGTATCGATAACTATTTGCGTATTACCATTGGCAGCGAAGAGCAGATGGAAGGATTTTTTGCTGAACTTATGCACATTTTGTAAGATAGGACAAGCTTGGCTGCTATATAGGCAAAGAGCGTTTTGACCCATGTTCGCATAAGAGAACAACAAGAATCCCTTGACCGAAAAGGCGGCGGGTGACGGTGTTGCCGGCGAGGCCAACAAAAACACAAAGAAAGGCATGATCATAAAATGAGAGAAGCATCAATCGAGCGAAAAACCGCAGAAACCGAAATTAAGTTGCGGCTTGTTTTGGATGGAACAGGAAAAACAGAGATAGACACGGGCTGCGGTTTTATGAATCATATGTTAGAGCTGTTTGCAAGGCATGGTCGTATGGATCTGACCGTTCAGTGCAAGGGAGATACCCAGGTGGATTTTCACCATTCTATTGAAGATATCGGCATTGTGCTGGGCAAGGCCCTCAAAGAGGCTTTGGGTGCAAAGCGGGGCATCACGCGGTATGGCAACATGCTGCTGCCTATGGACGAAGCGCTTTTGCTGGTCAGTATGGATCTTTCGGGTCGGGCGCATCTTTCTTATGATGTGCATGGACTCACACAAAAGGTCGGGGATATGGATACCGAGCTTGTCAAGGAATTTTTGCTTGCCTTTGTCCGCCATGCCGAATGCACCCTGCATGTTAAACAATTAGACGGTGAAAACACGCACCATATTATAGAGGGTATTTTTAAAGCGCTCGGCCGTGCGCTTGGCAAGGCTGTTTTGATTGACAAAGCGCTCGGCGGCGAGATTCCTTCTACGAAAGGAACATTATGATTGCGATTATTGATTATGGCTGCGGCAATCTGTTTTCTTTGTCCAGCTCGCTTACCAGCCTTGGTGAGCACTGGCAGATTACCGCTGATAAAAACGAATTAGAACAGGCCGATAAACTCATTTTGCCGGGTGTCGGCGCTTTTGGCGATGCGGCGGACAAACTGCACAAAACCGGCCTCGATGCGGTGCTGAAGGAAGCGGCTGGGGCCGGCAAACCGATTTTAGGCATCTGTCTTGGCATGCAGCTGTTGTTCGAGCAAAGCCATGAGTATGGTGAGCATGCGGGTCTCGGTCTTTTAAAAGGAACCATTGAGCCTTTGGCCGGCGATATTCGCCCCGAGCTTAAAATTCCTCACATGGGATGGAATGAGCTGCATATCATCCGAAACGATGAGATTCTGCGCCGCAATCAAGAGGGCGATTCGGTCTATTTTGTCCATTCCTTTTATGCGAAGGGATGCGAGGGAAACTTAATCGCCACGGCCGAATACGATGCGGCTGTCCCTGCGCTTGTGGGGAAAGACAATGTGTACGGTGCACAGTTTCACCCCGAAAAAAGCGGCCGGGTGGGGCTGAATCTATTAAAATCCTTTGCAGAGCTGTGATAAAAGCGGTGCGGGTGGAGCGAAACAATCAGGAAAGGGCGAAAATCGATGGAAATATTTCCGGCAATTGATATTATCGGCGGCAAAGTCGTGCGCTTAAAAGAGGGCGATTACAATCAGGTTTCGGTGTATGGTGACGACCCGTTGGCCATGGCGAACCGTTTTGCCGAGCAGGGCGCCAAAAATCTGCATGTGGTGGATTTGGATGGTGCGAAAGAGGGCACAGCCGTCAATTTCGACGTGATACAAAATGTATGCCAAAAAACAGGGCTGTCGGTTCAGGTGGGCGGCGGCATTCGGGATGAAGAACGCATTGTGTCGTACCTGGAACGCGGTGTCAACCGGGTAATTTTGGGCACCATCGCGGTCAAGAATTACTCGTTTGTCGAAGAAATGGTGCGTAAATATGGAGAGAAAATTGCCGTAGGTGTGGATGCACGCGACGAGAAGGTGGCCGTGTCCGGATGGCTGGACGTCACCGAAATGGACGCGATTGATTTTTGTGTGCGCCTGCGTGATTCGGGCGTGCAAACGGTTATTTTTACGGATATTGCCAAGGACGGCATGTTAGGGGGCACGAATCTGGCTCTTTATCAGCGTCTTTCGTCTATCAAAGGCCTTTCCATCATCGCCAGCGGCGGTGTGACGGCACTGGATGAAATCGAGGCGCTGCGCAACATGCAGCTTTACGGCGCTATTGTCGGCAAAGCGCTGTATACAGGCCATTTGGCGTTAGATGAGGTGTTAAAGACAGCCAGAGAAGGGAGCGCGCAATGATCGCAAAAAGAATTATTCCCTGTTTGGATGTCAGGGACGGCCGGGTGGTCAAAGGGGTTCGTTTTGAGGGCATTCGGGATGTAGCCTCGCCGGTTGAAATGGCACATTTTTATAACGATGCCGGCGCAGACGAATTAGTGTTTTACGATATTACCGCCTCTTCGGAAGGCAGAAAACTTTTTACCGATGTGCTGAAGCAGGTGGCCAGCGAGGTTTTTATTCCCTTGACAGTCGGCGGCGGCATCAATACGCTGGAGGATTTTGAGCGGGTGCTTCGGTGCGGTGCCGACAAAGTGTCGGTCAATTCGGGCGCGGTGAACGATCCCTCTCTGATCGAACGGGCGGCCCATAAGTACGGCGACCAGTGCGTGGTGCTTTCGATGGATATCAAACGGGTGGACGGCCGTTTCCGCGTTTTTAAAAACGGAAACCGCGTGGATACAGGCCTTGACGCACTGGAGTGGGCAAAGTATGGCGAGGATCACGGCGCCGGCGAACTGGTGGTAAACAGTATCGATACCGATGGCGTCAAGCAGGGATTTGATTTAGAGATGCTGGCCGCCATTCAGGCACGCGTGCGCATACCGGTCATTGCCTCGGGCGGCGCCGGCCGAAAAGAGGATTTTTTGGCTCTGTTTGAGGCCGGTGTGGCAGACGCGGGTCTTGCCGCATCGATTTTCCATTTTAGAGAAGTCGCGATCAGCGATTTAAAGCACTATTTATCAGAAAACGGCGTGCATGTGAGGGTTTGAGATGATAGAAATTCGTTATGATGAAAAGGGCCTTGTGCCTGCGATAGTGCAGGAATACGGCACAGGCAAGGTGCTCATGCTGGCTTATATGAATGCAGAGAGCCTGGCGATCACCTTAAAGGAGGGCACCACCTGTTTTTACAGCCGCTCCCGCCAATGCCTGTGGCGCAAGGGAGAAACCAGCCGGAACAGACAGCATGTCGTTTCCATCAAGGCCGATTGTGACAAAGATACCCTGCTCATTGAAGTGATTAAAGACGGCCCCGCCTGCCATACGGGAGCAGAGAGCTGTTTTTTCAACACGCTGCATGAGCATGATTAAATCCAACGTACATACCCATTCAACCTTTTGCGACGGCAGAGATACCCCGCGCGAGATGGTCCAAGAGGCCCTGGCAAGAGGATTTTGTTCGCTTGGTTTTTCTTCGCACAGCCCGATTGCGTACCATCCGTCCTGGGGTATGCAGGATGAAAAGGCGTACAGGAAAGCCATTGCCGGGTTAAAGAAGGAATATGAAGGCCGCATAGAAATTGCCTGCGGCATCGAGTGGGATCTTGATTCGGTCATCGATCCGACCGACTATGATTATACCATCAGCAGTGTGCATCAGATTCATCACGAGGGGCATGTGTATCCGTTAGACCTCTCGGCGGAGGGATTGGCCGCGTGTGCCAACGCTTGCTTTGACGGTGATTACGGCAAGCTGTGCCGGGCCTATTACGACTTGGTCGTACAAGCAGCTCTGCGAGAGGGCGTTGATGTGGTGGGTCATTTCGACCTGATCACTAAGTTCAATGACGCTTGCGCTCTTTTTGAGGAAGATGATGCTTATCTGGAAGCCGCGCGGCACGCGATCGACGCGATCAGCGAGGCAAGACCGGCCCTTATTTTTGAGGTGAATACTGGTGCGATGGCTCGTGCCGGCCGCAAAGAGCCTTATCCGCGCTATGAGCTGCTTGCCTATTTATATTCTAAAAAAATAGCAGTCACCCTGACGAGCGACTGCCATGATAAAACAAAGCTTGTGGTCGGTTTTGATACGGCGCTTGAAGAGTTAATCAATGTCGGTTACCGGCAAGTAAAAGTTTGGCAAAACGGTGCTTTTCGCGACCTGCCTCTTTTTTAATATGCCGGTACTAACTCAACAATGACCAGCTCGGGCGGATTGCCGAAGCGGGGCAGGCCAATCATGCGGCTGGCTAACCCCCGGCTGACCACCAGCGAGGTTCCTTTTTCCTGATAAAGACCGCCGGCGTGCTTGGGAAACAGCCCGCCGTGTCCGAGGATGCCGTTGATTCGCTTGGTGCGCCACAGTCCGCCGTGCTCATGGCCGGCTAAGATCAAATCAAACGCACCGCCCGCCAAACTTAATACTTTTTCGGGATAGTGATAAATGAGAAGCTGAAACAGATCGTCCGGGGCGGTTTCATGGTTGGTGAACTGTTCCCGTCTGGTGAAGCCGGTGATCTGCAAACGCTGTCCTTTTCTGGTGGTGAAGGGCGCGCTTTGGCCGTCTAAGATGGTTGTGCCCAAATTGCGCAGGGCGGCGAAGAGTTCTTGTTTCTCTTTAAGATATTGCTCGTGATTGCCCGGCGTATAAAAACAGGCATAGTTTTCAGTCAGACCGTCCATGAGCTGCAAGGCAGGTGCGCTTGCCGCACTGCGGTCAAATAAATCGCCGCCGATAATGACAAGATCGGGTGTGTGCGCTTCTACGGCGCGTTCCAACCCATGCGGGTTTTCGCTGTGGATGTCGGAAAGAAAAGCAATTTTTGTTTGGTGGATAATTTTGCGGTTTTGTATTACATAATTTTCTGTAATCATAAGTTGATGTCTCTCAATTGATTTGTGTGGCAGAAAAATTTTCTATCGTCTTTTATCATAGCACGGTCTTATAAACGGCCCAAGAAATGTTTATAAATTTTTTAGCAAAGAGAGAGCCTACATCATGGAAAAAGTATTGATTACGGGTGGCAGCGTGGGAATTGGCGCTGCCCTTGTTACAGCCTTTGCTGCCGGCGGGTATGAGGTGCGCTTTACCTATAACCGTCATCAAGAACAGGCGGAAAAATTAGCGGCCCAAACCGGCGCTGTCCCGTTTTATTGCGAGTTAGAGGATGCCGCTTCTATCGACTGTGTGCTGAACCAAGCCGGTGCGGCGGATATTTTAATCAACAATGCCGGTGTTGCCTGGACAGGCCTTGTGACGGATATGGACAAAGCATCTTACCGGCATTTGATGGCCGTGAACCTGGACGCTTGCTTTTATATCTGCCAGCAGATGCTTCCGGCGATGATTCGTCAGAAAAAAGGAAAGATTATCAATGTTTCTTCTATCTGGGGCGTGGTCGGTGCCAGTTGTGAATGTGCCTATTCGGCCTCAAAAGGCGGCATGATCGCTTTCACCAAGGCGTTGGCCAAAGAGGTCGGCCCATCGGGCGTTGCGGTTAACTGTATCTGTCCGGGCGTTATTGAAACTGATATGATTGCCTCTTTACGTATAGAAGATAAAAAAGCACTGGCAGAGGCGACCCCTTTGATGCGGCTTGGAAAGCCGGAAGAGATTGCCCAAGCAGCGCTTTTTTTGGCACAAAGTACGTTTATTACCGGGCAAGTTCTCTGCGTGGACGGCGGTTTTTCGCTGTAAGCAAATTTGTTTTTATGATCGTAACGGAATGGTATCGGTTAGCTGCAACCCCCAGTCTTGGGCAAGGGAACGGGCCGTTTCGATGGCGTCATCCCACAAAGAGCGCGGATTGTGACAGTCAGAACCGATAACAACCGGTAGCCCGGCCCCGGCGGCCCGTTTCCAGAAAGCCGCTAACGGATAGGGAAAGCGTTCGCCCTCTTGATAGGCGCGAGTGCCGCGGCGTAAGCCGTTGGCGTTGAGCTCTAATACCGTGCCGGTTTCTTTGGCCGCCGCGACGATAATGTCGCAGGCTTCTTCTGCATAATGATCCCAGCCGATATCGCAGATAAAGGGGACGTCCGGATGGGCCAATATGGAGAATAGACCGGTTTCGAGCGCTTCTTTAATGCTGTAAGCATAGTCGATCATCGATTGGGAAGAGGGCATGTCATATACGTTTTTTGTTTCTCCGGCAGAGGGGAAAAAGTGCTGTCCCAGCAATAAATAATCAAGGCCCCGTTCTTGGATCAGATGTTGATAATAGGCAAGGGAGTCTTGGCAAAATTCAATTTCCAAACCAGTTAAAATGGTTAATTTGTCTTTGTATGTATCTTTTAATTCCTTAACGCAGGCAATGTGTGCATCTAACTGGCTGTAAAGCATGCGTCCGCCAAAGCGGTCATCAGGGAAGGGGCCGTGGTCACTGAAGCCAAGAACATCTAAGTGGTTGGTCAGTGCGGCGTTGACGTAATCGATTTCGGTGCCGCCCGCATGCTGGCACAAGCAAGTGTGTGTGTGATAATTGACTTTTTTCATGATGAGAACCCTCGTTATATATTTTATTCAATTTTTCCTGTTATCATATTATAAACAATCTGCCTACAAAATGTATGAACAATCGATGAATACGCGCAAAGGAGGATGCTTTGTATAAAATCTGTATCGTAGAGGATGACGAGTCAATAGCCAAAAGCCTGTCTTCGTTTTTAGCAGAGGAAGGGTTTAGCTGCTCTCTTGCTGGGGGACAGCGGGAAGCGCTGGCTTTGTTGGCGCAGGAAGTCTTTGATTTAGTGCTTTTGGACGTTTCTCTCAAGGATGGTAATGGCTTTGTTGTGTGCTCTGCCATCAAACAGCGCCAGAGCGTGCCGGTTATTTTTCTGACAGCGTCGGATGATGAATACAGCGTGGTCACCGGGTTGGAACTTGGCGCAGACGACTATATCATAAAACCCTTTCGCCCGCGTGAGTTGGTTTCGCGGATTCGGACGGTTCTGCGCCGGAGCGGCCGGGGACAGACAACCGTTTCGTTTGGGGATGTCTGCATTGATACAGAAAAAGGCGCGGCCTATAAAGCCGGAAAGGATTTGTATCTTTCGGCGCTTGAATACCGCCTTTTGCTGCTTTTTTTCAACCATCCCGGCAAGTGTTTTTCGCGCACCGAGCTGTTGGCGGATTTGTGGGACGCAGCCGGTGATTATGTCAACGATAATACATTGACGGTATATATTAAACGCTTGCGTGAAAAACTGGAGGATGATCCCAAAAACCCGACGATCATCAAAACAGTCAGGGGCTTTGGCTACAAGGTGGGTGATTAATTTGTTCCGCAATCGTGAGATGAAGACCAGCGTTCTGTTATTTGTATGTCTTTCGGGCGCGGGCTTAGTAGCGGGCTTTATGCTGCATGCGAATGCAGGATGGCTTGCGCTGTCGTTGTGTCTTTGCTTTGGCTTTTATCTGTTCGGCAGCCAGGCGGTGCGCTATCGACATATGAGGCGCATGACCGAAGAAATTGACCAGATTTTGCATGGCAATGACCAGATTACGCTGGCCTCGTATCAAGAGGGGGATCTCAGCATTTTGCAGAATGAACTGACCAAACTGGTGGCCAGACTGCGTGAACAGGCCGATCTTTTGCAGAAAGAAAAATGTCTGATGGCTGATTCCATTGCCGATATTTCGCATCAAATTCGTACCCCCTTAACCTCGGTGAACCTGATGTTGGAGAGTATTCATCCCGGCGATCAGGGCGAAAAACAGATTAAAGAGATTGAAAAACAGCTTGTGCGGGTGCAGTTTTTGGTGGGTTCTCTTTTAAAAATGGCCCGTTTGGATGCCGGAACGATTGCTTTTCGCCAAGAAACCATCACCTTTGAAGAGCTGATTGGGCAAGTGATGGCTCCCTTTGCCATTTTGATGGAGCTAAAGGGCCAAACGCTGCACACTGAGCTTGCCGGCTCTTATACCGGCGATTTGTTATGGTCGCGCGAGGCGTTCGGCAATATCATTAAAAACTGTATTGACCATATGGAACAAGGGCAGCTATCGATTCAGTCGCGCGAAAACCCGCTGTTTTCGGAGATTGTGATCCGCGATACCGGCGCCGGCTTGGACGAAGAAGATTTGGTGCGATTGTTCGACCGGTTTTACCGGGGCAAGAGCGCCTCTGATGAGAGCGTAGGCATTGGCCTTTCGTTAGCCAAAAAAATTATTGTTTCACAAAATGGCACCATCAAAGCAGAAAACCATAAAAACGGCGGGGCCATGTTCACCGTGCGGTTTTATAAAAGCGTTGTTTAATGTTGTGTGAGGGGAGGAAGCCATGTTTAAAATCTATATTGTTGAGGATGATGACACCATTGCCAAGGAGCTGTGCCGTCATATTGAACTATGGGGCATGGAAGCCGCCTGCGCGACCGATTTTCGCTTTGTGCTGGAGGAATTTTTATCCCTGGCGCCCCAGCTGGTGCTGATGGATATTTCGCTTCCCTTTTTTAATGGCTATCACTGGTGTGAGCAAATACGAAGGGTTTCAAAAGTGCCGATTTTATTTTTGTCTTCAGCGGCAGATAATATGAATATGATCATGGCTATAAACCTTGGCGCTGATGATTTTATCGCCAAACCGTTTGATTTGAATGTGCTGACCGCCAAAATGCAGGCCCTGCTTCGGCGCAGCTATGATTATAATGACCGGGTCAATCTGATTTCGCATAAAGGCGCGCTGCTTAATCTTTCCGACGCGACACTGACCTACCAGAACGAACGGCTTGACCTTTCCAAAAACGATTTTAGAATCCTGCAGACGCTGATGGAAAACAGGGGCAGCGTGGTCAGCCGGGACACATTGATGCATAAGCTGTGGGAAACCGACAGCTTTGTCGATGAAAATACGCTGAGCGTAAATGTCGCCCGACTGCGCGGTAAACTGGCCCTTTTGGGTCTTACAGATTTTATCACAACGAAAAAGGGATTGGGGTATATCGTTGAATAAAAAATTATTCATTGCTTTTTTTAAAGAACGCCTTGCCGCACTGCTTCTTTTCCTTCTGTTTTGCTTTATTTTTGCCCTTGTTTTTGTGCTGTTTCAGATCGAGGCCGCCGCTGTGCTCTATGCCGGTGCGATTTGCGCCTTCATCGGGGCGGTCTATCTGATTTTGCAATTCATCAGGTTTTGCAAAAAACACCGCCGGCTGCAAACCCTTTTGGCCGAGATTACCGTCACCGCCGACAATATGCCTGCGGCCGATTCCGTGTGGGAGAGGGATTATCAGGCCATTGTCCATTATCTTTGGGAGGAGCTGCACCGGCAGGCGGACGAAGAAAACAAACGCTTTGACGCCATGATTCAGTATTATACCACCTGGGTTCACCAGATCAAAACGCCCATTGCCGCACTGCGCATGCTGCTGCCATCATCGGAAGCGCCAGCTGCGGCAGGCGAGCTGCAAAAAATCGAGCAGTATGTCGAGATGGTTTTGTGCTATCTGCGGCTGGATTCGGATGTTACCGATTATGTCATCAAGGAATACGATTTAGATGAAATTGTCAAACAAGCAGTGCGCAAACAGGCCTCCTTTTTTATTGGCAAGAAGATTGCTCTTTCTTACGAGCCGCTCCATACCAAGGTGCTGACCGATGAAAAGTGGCTGCTTTTTGTGATTGAGCAGATACTGTCCAACGCCTTGAAATACACAAAAGCCGGACAAATCACTATTACCCTGAAGCCGCCGAAGGTGCTTTGCATTGAGGACACCGGCATTGGCATTGCGCCGGAGGATTTGCCCCGTATTTTTGAAAGCGGCTTCACCGGCTACAACGGACGAATTGATCAAAGAGCCAGCGGACTTGGCCTTTCGCTGTGCCGTCGCATTTGCAAAAATTTAGGGCACACCATTTCGGCTTCGTCCGAGCCGGGCAAAGGCACCTGCGTGCAGATTGATTTAGACAGCGCGCCGCTAAAGGTGGAATAGTGCCGCTACAGAGGACCGCATATATGTATATCAAATGAACGAAGGGAGCAGCAACGATGCAGGTGAAAATCAGAAAATGGAAAGCAACAGATGCGGGCGCTCTTGCCGGTTTTCTTTCCAATCAAAATATACAAAAGAATCTTCGGGACGGCTTGCCGTATCCGTACACAGAACAGGACGCCACCTTGTATATTTCGGCTATGCTTAGCGCCGATGAAAATGAAACGTTTGCGTTTGCCGTTACAGTCGATGAGAAAGTCGTGGGTAGCATTAGCGTTTTTCGCCAGGAAAACATTCACAGGCAAACGGGTGAGCTTGGCTATTATCTCGCCGAAGACGAGTGGGGCAATGGTATCATGACCCAAGCGGCAGCGCAGATTTGTGAGTATGTTTTTGCAAAGAGTGACATCATCCGCATCTATGCCGAGCCGTTTGCACACAACGCGGCCTCGTGCAGAGTGCTTGAAAAGGCAGGCTTTTCCTTAGAGGGCACGCTTCGGTGTAATGCGGTGAAAAACGGCCAGGTGATGGATACAAAAATGTATTCTTTGCTGAAAAGAGAAAGCTAACGCCGGGCGAAGGAGAATCTTTTGCCGCCAATCATCATGCAATCTTACAAAACGGTAAGAATAAAAAGCAAAGTGTAAGCCGTTTCGATGGTCTTGCATTTTTCTTTTTTGTATAATAGAAACATCAGTCCGAGGGATTACTTTTGAGTCAAACCAAGTTTGCATGCAGCGATAGGAAAGAAAGGATGTTTGGCATATGGCGATCTTAGAAGTCAGAGATGTAAAGAAAATATATACCACCCGCTTTGGCGGCGATAAGGTGCAGGCCCTGCGCCGGGTGACCTTTGAGGTGGAAAAGGGCGAGTATGTGGCCATCATGGGTGAATCAGGCTCGGGAAAAACAACCCTGCTCAATATTTTAGCCGCTTTGGATAAACCCACCAGCGGCGAGGTGATTTTGGATGGCAGAAGCATCAGCAAAATTAAAGAATCGGAAATGTCGGTCTTCCGGCGGGAGAATTTGGGCTTTGTTTTTCAGGAATTTAATTTGTTGGATACTTTTTCGTTAGAGGACAATATTTATTTGCCGCTGGTTTTGGCCGGCGAAAAATATTTGACCATGCGGGAGCGCCTAAAGCCGATTGCTGAAAAATTAGGGCTTACCGAGCTATTAAAAAAATATCCCTATGAGGTGTCGGGCGGTCAAAAACAGCGTGCCGCCGTGGCCAGGGCCATCATTTCAGACCCCAGCTTGATTTTAGCCGATGAGCCGACCGGCGCGCTGGACTCGAAATCGACCGACGAGCTTTTGCGGCTGTTTGAAAAAATCAATCAAGAGGGGCAGACCATTGTCATGGTCACTCATTCAACCAAAGCGGCCAGCCACGCCGGCCGGGTGCTGTTTATTAAAGATGGCGAGGTGTTCCACCAAATCTATCGGGGGCAGGCCACCGAAGAGGAGATGTATCAGAAAATTTCGGATACGCTCACCCTGCTTGCAACAGGCGGTGATCGCGCATGAAATTCGGTTTTTATCCAAAACTGGCCTTTTCGGGTATTGCGAAAAACAAAAAAATCTATGTGCCGTATCTGCTCACCTGCATCGGCATGGTGATGATGTATTATATCATCTGTTTTTTAAGTGCCAACGAAAGCGTGGCCGCCATTCGCGGCGGTGATATGATGCAGATGATTTTATCCATCGGCATTGGTGTGATTGGCGTTTTTGCGGCTGTTTTTCTGTTCTATACCAATACCTTTTTAATGCGAAACCGCAAAAAAGAATTTGGCCTTTATAATATTTTAGGCATGGGCAAGTGGAATATCATGCGCGTGCTGATCTGGGAAAGTCTCATCTTGTGGGTTATTTCCATAGCGGGCGGCCTTGCCTTAGGCATTTTGTTCTCCAAGGCGGCCGAGTTAATGATGGTGCGCACGCTGGGTGCCGAGGCAACCTTTACGTTTGCTGTTGGTACACAGGCGGTGGTCTCTTCTGTTTTGTTGTTCGCAGGCATCTTTTTTGTGATTCTGCTGCGTGCTGTCTGGCAGATTCATTTATCCAAACCGGTGGAAATGCTGAAGGGAGACCAGGTGGGCGAAAAACCGCCCAAGGCCAATTTTTTGCTTGCTTTTCTCGGCCTGGCTGTTTTGGCTGGCGCCTATTATCTGGCGCTGACGATTCAAAATGCCATTGATGCACTCACTTTGTTTTTTGTGGCCGTGATTATGGTGATTATAGCAACCTATATTTTGTTTATCGCGGGTTCGGTGGTGTTTTGCCGGCTGCTGCAAAAAAACAAGAAATATTACTATCAGACCAATCATTTTATTTCGGTTTCATCCATGGCCTACCGTATGAAACGAAATGGGGCGGGCCTTGCCTCCATCTGCATTTTGTCCACCATGGTGCTTGTCATGCTCTCGGCTACCTCCTGCTTGTGGGTGGGCAGTGAAGACAGTTTGAAAAGACGGTATCCGCGCGATATTATTATTGATACCCAGACTTTTGACGAACAGGCGCTTCGGGATGTGGACGCGGTGGTCGATCGGGTGTTGACCGAACAGGAAATCATTCCGAAAAATGTCATGCGGTACCGCTATTTGAATCTGACAGGCCTTGTGGCCGACGACAGCGTGATCTTTGATAAGGAAAAGTTGGAGAGTTTTTCGATGACCGATTCAGGCAATGTCAGACAGATCATTTTTGTGCCGATTGAGGATTATAACCGAATGTTGGGCGCAAACGAGTCTTTGGACGAAAACGAGGTTATGCTTTACAGCGCCAGTGAACATGACAAATATACCTATAGTTATTTAGACCTTGAAGGGTTAGGCCAGATGAAAGTGGCAGGGCGTGTGGAACACTTTATCGAAAATGGCTCATCGGCGGTTATGGTGGTTCCCTCTATCTATGTATTTGTCAGGGATATATCGGTTGTTGAGCACATGTATGCGTATCAGCAGGAAGTGTTTGGCGAGAATCAGTCCTTTGCGCATGACTATTATGGCTTTGATGTACAGGCAGATGATCAAACGAAATTACAGCTTGAAGAAACACTGCGCGCCGCCTTGCGTGAAATGGGCATTCAAAACAAAAACGCGCCTTCGATGCGCATTGAAGGCTTGGTTTCGGAAAGAGGCTCTTTTTACGCCTTAAACGCAGGCATCTTTTTCTTAGGCATTCTGTTAGGTCTTGTCTTTACCGCCGGTGCGGTTTTGATTATGTATTATAAGCAGGTGACCGAGGGATATGAGGACAAAGACAAATTCACCATCTTACAAAAGGTGGGCATGCGGCGAAAGGAAATTAAAAAGAGCATTAATTCACAGGTGCTGACCGTCTTTTTCATGCCGCTGATCGCAGCGGGCATTCACACCGCCTTTGCTTTTCCGTTGGTGCGTCAGCTGCTCATGCTGTTCCAGCTTTATAATACCAAACTGTTCCTGTTTGTTTCTTTAGCGGCTTTCTTCCTCTTCGCCGTGTTCTATACCATTGTCTATTTGTTAACCTCGAAGGTGTATTACAGCATCGTGTCGGGCGGCAAAAGAGAGTAAAACGGAAAGTGACATAATTGTCATTTGACAGTCATGTGAAAGTCACCCGGGTGTGCTATACTATAAGCAAATAAGGATTTGCTTAAAAAATTTGGCTTGCTGTTTATATAAACAGCATTCTGCCGGGGGCAGAAGCGCCAAATTTTAAGGTTACAGAAAACTGTAAGAAGGATAAGCAAATAAAGATTTGCTTATATAAACAAGCATTCTGCCAGAGGGCAGAAGCGCCAAATTTTAAGGTTACTTAATGTTTTAGGTGAAATACAAGCAAATCTTGGATTTGCTTGTATTTTTTGCACTGATAGCGATCGCAAGGGGGAATGAATCATGGAAATGATCAGAGTGGAAAATTTGTTTAAGGTCTATGGCCGGGGCGAAAACGAGGTGCATGCCTTGGACGGTCTTTCTTTCTCGGTAGAAAAGGGAGAGTTTGTATCCATTATCGGGCCGTCCGGTTCGGGCAAATCGACCCTGCTGCATATTTTAGGCGGGGTTGACCGTCCTACCTCCGGCCATGTCTATATTAATGGGCAGGATGTCTATGCGCAGGATGACAACCATTTGGCGGTTTTCCGCCGGCGGGAGGTGGGACTGATTTATCAGTTTTATAACCTGATTCCCGTTTTGAATGTGACCGAAAACATCACGCTGCCCGTGTTGATTGACGGGCGCAAGGTCAATGAAGAACGCTTAGAGGAGCTTTTGCAGATTCTGCGCTTAAAAGGCCGAGAGGGGCATTTGCCCAATCAGCTTTCAGGCGGCCAGCAGCAGCGGGTTTCCATTGGCCGCGCGCTCATGAACGCGCCGGCTGTTGTGTTGGCAGATGAGCCGACCGGTAACTTGGATTCCAAAAACAGTCAGGAAATTGTAGAGCTTCTTAAAGCGTCAAACAAAAAATATGACCAAACGCTGATTGTGATTACCCATGATGAAAATATTGCGCTGCAGGCTGACCGGGTCATCGCGTTGGAGGATGGCAAAATTGTTCGTGACGAGGTGACTTTCTCATGAACGTACTCCATAAAGTAACCCTTAGCACCATGAAAAAGAATCGGACCCGCACGGCGGTTACGATTATCGGGGTGATGATTTCGGCGGCCATGTTTACCGCAATTCTTTCGCTTTGCACCAGCATTATTTCTTTTATGGAAAGAAGCTATATTTATAAATGCGGTGATTATCATTTTTCAGCTCAGCAGACCGATGGCGCGTTTGCTGGGAAACTGCTGGCCGACGAACGGGTTGCCGCGGCCGGTTCGCTGCGCTATTTGGGATATGCCGAAACCGAGAGCCAAAACGAGAGCAAGCCGTATGTGTATGTTTCGGCCGGCGACCAGGCCTTTATGGATTTTATGCCGATTCATTTGACCGAAGGTTCGCTGCCGGCAAACAGCACAGAGATTTTGGTGCCTGAGCACCTGGCGTTAAACGGCAAGGTGAATTATCAGATCGGTGACACCGTTGAGCTGACCCTGGGGGATCGCACCTGGGAGGACGGCCTGTTTTATCAGGAAACCTCGTATAACGAGGATGAGGAAATCTTTGTGCCGCGTGAAACTGTTCGTTATACTGTTTGCGGCATCTATGAGCGGCCGGATTTTGAGAAATATTGGGCGCCGGGCTATACGCTCTTAACCAAACAAGAGGGCGCCAAAGAAGAAACGGGCGTGTATGATCTGTATTTTCAGATGAAAAATCCTAAAAAAGACATGGATGCTTTTATTGCCGCCTATGATCTTAAGCGGGTACAGTATAACTGGAACCGGCTTATGTTCTACGGCATGTCTCTTTACGCCAATTTCGGCAGTATGATTTACGGTCTCGCCGGCATCTTTATCTTTTTGATTTTGCTTGGCTCGGTTTCTATGATTTACAGTGCATTTTCCATTTCGATCGGAGAAAGAACCAAACAGTTTGGCCTTTTATCATCGGTGGGCGCTACCAAAAAGCAGATTCGCAAAATGGTTTGTTTTGAGGCATTTACCGTCAGTGCTGCGGGCATTCCGTCCGGCATGTTAGTCGGCATTTTGGGCATGGGCGTTACGCTTCATTTTGTGGGCGATAAATTCAGGCATTTGATCTCTTCACCATTTCGGGTATCGCTGCATCTTTCCCCCGTCGTTTTGCTGATCGGCGCGGTGATCGCGTTTGCTACCGTTATGATTTCGGTTTTCATTCCGGCCAAGCGCGCGTCATCTGTCAGCGCGATTGAAGCGATTCGGCAAAATCAGGATATTACAAAAAAAGCCCGTCCGGTAAAAAGTTCTCGCTTGGTTTATAAGTTCTTTGGCTTAGAGGGGCTTTTGGCGAAAAAATACTTTAAACGGGCCAGACGCAAATACAGAACGACGGTTGTTTCGCTTGTGATGAGCGTGGTCTTGTTCATTTCTTCCAGCGTGTTCTGCATGTATCTGAAAGAATCGGTGCAGGTGAGCTTGTATACTGCCAATTATGATGTTTGCTACAGAGGGCTTGATACTGACAGTGATATTGACGGTTTGGTGAGCGAATTTTCGGCTCAGCCGGGTGTGCAGGCGGTGGCGTGCAGCAGTGCGGATTACCGAAGTGTGGAATTAAATGAGGAGAAATTAGACGCTTCCTATCTTCGTTATTTAGATGATGAAGCACAGACCGGCATTGAATCTTCGCAAGAGGCGGTATTCTTCTATTTGGATAAACAATCGTACGAAACGCTGATTCAAGAAAACGGCCTAGATGAAGCGACCTATCTGAACACCGACACCCCGCCGGCAGTTTTGCTGAATCGCACAAGCTATATCACCGAGCGTTATGTCAACGGCAAGCTAACACGCATGAGCTATGATTTGAAATTCATCAAAGACGGCGTTGAAGAGCTGCGTGTTATCAAACCGGCACCGTCGCGTGAAGGCTATTATAGTATGCAGTATGAAGAGAAAACAGCCTCGGGCTGGGAAATTGTTTACTGTTATTTTAAAGATGGAGAGCATCCTGTCTATGATGATAATGGAAACCTGCAAAACGGCATCAAAGCACCGGCCGAGTACGAGAATGTTAAGATAGGCGAACGCATTGAAAAAGCGCCGCTTGGCGTCACGGCCGCGGGTGATCTGCCTGTGCTGATTTATCCCTACAGTGCGTGGAACAGCAGTGAGCTTGCCATCGGGCAGATGTATTTTAAGACTGACGATTATGCGGTCATGATGACCGGTATCAAGGATGTGTTAAAACAGCATGCTCTTTCCGATTCAGACACCAGCTTTGATGACCGTATAGCACAAGACAAGGAAAATAAAGATCTCATCACGCTCATCAATGTATTGGCGTACGGCTTTATTGTCCTCATTTCACTCATGGCCGCTGCTAATGTATTTAATACCGTGTCCACGAACATTGCCCTGCGTCGGCGGGATTTTGCCATGCTTCGCTCGGTTGGCCTGACCAGCCGCGGCTTGCACCGCATGATGAATTACGAGTGTCTTTTGTATGGTACAAGAGCCTTGTTCTTTGGACTGCCTCTATCAGTGGTTATGTCGTATCTGACCTATCGCGTTGTCAGACAAGGTGCCTATCTGCTTTTCCATATTCCCCCCTCTGCGGTTGTCATTGCCGTGTGCAGTGTATTTGCGGTGGTTTTTGCGACCATGCTGTATGCGATGCAGAAAATTAAGAAAGACAATCTGATGGATGCGCTCAAAAATGAGAACCTGTAAATAAGGCGTCGGACAGCTGGCTGTTTTTTCAGCCAGCTGTTGTTTATTTTTTAGGTTTCGGTCTTTTTTGATTGAATTTCGGTTTTGTTTATGTTACACTGTATATGAACCACGGCGAATGAAAATGTAAAGAGATGAAAATGACAAAATTATCAATCGTTATTCCTATGTATAATGAATCTGCGTTAATTGCCGATACATTGGCCGCGCTGGTGCCGTTTTGCAGTGGTTTTTCCTGTGAATGGGAACTTATTTTTTCAGATGACGGCAGTGTGGATGGCTGCGGCGAACCGGTAAAAAAAGCGGGTGCGCGGGACGCGCGCATTCAACTGGTGCGCTCTGAGGTCAATCAGGGCAAAGGGGCCGCCGTGCGCCGGGGCATTCTGGCATCAACGGGGGATACGGTGTTGTTTACCGATTGTGATCTTGCCTATGGCATCGAACAAATGGGCGCGCTGCTTCAGCATCACCAAAATGGCGGACAGGCTATTACGCTTGGTTCGCGCGTGCTCCACGCACAGGGATACAGCGGCTATTCTTTCGCCAGACGGATCATGTCCCGTGTCTATCGGGTGATTCTTTCTCTGTATACCGGCTGCCCGCCGTTTGATTCGCAAACGGGAATTAAATGTTTTCAGGGCGATGTGGCCCGGCGTGTGTTTTCTGACTGTCAGACCGATGGCTTTGCCTTTGATTTAGAGGTGATCCTGATTGCCCGTGCGCTTGGCTATACATTTGAAGAATTTCCCGTCAAGGTGCTGCCGCTGCCAGACAGCGCCGTGCGCAAAAGCCGAGTGCGGGTATGGCGTGATGCATGGCATATGCTTGGGGATATTCATAAGATGAAAAAAAGGATCAAAAAACGTGGATATAGAGACAATTAACGAGTATAACAAAAAGGCGCTGACCTTGTTTAGCGCCTTTTTGAATTTGTGTCCGGACGAAATTGACGGGGACGATGTCAAAGACATTGCAAAAAGCTGTTCGGTGTCCGAGGACTATGCCTATGCAGTGCTGTTCGCTGCCTTTTGCGGCCTGGTGGCCGAGGGAAAGGACAAGGCCTTTTTTGAGGGCTGGTTTGTTCCCGCCATTCGTAAATGGAATCCGGCCGTGTTTTTGCAGGATCCCTATTATCAATCGGTCCGCATTCCCGAAACAGAAATGGGCCGGTGGCAGTTCAAAATGATGGAAATTAAACCGTATGAGGCGTTCGTGTGCGGTGATTTAAAGCGTTTTTCCGACGGCAGAATACAGCCTCAGATCGGCTTTTTTGATCGTTCCTTCCGCTATCCGGCTGTTTTAGAAAACACACGGGAGTGGATGACCATAACGCCGAACGAAATCATCACCATGGCCGCACCGGTGCAAAAGGCCCATGGTCATGTGCTGACATTCGGGCTGGGGCTTGGGTATTTTGCCTATATGGCTGCCCGTAAAAGCAGGGTGGCATCGGTGACGATTGTAGAAAAAGATAAAGACGTAATCGAGCTGTTTGAACGGTATATTCTGCCCCAATTCACCGCACCCGAAAAGATTAAGATCATACATGCGGATGCTTTTCAATATGCAGAAACCGAAATGAAAAAAGGGTCATTTGATTTTGTATTTACGGATATTTGGCATGACCCGTCTGACGGGGTGGATGCTTATTTAAAAATGAAGCAGTTAGAGTCACATCTGCCTGGTGCGTCGTTTTCTTATTGGATTGAAGAAACGCTGCAATGCTATTTAAAATCATGATAGGACAGCAGGGTTCGGCGTACGTGCAGAATGTTTCAGAAACAAATTGACAACCGTATCGCTGTATGGTAAAATAGAAGCAAACCTACGGTTGGCTTCAAAAATTTAACTGAACGTGCATATGCACGCTCTGCTGGTAAAACCAGCACCGTTAAATTTCAAGGCAGAGGAAGTTTTGTGGTATAATGAAGCAAACCTACGGTTGGCTTCTAAAGTTTATCTTTTCGCTTTGCCAAGCGAAATTGTGGCTATGCCACAAACGATAAACTTTTGGTATGCTGAAAAATTGTGGTATAATATAAGAAATTTTATCGATTTCTTATTGCTTATATTTCTATGGCAAAATGAAAGCGGATGATTGATTTTTCGTCGTTGCTTTTTGCAAATCAATTGGCAATAGAATAGTTGGCAGGATTCAACCATGTGCAAAGAGAGTACATTTGATTAAAAAAGGGTAAGTTCTGTCCAGTTTGGTTCAAACTGGGCTGTGCTGCCTTTTTCTTGTTTCAAGACGTAAGATAGCATCAAGTCAACAGGGAACTGTGTGGATCGTTATTTGTATATAAGCGGCAATGGCTTTTTTGGGAGGGTAAAAAGATGGAATGGAAACAAATGAAAACCGAAATGCGCAATGAAAATACGGAAAACATTGATACATTGCCTACGTTAGAAATGATTCGTTTGATCAACGAAGAGGATAAAAAGGTCGCCTTTGCGGTGGAAAAGGAGCTTGAAAAAATCGCTGAAGCGGTTGATTTGATTGCGGCTAAAATAAAAGAGGGCGGCCGGCTCATCTATGTTGGGTGCGGTACGTCGGGGCGCTTGGGCGTTTTGGATGCGGCCGAATGTCCGCCCACCTATTCAACCGAGCCGGGCCAGGTCATAGGCCTGATGGCCGGTGGCCCTTCGGCGATGTTTCAGGCAGCCGAGGGGGCCGAGGATAACGAGGAAGCCGGCGCTGAGGATTTACGAAAAATCAATGTTTGTGATAAAGATGTTGTGGTGGGTATTGCCGCGTCGGGCAGAACGCCCTATGTGCTCGGTGCTATGGCTTATGCGAAATCAATGGGGGCGCGGGTGCTCAGCATTACCTGCTGTCCCGATTCGCCCGTAGAAAAAGCGGCAGAGCTTGCGATTGTTCCGGTGCCCGGTCCCGAAGCTGTCACCGGTTCTACGCGGATGAAAAGCGGCACGGCACAAAAAATGGTGTTAAATATGCTCTCAACCGGTGCGATGATCAGGCTTGGCAAAGTGTATGGCAATTTAATGGTGGATGTCAAGCCTTCCAACGAAAAACTGCTTTACCGCTGCCAACGAATTGTGTGCGAGGCAACCGGTGCAGACGAGGCCGCAGCTAAGGCTGCATTAGAAACATGCGGGCACCATCCTAAGGTGGCCATTGTGATGATTTTGATGCAGGTTGATGCCAAAACAGCCAAGGATTTGCTGGCCCGGCATGAGGGCCGCATCTCAGATGTCATTGAAAAATCAGATAAGTAAGATTGAAATATAAGGAGATAAATTACATGGTTACCTATGGTGTGGATCATATCAAGCAATATAAACATTGGCTGGCGGATGGCCGCGTTGCGCTGCTGACATCGGCTACGGGGCGGAACAGCGCGAATGAGTCGACGATTTCTCTGCTTCAAGAAATTTGCCATCTCACCGCTCTTTTTGAGCCCGAACATGGCTTGCGGGGTGCGCATGCAGCCGGGGATGCTACAGAAAATTCGGTTGATCCCGAAACGGGCCTTCCTGTATATAGCTTGTATAACGCGAACAGTAAGCATTTAAGCGCGGATATGTTGGAGGCATTTGATATCTTAGTGTTCGATATACAGGATGTTGGCCTGCGTTTTTATACCTTTTTAACGACTCTTTGTTATATGCTGGAAGATTGTGCCGCCGCCGGCAAACGGTTGGTGGTGCTTGACCGTCCAAACCCGCTTGGCGGCGAGGCAGTCGAAGGCGGCTTGCTGAGGGAGGAATACAAGAGCTTTGTTGGCTGCCGGCCCATTCCCATTCGCTATGCGCTTACGTTAGGTGAGTTCGCTGTTATGATCAATCAAAAAGAAAAATTAGGCTGTGATTTACATATTGTGCCCTGTGACTGGCATGGTGAGGCTTTTCCCCAATGGGAAAAAATCTGGCAAATGCCGAGCTTGAATTTGCCTGCCTTTGAAAATACGGCTCTCTATGCGGGCACATGCCTGTTTGAGGGAACAACGCTGTCTGAAGGGCGCGGTACGGCAGCACCTTTCCGCATTATAGGCGGTCCCGATATCGACGCAGAAAAATTGGTCAAAGCATTTGCCGAGCGGCGGCTGCCTGGTGCAGCGGCCACGCCGGTCTATTTTACCCCCACAACATCCAAGCACCAGGGGACTCCCTGCGGCGGCCTTATGTTGCATGTGACTGACTTTGCGGCCCTGCGCCCGGTAGAGTTGGGTGTTGAATTAGTCGATCTGTTTCAGCAGATGTATCCCGAACAGTCGCAGTTTATTGCCAAATATTCACCAACCGATTTGGCCTCTATATCGAGATTAACCGGATGCGGTGATTTTGTATCGGGATGGGACAAAAACGCCGTTTTGGAGCGCTGGCGGCAGGAAAGCGCGCTTTTTGCTAAAGAAAAAGCCGACTATCATTTGTATGAAAGGCAGTTTGTTTAAATCATGGATATGACAATGCAGCAGAAAATCGGCCAGCGGTTGGTGGGCGGTTTTCCGGGAACCACGATGAGCGAAGAATTTATCCGGTTGGTGCGTCAATATAAAATTGCCAATGTTATCTTATTTAGGCGCAATGTCGAAAGCGTGGCACAATTGGAGACGCTGTGCCGTTCGATTCAGTCGCTCGTGCGCGAAGAAACCGGGCATGATGCCTTCATCGCGATTGATCAGGAGGGGGGCGCGGTGAACCGCTTGTCGCCGGACGCTGTCAATGTGCCGGGCGCGATGGCCCTGGCGGCCACCGGCGATCCGGCGAATGCATATGAAGCAGCGCTGCTGACGGCCGGGGAACTGCGCGCGTTGGGTGTTAACTTTAATTTAGCGCCGGTGGCGGATGTGAATAATAATCCGGCGAATCCGGTTATTGGTGCGCGCAGCTATGGTGATACACCCGAGACGGTAGAGCGCTTTGCGTCTGCGGCTCTGCGCGGTTATTTAGACGGCGGCGTGATGGCGGCAGCCAAGCATTTTCCCGGCCATGGCGATACAGCGATGGATTCGCATATCAGCTTGCCTATGGTTGATAAACCAAGTTCCGTGTTGGAAGAATGTGAGCTAAAACCCTTTCAAACCTTGATTGATGCGGGCTGTCCCGCTGTCATGACTACCCATATTCTGTTCCCCGCGTTGGAGCCGGAAAGGCTCCCCGCCACCATGTCGCGCAAGATTGTTACGGGCCTTTTAAAAGAGAAGATGGGCTTCCAGGGGCTGGTGGTGAGCGACTGCATGGAAATGCAGGCCATTCAGCAGGATTATGGCACGGCAAGAGGCGTGCATACGGCGATTGCTGCCGGCGTGGATTTGGTTTTTGTTTGCCATACGGCCAGCCGGATTGAAGAAGCGGCCAAGGCGATTCGCGAAGGGTTAGAGAACGGCACGCTTTCGATGGAAGAAATGGATCGGTCAGTCGAAAAGATTCTGTCTTATAAAGAAAAATATTGCCTGCCGCCTGTCGGCGTTTCGGGCACGTCTGCCGCAAGAGAAGCGGCCGGGGCGCTGCGTGCGCGTACGATTGCATTGGTGCAGGGAGAAATACCGCCGCTTGGCGATTCGCCTTTTTTCTGCGGCTGTCCTGATTATCGTACGTCAGGCGTACAGAACGAAGAAAGCAATGCGGCTTCGTTCGCGGCCTTTATGGCGGCGCGTTTGGGCGGTACATCTTACATTGTTTCTCACGCACCGTCCGAAGAGGAGATTGCTGACGCGGTGCAAGCCGCCAAAGGGCACAGCGCACTGGTGGTCAATACGTATAATGGCCATTTATATGATGGGCAGATCGCTCTTGTCAATGCGCTGCATGTGCTTGGTATACCCATGGTGGTGACCGCTTTGTTTGGCCCTTATGATTTGCAGAATCTGGCAGAGGATATCACCGCACTGGCCGCTTGGGATTACACAACCGAAACATTAGAGGCATTGGTTCCTATTTTTGCGGGCAGGACCACAGCTAAGGGAAATTTGCCCGTTACGTTGGGTAAAACATGAAATTTATAGCAGGTGTGGATGGCGGCGGCACAAAAACGATGATCGAATGCCGCGATGTAACAGGCCATGTGCTGAACCGGCAGCGTTTTGGCGCGTTCAATATCAATAGTATCGGTGAAGAGGGCTTTGCCGCCCTGCTGCAGGAAATCTTTCTTTTTTTGCAGTCGGTGGGCGAATGTGAGGCACTCTGCATTGGAGCGGCCGGCATCAGCAATCCGAAAATGCGGCAGTTGGTTGAAGCGGCAGTCGGTGCGTCGGGTATTGACAAATGGCAGCTGGTGGGCGATCATGAAATTGCGCTGTATGGCGCTCTTTCGGGCCGGCCTGGCTGCGCCCTCATTTCGGGCACCGGCTCGATTTGCTTTGGTCGGAATGCTAAGGGAGAAACAGCGCGTGCGGGCGGCTGGGGCCATCTGATTGACGATGGCGGCAGCGGCTATGCGCTTGGTAGAGACGCATTGACAGCGGTGGTGAGACAATGGGACGGCCGGGGTGAAGAAACTCGTCTTTCGCATATGATTTTAGATACGCTTGCACTAACCAATAGGAAAGAATTGATTGCATATATATACGGCGGCGATAAAAGCCGGATCGCGGCGCTTGCCTCTTTGGTTGACCAGGCCGCGAAGCAGGGAGACAGAGCCGCCTGTCAGATTATCCAAAGAGAGGCAATGGCCTTATGCGAACTGGTAGATGCGGTGGCAAAACGGCTTGGCTTTGATAGGGGAGAGGTTGCTTTGCTCGGGGGCCTGCTCATGCATCCAACCGAGCTTCGTCGGGCATTTGCCGCCCGTCTGGCTGATATGGCGCCAACGATTCACTGTGTACAGCCTTGTCAGGATGCAGCCGCTGGCGCTGCGCTGATGGCCGCGGCAATGCTGCGCTAATAGCCGTGGCAATGCTATAAGAACAAACCTGGCGGTTTGATCTTAGAAAGTTTGACGATCGGCTATGCCGGAACCGCCAAACTTTTGGTTTGCCAATATTTTATTAACGATCGGGAGGTGAAAATGAATGCAGCCTTTAGCGGATAAGATGAGACCGCAGCAGTTTGACGATATAGTGGGTCAAGCCCATTTGTTTGGTAAAAACGGGGCCATTCGCCGTATGCTTGACCAGCACTATATGACCAATATGATCTTTTACGGCCCGCCCGGTACAGGCAAAACGACGGCGGCTAAATTAATTGCCGGTTTTTCTGATATGGAGCTCTACATGCTCAATGCAACATCAGCCACATTGGCGGATGTGAAAGAAGTGATTATGAGTACGTCAACTATGTTTGGGCAGAACGGCGTGCTGCTGTATTTGGATGAAATTCAGTATTTTAATAAAAAACAGCAGCAAAGCTTGCTCGAATATATGGAGGATGGCCGCATCACGCTGATCACCTCCACGACCGAGAACCCTTATCTTTACATATATAATGCGATTATCTCCCGCTCGGCTGTTTTTGAATTTTTCCCGGTTGACGAAAGGGCGATTCAAACGGTGCTGCAAAGGGGCTTAACGAGCCTGAATGAGCAAAACAACCGTGAAAAGACAATCGAAAAAGAAGCGATCTGCTATATCGCACAGGCGGCGGCCGGCGATGTGAGACGTTCGCTCATGCTGTTGGAGAGTGCCTATTTTGCCTGCGAAGAGGTGATTCGCAAAGAAGATATAACGGCGTTTTCGCCAAAAGTCATTGGCAGCTTTGATAAAAGCGGCACCGTGCATTATGATATGTTGTCGGCTTTGCAGAAGTCCATTCGCGGTTCTGACCCCGACGCGGCGATTTTTTATTTGTGCAAGATTTTAGAGGGCGGCGATTTGCCAGGCGCCTGCCGGCGCCTGCAAGTGATCGCCAGCGAAGATATTGGTTTAGCCTATCCCCAGGCCGCGGCCATTGTGCGCGCTTGTGTGGAATCAGCTAAAGATCTTGGCATGCCCGAGGCAGCCAATCCCTTAGCCAATGCAGCTATTCTGTTAGCGACAGCGCCAAAGTCAAATAAAGCACATATAGCCTATGCCAAGGCGAAAGCGGCTATAGACGCCGGCAAAGGACAAAACGTGCCCGTTTGCTTGCGTCCCTCGAACCAATATGCGGGTTATCTTTATCCGCATGATTATCCGGGTGCGTATGTTGATCAGCAGTATTTGCCGGATGACCTGAAAAACGAGACGTTTTACGAATTCGGCGAGAATAAGACAGAGCAGCAGGCCAAGCAGTATTGGGCGCAAAAAAAGGGAAAAAACGCGCGGTAATAAAAGACAAGATAGAAGGAAAACGGCAGCTGACAAGGCTGCTGTTTGTACGTGGTTTGTTTGCTTTGTCCTTTGGCATTTGTTATTGAAATATGTTTTTAGAAAGGATCGTGATCTATATGAAAAGCAGGGGACTGATAAGGCGTTTTTTGCCTTATTATAAAAAATATACAAAAACGATGGTGTTTGATCTCCTTTGCGCAGCGTTTACCACCGTTTGCGAGTTAGTGCTGCCTATGATTGTGCGTACGGTCACGAATGCGGCCGCTTATGATCCGGCGGCGCTGACCGTGTCTTTTGTGCTGCATGTGGGTATATTTTATCTTGTGCTGCGTGTCATTGATGCCGCCGCGTATTATTATATGGCTTCGGTTGGTCATATTATGGGCTCCAAGATGGAAACCGATATGAGGCGGGATCTGTTTGCCCATTTGCAAAATCTTTCTTTCCGCTATTATGATAATACCAAAATAGGCACGCTGATGTCCCGCATTACCAGCGACCTTTTTGATGTCACTGAGTTTGCTCATCATTGCCCGGAAGAATTTTTTATAGCATTTGTCAAAATCACGGTATCGTTTGTGCTGTTATGCAGGGTTCATATCCCGCTGACGTGCATCGTGTTTGTGATCGTGCCGATTATGTTGGTTGTTTTGATGTATTTTAATCGAAAGATGCGGGCGGGTTTCCGAGAGCAGCGGCATAAAATTGCGATTTTAAATGCGCAGGTAGAGGACAGTCTGCTCGGTGTCCGTGTCGTCCGCTCTTTTACAGGCGAGGCGATTGAAGAGAAAAAATTTGCCGAGGGCAATGAGGATTTTTTGAAAATCAAAAGCCGCGTCTATCGGTTCATGGGCCAGTTTCAGTCGGCCAACCGATTTTTTGAGGGCTTTATGTATATTGTCGTGGTGGTGGCCGGCGCTCTTTTTCTCATTTACGGTCACATTGACGCGGGTGATTTAGTGGCTTATTTGCTGTATGTGACGACCCTTTTAAATTCTATCCGCAAAATTGTCGATTTTGCCGAACAGTTTCAGCGGGGTATGACGGGGGTTGAGCGGTTCTTTGAGATTATGGATGAAGTGCCGGACATTGTCGATGAAAAGGACGCGCGCCCGTTAGAGAAAGTAACCGGTGATATTGAATTTAAACAGGTTGATTTCTCCTATAACGACGGCGAAAAGAGCGTCCTAAACCATATTAATTTAAATATACGTGCCGGCGAGAGATTTGCCCTGGTTGGCCCCTCGGGCGGGGGCAAGACCACCCTTTGCTCGTTGATTCCTCGTTTTTATGATATCAGCGCAGGTTCCATTCTGATTGATGGAACTGATATCAGAGAATTTACGATTGCGTCTTTACGTGCCAAAATCGGTGTCGTGCAGCAGGATGTTTATTTATTTTCGGGCAGTGTGCGCGAGAATATTGAATACGGCCGTCCGGGTGCCAGTGACGCAGAGATTGAAGAGGCCGCTAAGCAGGCCGGTGCGCATGACTTTATTATGTCGCTTCCCGAAGGCTATGATACCTATGTGGGCGAGCGCGGGGTCAAGCTTTCGGGCGGGCAGAAGCAGCGAATTTCAATTGCGCGTGTCTTTTTGAAGAATCCACCTATACTGATTTTAGACGAGGCAACCAGCGCCTTGGATAATGAAAGTGAACAAGTTGTGCAGCAGTCGCTTGAAAAATTGGCCGTGGGACGAACGACGATTATTGTGGCCCATCGGCTCAGCACCATTCGCAATGCCGATAAAATTGCATTCATCACAGCAAACGGCGTCGAAGAAGAAGGCACCCATCAGGAATTGCTTGCCGCCAACGGCGCTTATGCGCGGCTGTATCAAGCTTCGCTTGGAGAAAATTCCATCGGAGATTCGATTCATTAGGCAAATAAAAAAGCACCCGGACAGGGTGCTTTTTTATTTAAACTATCATTCGGCCAGTGCGCATACGGTACCGTCGGCTGTGGCTGTTGTCAGCTGGCGAACCGCTTTTGTGCGGCAGTCGCCGGCGGCATAGATACCGTCGATATTCGTGCGGCCGTCTTCAGCGGCGATGATATAGCCATAGTCGTCCATGTCTACAAGCCCCTTGCAAATGTCGTTGTTGGGTATATGGCCGATGTAGATGAACAAACCGTCAAGCGCAATCGTTCGCTTTTCCTTGGTATCGGTGTTTGTGAGGATGACGCCGGTTAAAGCGCTGTCGCCCTCAATTTGCTCGACCGTGCTTTTTAAAATAAATTCAATGTTCGGTATTTGTTTTAATTCATTGGCCAACTTCTGCTCGCCGCGAAATTCATCCCGGCGGTGAATCAAATATACCTTTTGACACAGGCCGGACAGCAGTTTCGCGCTTTGCAGGGCCGAACTGCCCCCGCCAACCACAGCTACCGTTTTGTTTTTGAAAAAGGGGCCGTCACAAACGGCGCAATAACTGATCCCGCGGCCAATCAGCTTTTCTTCCTTATCAAGACCAAGCTTGCGGTGTTTTTGTCCGGTGGCAATAATCAATTTGCGGCAGGTGCGCTTGACTTGATCGGCCTCCGAATAGACGCTTTTCGTCCCGTCCGGATTCACCTCAATGCGGCTTGCCTCTTCAATGGCAATGGTAACGCCAAGTGCCAGCGCTTGCTCATAGAGCTTGTCGGAGAGTTCCGATCCGCTGATTTTTTCAAATCCGGGATAGTTTTCGACTAAGGGAGACAGACTGATCTGTCCGCCAATGCCGGCAGATTCAAGCACCAGCGCGCTTTTCTCGTTTCTTGCTGTGTAAATAGCAGCAGTGAGGCCGGCAGGACCGGCCCCAATAATGATTGTATCATAAAAATCGCTCATGAAACAACTGCACTTTCTGTGAATTTTTTGATGTTGGAAGCACCCGCATAAGCGGTGAAATCCTCGCCGTTTACAACCACTAACGTGGGCGCTTGGCGAATGTCAAACTGTTCGGCGAGCGCCGGATTTTCATTGGCGTCAATGATTTGATAATCAACACCAGCCTTTTCCAAAAAGCCTTTGGCTATTTTACAGTTTGGACAGGTAGCCGTGGTAAAGAGCAGTACATCGCCGCCGGTAACTTCCTCGTTTGCCTGACTTGATTCGGCTTCTTTGGCAGCGCAGGACGCTTTTGCCTTTAAAACAGAGCGCTCGATGTTGTAAATTTTGCGGTCTTTGTATTCTTGTGCTTTGCCGTCGTTCCAGTTTTGAACCGGACGGTAGTAACCGGTAATGCGGCTGTAAACCTCTGCTTTTTGGCCGCAGTGGGGGCATTCAAAATGCTCGCCTGCTAAATAGCCATGTGTGCGGCAGACCGAATAGGTCGGCGACAGGGTGTAATAAGGCAGCTTATAGTTTTCTGCAATTTTACGCACCAGCGAAGCGGCTGCTTTCCATGTGGGCAGTTTTTCGCCTAAGAACGCATGGAATACCGTGCCGGAGGTGTAAAGGGTTTGCAGTTCATCCTGAATATCCAGGGCAGAGAAGATATCCTCTGTATAGCCAACCGGCAGGTGAGAGCTGTTGGTGTAATACGGTGTATCGTCTGCTGTGCGTGCCGCTGTGATGATATCCGGATAGCGTTTGACGTCGTTTTTCGCTAAACGATAGGTGGTCGATTCAGCCGGCGTTGCCTCTAAGTTGTAAAGATCGCCATACTGCTCCTGATAATCAGAGAGACGCTCGCGCATGTGGTTCAGCACGTTCTTGGTGAACTGCTGTGCTTTTTCGTCGGTTAAGTTGTTCTGAATCCATTTCGCATTGAGGCAGGCTTCGTTCATGCCGACAAGGCCAATGGTCGAGAAATGGTTGTTAAAGGTGCCGAGGTAGCGTTTTGTGTAAGGATAGAGCCCTTCGTCCAGCAGTCTGGTAACAATCGTCCGTTTGATTTTGAGCGATCTTGCCGAAAGATCCATCATGTGGTCAAGCTTTTGATAAAATTCTTCTTCGGTTGCCGAGGTATAGGCAAGTCTTGGCATATTGATGGTAACAACACCAACCGAACCGGTGCTTTCACCGCTGCCGAAGAAACCGCCCGATTTTTTGCGAAGCTCGCGCAGGTCTAAACGAAGCCGGCAGCACATAGAACGTACATCGCTTGGCTCCATATCGCTGTTGATGTAGTTTGAAAAATACGGGGTGCCGTATTTCGAGGTCATTTCAAAGAGCAGACGGTTGTTCTCGGTATCCGACCAGTCAAAATCGCTGGTGATGGAATAAGTCGGAATCGGATATTGGAAACCGCGGCCGTTGGCATCGCCCTCGACCATGATTTCGATGAACGCCTTGTTGATCATATCCATTTCGGCTTTGCAGTCTTTGTATTTATAGTTTTGAGGTTTTCCGCCTACAATACAGTCAAGCTCGGCTAAGTCGTTCGGTACGGTCCAGTCTAAGGTGATGTTGGTGAAGGGAGACTGGGTGCCCCAGCGGCTGGGTGTGTTCACGCCGTATACGAAAGACTGGATGCACTGTTTTACTTCTTTATAGGTGAGATTATCGGCCTTGACAAAGGGGGCAAGGTAGGTGTCAAAAGAGGAGAACGCCTGCGCGCCTGCCCATTCATTTTGCATAATACCTAAGAAATTGACCATCTGGTTGCACAGGGTCGAAAGGTGGGACGCGGGTGCCGAGGTGATTTTTCCCGGAATGCCGCCGAGTCCTTCTTCGATCAGCTGTTTTAACGACCAGCCGGCGCAGTAGCCGGTCAGCATGGAAAGGTCGTGAATGTGAATGTCTGCTTCTCTGTGCGCATTGGCAATTTCCTCATCATAGATTTCAGAGAGCCAGTAGTTCGCGGTGATCGCGCCCGAGTTGGAAAGAATCAGACCGCCGACCGAGTAGGTAACGGTAGAGTTTTCTTTTACCCGCCAGTCAATGTTCTTCACATAGCTGTCTACAATGTCTTTGTAGTCCAGCACGGTCGATTTCATATTGCGGATTTTTTCTCTTTGCTTACGGTACAAAATATAGCTTTTCGCTACATCGCCATAGCCGGCCGCAATGAGCACTGACTCAACACTGTCTTGAATATCCTCTACAGTTACGGTTCCGTCTGTGATTTTATTTTCATAATCAGCCGTTACTTTTAAAGAAAGCAGGTCGATAATATCGGGATTGAATTGTTTTTTCTGTGATTCAAAGGCCTTGGTAATGGCCGCACTGATTTTAGAAATATTGAAGTCTACAATCTTTCCATCTCTTTTTACTACTTGATACATTTGTTATTTCCACCTTTAATTTATGTCTATTGATACGTTGTATTCTTATTATACACGATATTGTGATTTTGTCAATAGCAAAACACAAGATATTGTATTTAATTTTTGAAATTCTTTTTGTCGCATTTTGCTTTTCGGCAAGACAAAGACGCGCTTATTCAATTTCTCTAAGGGTTGCTGTCGGAATATAGCGGGCGGCAATCTGGCGGAAATTTTCCAATTCTTCTTTGGAATAAGCAGATAACCCTGGGCAGAGTATATCGCCCGAATCGACAAAGGATTGTAAAAAATATTGGTCAGCACCCTGTAACCACTTGCCGATCGCGTGAAAATCCTTTTCCTCATGAAATTCTTTGACAACCGTCGTGCGGAATTCATAAGGAAAATTTCCGTTTATAAGAAAATTTGCGCTTTTTTCCACTTCCTCGATGTTAAAATGAGGTATGCCTACGGTAAGCGCATATTTTTCAGGCGCGTTTTTAATGTCCATGGCCACATAGTCAATCAACTGATCCTTGATGAGCGAAACAAGCCTGTCATATTGCTGACCGTTTGTATCTAATTTAACGCTGAAGCCGAGTTCTTTTATCTGGCGAAGAAAAGGGACAAGCTCCTCTTCCTTTTGTAATAATGGCTCGCCGCCGGTGATGCAGACGCCGTCTAACAACCCTTTTCTGGTTTTTAAGAAGTCCAGCACTTGTTCGGCGGGAACGCCGTCATTTTCAATATGAGTCACCAGTGAAGCGTTGTGACAAAAAGGACAGCGAAAGTTACAGCCGGCCAAAAAAAGAGTGGCGGCGATTTTGCCGGGATAATCGAGCAGGGTTAATTTTTGTATACCGTGGATTTTCATTGGTTTATAGGACCTTTCCGTGTCAGAAGATTGATCATGCATCAATACGTTTTCGCGTAAGACAGCAAGACGGATGTAACGGCCTTGCCGATGAAACCGCGCCAATCTATGATTTGCCGCACAGTGAATTTTGCGCAGCTAATTTTTGCGCAGCTAATTTTTGCTGCTATTATCATACCATATGTTCTGTCGGATTGCAAACCGTAAAACCAGAGCACAATCGTAAAAAAACAGGCCGGATCAGGCCGCCAACGATAGAAAAAGATGCTTTGTTATATAATTAATGAAAGGAAAATGAAAATGGAAGTAAAACAAACAAACAGACTGGCCGGCGAAAGCTCGCCCTATCTTTTGCAGCATAAGTATAATCCAATCGATTGGTACCCGTGGTGTGACGAGGTATTTAAGCGCGCGCGCACCGAACAAAAGGTGATTTTTTTGTCCATTGGCTATTCCTCTTGCCATTGGTGCCATGTGATGGCGCATGAAGTGTTTGAAAACGAAGAGGCCGCAGCCCTTTTAAACGAACATTTTATTTGTGTGAAGGTAGACCGTGAAGAACGGCCGGATGTCGACCACTTATATATGGAGGCCTGCGTCGCGCTTACCGGATCGGGCGGCTGGCCGCTCAGTCTTTTTTTAACGCCAGAGGGATATCCATTCTTTGCCGGCAGCTATTTTCCACTTTCCGCTTTTTTGAGCTTAGCCGGAAAAGTGGCAAGACTGTGGCAGGAGCGCCGCACAGATGTGCAAAAGGCCTCTGATCAGGTGTTAGGTGTTCTAAGTCAGAGTATCAAAGGGGCCTCTTGGCAGGAGACATTGCCCCAAAGAGCGTTTGAAGCATTGCGGTCTATTTTTGACCGGGAAAACGGCGGCTTTGGCCCGGCACCCAAATTTCCCTCTGTCCAGATGCTGCTTTTTCTTATGCGCTTCAGCATGTGCGCCCACAATGATGAGGCCATGCAAATGGTGGATCGAACGCTTGAACAGATGGCCCTTGGCGGACTGTTTGACCATGTGGGCGGCGGTTTTTTCCGCTATTCAACGGATGAAAAATTTTTAATTCCCCATTTTGAGAAGATGCTGTACGATAATGCCATGCTGCTGCTTGTATATGCACAGGCCGGCCGGCTGAAAACGGCCGCACAGGTGTATGATTTTTGCGTGCGGTCGCTCATGAGTCCCGAAGGCGCCTTTTATACCGCGCTCGATGCAGACAGCGAAGGGAGCGAGGGGGGCTATTATCTGTTTTCCTATGAAGAAGCAAAACAGATTTTAGGCGATGAGGCAGAGCCGTTTTGCAGGTGGTATGATATCACGTCGGCGGGCAATTTTGAAGGAAAAAATCATGTCAATCTGTTAAAGCATGGCCCTCTTAAAGAAAAAGAGGAGCAAACGGCGCTCTCTGCCATCGAAAAACTATTTGCCGCACAGGCCAAAAGAGCCTTGCCGGCCAGAGATGATAAAATTCTTTTATCCTCGAATGGACTGATGCTGGCGGCCTTATCCGTATACGGCGCTGTCACCGGCAGCGAAACGGTTCTTGCACAAGCACAGAAATTGGCCGATTTTTTGTATGTGCACATGAGAAAAGGCGGCCGCTATTATGCCTCTTTCTGCAAGGGACTTAGCACCCATCCGGCCACCAGTGAAGATTATGTATATCTCGCCTTTGGCTTGCTTCATTTGCATCAGGTTACCTTAGAGCAGCGCCCTCTTGCCGCTTGCCTTTCGGTCTGCCAAGAACTGCTCGCCCTGTTTGCGGATCAGGATGGGCTGTTATTTATGGCTGGACGTGATGTGAAAGATATTCCCATCCGGACAAAAGATACGTATGACGGGGCGCTGCCCTCGGGCAATTCGCTGGCGGCAGAGGTTTTCTATCGTTTGTATCTGTTAACCGGCGAAGAAACGTATAGACAAGCCTTTGATCAAATTAAAAAAGCGCTTGGCGGTCAGGCCCAGGCACATCCAACTGCCTATACGGCGCTGATGTCTGCTGTGTTGTTTTCGCAAAAGGGGCTGCGTGTTGAGCTTTCAAAGAATTGTTTTCATGCACTGCATGGCTATTATCCCTTTGTCTGCTTTGTGGAGTCAGAGTCGAATGAGACCCACGGTATACGAATTTGCCGGGCCGACTGTTGCCTTGCATCGGTCTCAGGCCCAGCCGAATTGGAACGAATTTTGCAGGCATATGGCAAGACAGGCCAACTCAAAGAAGAGTCTATTGAATGATGATAATCTTGTTGCCGGGAAAATACCGGGCGAGTTTATCACGAAAAAACGCTTCGGCTTGCCGGCGCCGCTCTTTTGGGTATTGATAAAAGCCTTGACCGGTCATTTGAGAGTGATCAAAAAAATGAGCGGCGCCGGAAAAAGCGGCGGTTATGAGCTGTTTTTGCATCAAGGAATAAGATAAGAAAGAAACGGTTATCAAGGCGTTTTTCTTTGCCTTGCGGGAAAGCAGGTCGGCTAATTGATCTAAAAAATGTTCATAGAGCAGCTGCCAGCCGTCGATCAAAAGTACCGGCGCAATACAAAGACTGGTTGGGTAGTCGGCCTCGCACAGCCGATTAACAGCCTGGATGCGTTCGGCTAAATGAGAGGTGCCGAATTCGGTTCGCCAAATGATTTCATCGGGATTGATGTTCATTTGCGGAATGACCCGCCCCTGGTGGGGCAGGGAGAGCAGCGGCTCGATTTGACAAAATCTTGTTGAAAAGCATAAACGGCCCTTTGGCTGTGCGCAGAATTGGCGAATGGTCCACGCTAAATTGCCGGTGATTGTATTTTCAATGATTAAATCGCTGTCCCGTCCGATGTCAAAGATCGTTTGTGTTGGTAAAACAGCGGCACGTGTAAGGAGTTTTTCTAACATCTCTTCCCGATTGACATAGAGCTGTAAGAAAGGCGAATGACAGCCGTTTCGCAGAAGCGGACAGTACAAGCACAGTGCCGGGCAACCAGAAGAGGTGTAGGAAACATGAAAGATTCCGGCTTTTTGATCGGGCCGCATGAAATGAATATGGCGCACGCGCAGCGAAAGGCTGCGCTTTTTTTCTTTGTAACCGGCGTTGTCTTGCTTTGATGTGTTCGCAGGCGCATAGGCGTGCGTTTGCTCCATGGGAATTTGCTTGGCGAGATAGGTCTCCATCAGCTTTTTTCCGAGAGGAAAGGATAAGACGGCGGGGTCATATAAAATTTTTTCAGGTATAAATTCTTTCAAGTTGGCTTCTCTCCTTGGCTTTTTATTATTATTCGAGCCAAAGGCCAGACAATACCTGAAAAAGCAAATTAATGTGTTTATCAAAGAAATCTTCAGCGGAGATCAACCGGTGTTTTTCAATCGACTTTGCTATAATAGCGAAATTAAAATCAAAGAATCGAATAATATGCTATGATTCGTATTTTTGCGGCGTATTCTTGACAAATGTGCTAAACACGATTACAATAAAAATACCTATGCACAAAAAGGGTAAGCGTTTCATATACTGATAAAAAGCGCCAAGATCAGCGCGCCCCGTGGTTGTTTTGGCGTAAAAAGATAAGTAAAAGGTAAGGAAGCAAAATGAAACGAAAACAAAAAAGCCCCTTTGTGATAAAGGAGCATGGCGATGAGTAACTATCCGTTTGTGGATTTCACGCAAATTTCGCCGAATCGCACCAGTCCGCGTCAAAACACGGTGAAAAAGATCACCATTCATCATATGGCCGGTGCCCTGAGCGTAGAACAGTGCGGGGCAGGCTTTGCTTCACCGCAAAGGCAGGCCAGTGCTAACTATGGCGTGGATGCAGCCGGACGTGTAGGCATGTATGTGGAGGAAACTGACCGCGCTTGGACAAGTTCAAATGCGGAAAATGACAACCAAGCCATTACCATTGAAGCTGCGAACGATGAAATCGGCGGAAATTGGCATGTGAGTGACACTACCATCGAAAAACTGATTGAGCTGTGTGCGGATATTTGCCGCCGCAACGGCATTGAGAGATTAAATTATACAGGCGATGAAACAGGAAATTTGACCATGCATAAAATGTTTGCCGCTACGGCCTGCCCCGGGCCGTATTTGGAAAGTAAATTTCCTTATATAGCGGACAAGGTCAATCAAAAATTAGAAGAGGGAGAACCAATGACAAAGGAAGAAAAGGCCGCTTTTGAGAAACTGGCGGCGAATGTAGATACACTAATAAAAGAAAACGATGCATTAAAGAAGCGCCTTGATCAATACGATAAGATGGGTGTCTATGAGAATGCAGCCATTAAATGGGCGTACAACGACGGCAACTTGCCCTCTTGGGCGCGCGAAACAGTTAAAAAGCTGACGGGCAAAGGCTATTTATACGGCAACGACAAAAACTCGCTGGAGTTATCTTATATCATGCTGCGCCTGCTGGTCATTCTCGACCGGGCCGGATGTTTTGGGGAATAAAAACCCTGTCATCACATGAAAAAGCCTGTGGCTAATTGGCCGCAGGCTTTTATTGTTTCATCGTATACAGAGATATCAATCAGTGAAGAAATTATCAACACCCGCAAACTGTGCGTCTAATTCCACGACGGTTTTATCAGGGGCGATGGTGTGTAAGCTGTTCCATCGGCTGTTGTAGTATTCTTCAAAAGTTTCCCGTGGAATTTGAAAATAGTTGATAAATGTTTTTATATTTCTTCCATAGTATGGGCAGTCGCTTTCAGCCCTTGTTCTGCTTGGCTCTATGCGACCATTTTTTAAATTCTTCTTTATTAATAATAAAAAACAAAAACTTGACATAATTATAGTTTTAATATACAATAAAACTGATACAAACACGGCTTCTGTTTGTTCAATCTTTATTAGTTCCTATTTTTATATGGTTTTCTCAAACAAGCCAAGGGGCGTTTTGAGAAGAAAGGAGATTTTGCATGAAAAAAACATTTGTACTTGGGCGCCATTCCTATTCTTTTGCGGTCATTGCTTGCTTCTTAGCAGTTTCGGTGCTGTTTTCGAGCTGTCAAAATCAGAAGAATACAGATGATAGCGAATCTACAGATGCAACAGAGACCGAAATCAGTACGATGGCTTCGGATCCTTCGACGGGCGCGACCGAAACCACGCTCTTTTTTGACCCCGCGCCGTATGTGATAAAGACCGACGCGCCGGCGGTCATTCTTGCTGCCGAATATGAAAAACAAGCGGTGGATTTTTTAACCGGTGGTTCGTTTGATTTTGTGCATCAGATTTCGATTCCCGCGTTAGATTCCGATAAGCCGGGGGCAAAGGCGCTGAATGCAAAGATTTTTGATCAGCACAGTTCGCGTATCGAGGAACTCAAGGCAGGTGCCGAGGGCGGCCAACTGTATCATACTTTTTATTCTTCAAGCGCACTTGGCAGCATGGTGTTTATCAGCGTACAGGGAAAAGGCGGCGTGCAGTATTCTGAGATGGGGTTTACCAACTACTACTATTATTATGATGCAGCCGCCGACCGTGAGGTCAGTGCGGAAGAATATCTTGCGTATTTCGGATTGGAGGCGGATGCGCTTGCGAAAGAGGCGGCGCTGAGCGATGCCTATGTGCGCGCGGTGGATACACAGCGTTTTTACAATGGACAAATCGAGGACGAAGAACTCCGCGGTTTAATGAGTGCTTCATCGGCCGTGCCCGAGGCCTATGAAGTGACGGCAGAAGTCATTCATGTGTGGATGCGCACGGTCGATGGTTATATTGACCGCAGCTTTGTCTGTGATATTGATGCCGAAAGCGGTATGCCATGCAATCCTTCCTATGCTTTCAAGGCACAGGAGTTTATCTCCGATGCAGACAGCAATGGCATTGTGTTTGATTTTTCCGACCGAACGCTGCGGAGTGTAAAGGCTGTGCCCGAGGTTTGCGCTGTTATTCAGAGTGCGTATGTCACCAACGCCTATGTGACGCTTGTCTGCACGGCATCATTGCCGGATCCATATGGTATAGAGGTTCAAATAAACGAAAATCCGGTTAACAGCGGCAGCGCTCAATATGGTCAAAATTGTCATGTTTACACCTATTTTATCAAAGAATATACACCGCAGAAGGATTTGAAAACCGTTGAGGTGACACTTTCGACCGAGTAATAGCAAGTGTCCCTGTTTGCATTAAATTGAGTTATGCAAGGTTTATAAGAACTATACAATAGCAACATCATGCTCTGTTTCTCTGAAACCGGCAAAAATATCGAAACACAGTCTTACGCAAATGTATAAAAATGGTAAGCAAAATCAGAAAAGCTGCCACGAAATACTCTCGTGGCGGCTTACATTTATTTTATCAAAATGTAAAAAGGCTGAAAATGCCCATTTGATAAGACTTTCTTGCTTGTTCGAGGATATCAAAGAGATGTTTTGGAGGTTGAATCTAAACCCTTGTAACTTGCAAAAAGTTGATAGCAAGTGAACAGCGTGACTTTTTGCGGAAAAGAAGGAGGAGAATGGAGTGGGTGACCGATTTTTTATTTCATAAAAAATCGGAACGAGCATAACCCATTCCGACGTGTCTATTTGGGACGAAAAAGATGCTTTTTCGTTTTCGGTGTGTAGACTTGAACTTCGCCGAAAATCTCTTGTGTTTTCAATTTCGGTGTGAGCTGTAGTTAGCCGCTTTTTTAGTTGAGTGGTTCGGTTACTTCGAGACCGCCGACGAATACAATCCCTTCACCTGTTTCCTCACTTATATACGATTTTTTACACCTAAGATAGAAATTTTTTGTTTTTTCTTTTGCTCGTTCTATTGATACAAAAATAGAGTGAACAGAATAGCTCTCTATTTTGGCGATTTGTTCGTATGTAAGATCTTCAAAATAGTATAGCGGGATTCTCTTTCGCTGCGTGTCAGACAGTTCGGCAATTGCTCGATGTATTATATTGTATTGGAAATCTCGCAACGCGGTTTCTTCTACACTGATAGGTGCATTTATCGCTCGGGAATTGAGTGTTTGTTCGCTTAACTGCGATTGTTCAATATGTCTGTTCATTTTATTCAGATACGACAGATCTTCCAGCTCAAAAAAAATTAAGGCAATCGAAAAGACTCTTTTCGATTGCCTTACATATCTTCTTGCCATTCCCGTCACGGAATGATACAAAATATTGTGGGTGGTCTGTATGAACCCCGATCGTAAATAGTTCATACGGGTTATCTTTATCTTTGCGCCGTTTGGGACGCGAATCAATATCTTTCGGATGTTTTTTATCCATTTATAGTTACCTCCATTCAATTATTTTAAATTATAATTTAAAATAATTGATACGGAAGATCGCGGCAGCCTATATAGTACATACGCGCTACTGATTTGAAAATAGGGAAATAAAATAAACAGCCAAACTCGTCCTCTGATAAACAAAGGGCAAGTCTTCCTTTCCAAACTCCTTTAAAAATGTGTTAAATCGCTTTACTACCTCATTGAAACTGATATTGTTCAAACCAACCGCGCTTTTTTCAAGCGATGCAAAGAACATATTTGTGTCGCTATCATAACCGTATATCAGCCATCTGAAATACTTAACATATCGTTCCTGATCAATATTACTGATAATAACATCTAATACATTTTGATCTTGAAAGTAATTTATGATTTTTGCACGCAAGATATCATCAAAATAGGATGGAGAATATTTATAATATGAATCACCAAAACTCACGGAATAATCGGAATGCATGATTATATTCAAATGAGATGCCAACCAATCTTCCGAAAATGGTGAAGCTTGTATGATTGACAGTTTTTCAAATGTCCAACATTCGGTTATATTGGCAAGTCTATTTTTTCAATCGGTAGTATTCTTTTCATTTTAGTCTTACTTCCTTTAATGTTTACTGCTGTTCTCTTCCTGACGTTTTTTTCTCCGAGAATCAAACGACAAATTAAATGCCTATCTATACCTATAGTTAAATCACTAATGAAATCAAACATGCGACGACTTATTTTATGGTGACATATGAGACCTGTTGTAAATATTCCCGAAATAGAGTGCTATGATTGCCAATTAACCGTGCTGCATATTTTCGTAAATCATTTTCATATATTTAAGGACATTCATAATCTGCTTTCGGCTAAACATACTACGAAAGCTTGTAATTGTTTATCCGCCAAATACAGTAAATCATAAAATATAAATTTTATTTGAAATATTCAGCTTGTTTCTGATAAAAATCATAATACAATCCTTTCATATTCATCAATTGTTCAAAGGTGCCGTATTCTTTGATTTCGCCCTTATCAAAAACTGCAATTTTATCGCAAAAGCGTGTGCTATATATTCTATGTGAGATATATACAGTAAGCTTTCCTTCCGACAATTCTTCGAATTTACGGTATATTTCGTGTTCGGAAACTGGATCTAATGCAGCAGTGGGTTCGTCTAATATAAGTACTGGGGAATTCTTGTATAGAGCACGTATAATAGCGACTTTCTGGCGTTCACCGCCAGACAAATCTACGCCTGACGCAAATAATGTCTTGGTGATAGGCGTATTCAGTCCTTTGTACATTTTTTGAAGTCTTTCACCCATGCCATTATTATTAAATAATTCCATGATTATATCCAATTCTTCCTGGGTCATCGTTTCTGTTTTAGCTATATTTTCCAAGAAAGAGAAGGAAAAAAGAAAGAAGTCTTGGTAAACTGTAGAAAAAATTTTCAGATAATCTCTGTAGTTTATTTCTCGGATATCTATACCATTTAAATGAATTGATCCTTCAGTTGGGTCGTACATACGTGTCAACAAAAGCGTGAAAGATGTCTTACCTGCTCCGTTATAACCCACGATTGCAAATTTTTCTTTATTATTTATTTTTAAGTTAATATTTTTTAATACAAAAGAATTACTGTTTGGGTAACGGAACGATACATTCCGAAATTCTATTTCTATATTATCCAAGTCTATATCGTTAATAGTGATATTTGATTTCTCATCGAATTTGCTTTTAAGATTAAGGAACGATTTGTATTTTTTTATGTAGAATAAGCTGTTATTAAGGTTTAGCACATTCATCGCCACAAAAGAGGAGGAGGACATGAAATTAATCAGTGAAGCGATACCCATAGTAAAATCACCAATGGATATTTTTCCAGTAAAAGCATTCATTCCGATTAAAATATAAGCTGACATTTGAAAACCGATGCTAAGTAAATAGGTTGCCATTTCAATAAATGTATTCGTTTTTATACGACGTATGTTAAATACTAACATATTTTGCTGAAATGATTTTATTTTCTTTAAAATAAAACCACTCATATTAAACATATCTGTATCTTTTTTTGCACTTATGTCTTTTGCAAGTTGTGACACATATCCGAGCTTTCGTTGTTCATTTATAGTGTCAATCTGAAATTGTTTGTTATATCTAAGATTTATAACATGTAGGACGGCTTGTAAAGCAATCACAGCTAACGCAATACATAGTAACCATATGTTTAATATGGTCATTATTAGTATTATTCCGACTAATGTGATGATTTGCGAAATTGTTCCAAATACAGTAGTGATGTTTGTAAAAAAATTATTTCCCTGGGATATTTGATTGATTAATAGGATACGATCTTGAAAAGAGGAATCGTTAAACTGCTCGAAGTCCATGTTCATACACTTATTGCTTATATCATTGTTCAGTTTATTGGTAAATTTTATAAAAAGATATTCTCTAAACTTTTTTAGGTAAGTGCTTACTGCATTCAGTAAAAAACTTATTGCGAACATCAAAGCGATATAGAAAAAAACCAATAAAAAATCATTGCCGGTGACGATGCTGTCTATAATCAATCCCGATAGTATAATATTGGGAAAAGGCAATGTAGCATTAATAATAACATCGGCAAGCAAGACGAAGAAAAGACGCTTATCAAATTTCCATATTTCCTGAAATGAAAGGAAAAAATTGTCTAATCGAATGTGGTTTTTATTTTTCATTATTTATAAACTCAATTTAACTATTCTAAGTTTAAAGCAACATACATATCATGGACAAGTGTATCAAGAACAAGAGCAGAAAAATAGCATTTGTATGCTCCGGCCGCCATATATTCATCAATTGTTTTCTGTTCATCGTCAAGCATATCCGATAGAATTACAAATACAACGATCGAAGGATGCATCGACTTTATTTTTTTTACCAATTCTAAAGTGTTTATCGATTTATTTTGACTAAGAAATATTATTTTAGGTCTATGTTTATTGACTTGCTCTATAACATTTTCTCGACTGTACACATTGATAAAATTATATACATCAGGAGCTTCAATTTCTATAAGTTCATCCAATGTTCTTGTTATTGTTTTTTGTTTCTGTTTTTTGGAGCATACAAACATTACTTTAATTTTTTCTTTCATAAAAATTACCTCGTTATATATTATTCTAATATCGTTTATATCTTCAATAGGGATTAAAAAAATTAATTACCTCCTGACACAATTCACTCATATGTTGTTGATCTCCTAACATAAACATGGGGATTTTAAACATTTCTTGCAGAGTATCTGCTTTTTGTTTAAAATCTTCATATGTTATTCTGCGTTTTGAATTACGATATATTCACGCATCATTTCAATGGCTGTTTGAGGGGGAATGCGCCAATCGAGAAGTACAGCGCAATCGCCGGAATTCAAAATATGAATTAACTTCTCAATATATTCAATAGAATTTTCTCCAATTAACGCAACTCTACCCATAGCAATACCTTTTATAGAATAAAATCATCTAATGTCTTTTTTGTCAGTTTAGCATTTTGTTCTTCAGCATATCCCGGCGTAATAACACCCATTAATTTCAAGCTGCTATTATTACATCGAATAGCGTTTTTCGCTTGTTCGGATGCACTTAATATCTCTCCGATCCAACAATTTCCGATGCCGAAATCGTGTGCTGCTAACAATATAGTTTGCGTGACTGCGTTGCACGACTGAATATCTTTTAAGTGGTTATACGATTTGCTTTTATCCAAAAACACCACTATCATTGCCGCAGCTGTTTTCATCCAAGAACCATAGATTGACAGATCGGAAATGTTTAAGAGCACATCCTTTTCTGTAATAATTTTAAATTTCCACGGTTGACCGTTTTTGCCGGATGGGGTGCATACGGCCGCTTTTAATATGTCAATCAATACATCATATTCTATTGGAGATGTAGTATACTTGCGTATACTTCTTCTTGTTTCTATGCATTCAATAGTGTTCATCTCAACTCTCGGATATAGTAATACTTCGTGCAAACTTATTGGTTAAACATACAAAAACGTATAAACACAGTATATTAACCGTGCTTATGCGTTAAATAGGGTTTCGGGTAGGCAATATGCATTAACCCATTTGCACTTTGGAAATAATTTTGGATACATTTCACAATTCGATGATACCATTAATTCAAATATTTGTCAAGATAATGTTTCGATATTATTGCATAATATATATTTTACAAGACCATTTCTATCAATATTGCATTTTTCTGTGAAATTCGACAATTTATAATTATTTTTTACACCTCAATCTTATTGTTTATATAAACTTAGACATTGCCAAAATAACTTAATTGTTGACGAGAAAGTGATCGTCTTCATTGAAAAAATTGTAATAGCAATTGACGTTTTTCTATGACTTAGGCGCATAGAGTGTGTCAATAACATTAAATACACATCTAATTCACCTTGATTTGAAGCATATTTTCTATATTTCAAGACAAGCTGACATATAATGACGGAATAATGCTTTTTGCAGATTGTCAACCATAGCATAGAACAAATTTCTCCGTGAAAATGACATATAAAAATCATTCTAATGAAAGAGAAAAAGTTATCTGATTGTTTTTTGGTGTGAATCCCAAAAGATGGATGCGATAATGGCAAATGCTATTCCATTAAAAATTACTGTAGTTTGAACTAATATTATGTTTCACACTTTTATCAATACGTGTTGTTATTTTCTGCTGTAATAATCTTAAAGTGGGTAGTTCACTTGACCTATCACCATGACAGGTAGCACCTGCCACTAAGTGGGTATGGTTATCCTTTGGCGGCAGATGTATTTTTCCTCTTTCTTGTTAAATTTAGAATGTAGCTCATCTGTCAAGGTAAGCGATACGAATTCCGACGTCGTCATGCTGTGACTCTCGATATATGCTCTGACTTCTGCGTGCAATTACGCATCCACCTTAACCGTAATGCCTCTCTTTTCTTCAGTCGGCATTATTATCGCCTCGCTCTATATATTTTTGAATTGCCTTAACTTATGATGTCTTCCACCGATAGACCCCTTTCAGTTGCCTGTATCATAAGATGTTCCCACAGCGTTTCCGATATTTCAAAAGATATTTCCAAACACTGTACCTCCTACATATCCATGACGAGAGCGTTATTCTCATCCATATCTTCGTTTTCTTCTGCCAGTTCTTCCTCTGTCAATTTGCGGAAAGAGTCCTCGCCGGGGACAACGCCGAATGATCTGCCATTATCAAATACACAATGCAGAGTGCCGATATCATCCACAACCTTAATTGTTCCTCTTGTGTTGTCCTCAACAGGTCGGGGATCATCGCCCATGCTGCGCCTGCTGGTCATTCTCGACCGAGCCGGATGTTTTGGGGAATAAACCCCTGTCATCACATGAAAAAGCCTGTGGCCAATTGGCCGCAGGCTTTTATTGTTTCATCGTACACAGAAATATCAATCAGTAAAGAAGTTGTCAACCCCCGCAAACTGTGCATCTAATTCCACGACGGTTTTGTCCGGGTCGATGGTGAAGTCCTTTAGTGTGCCGTCCTCGTTGTATGCAAGGTCGAACTGGTAGTCGTATTGATAATTGTGATCTGGAACATAAAACCATTCATAGGCTTCTTTAATGATGTCGTCCAGTTCAGCTTTTTCCACCTGGAACAGCTGAATCAGGCGAAGCGTGCTGACCACGTCCGGAAGAGGTTCAACTTCTTTTAAAATTGCTGCTTTTTCTTCCTCGCTTTTGTCCGCCATATGCTGTTCATCGGTATGATTGTTTATAATATGGGTTTTTATAAACCTTAAATTTTCTTGTTTAAGTCGTGTTATTTGTCTTTTCTCTACATCTCGATAATAGGTCTCTATGGTCTCCATATCATCTGAGTATAAAAGGTCGATGTTGTGTAAGCTGCTCCACCGGCTGTTGCAGTATTCTTCAAAGGTTTCCCGTGGGATTTGAAAATAGTCGATAAATGTTTTCATATTTCTTTTAGAGTAGGGGCAGTCGCTTTCAACCTCTTGACTTGCTTCCAGGGCTGCATCCGACCATTTTTCAAATTCTCCTGGATCTAAAGGATCGGTTAGCCCAGATAAAAATTCATGATATTGTTCATCATGCACTTCGCAGTGCTGTACGCCGCCTGTGACGGCGGACGGCTCAGAGTTATCCGATGTCGGGGATGGTTCGGTTTGCTGTCCCTCTTGTTTACAGGACGTGCAAGTGCCAAGAAGCAGGCAGATACCGAGGATAAGAATCCATATTTTTTTCATAGTTGGTTGCTTCCTTTCTTAGTCGATGTAAATACGCGGGTCCATATATTTGTTTCGCTTTGTATCCGACGCAGCGGTAGTGTTGGGGGCTAATGTATCAATGGTTGCCACGGTTACATGCAAATGGTAACCGGTGCCGATACCGGTATTGCCCGAAACGGCAAAGGTCTGGTCTTTTGCTACCGTGACTCCTTCTTCGACCCAGCTTTCAATGCTGTCTAAATGCTGATAGGTAAAGTATGTGGTGCCTACCCGCATTTGTACATACCGACCGTAGGATGGATCTATCTTTCTGTATACTTTTGTTACCGTTGCTTCGGCACCGGCGATGCTTTTGACAGCGGCGAGCGTACAGCTGAAATCCAACCCCTGGTGAAATTCCCGTCCGTTCATGCCATACCGCCAGCCAAAGTTTTGGTTGAGCCTTCGTTGGGTGGTAGGGCAAAAATCATCGTTATAAGCCCAACGTCCTTCTGTGCATTGGCCGTCGACATGGCCCCAATGGCCGCGGGTATAACCGGAAATGGGTATATTCGTTGCCTTGGATTTGCTGGAGGGAATAACTGCAAACACATATTTGCGGGCAGGTTTTTTCAAATCTTGTATGGTGACCATTGTGCTTTTTGTATGCACATTGACCCCATAGGTTTGGTTTTTGTCGAGTCCCTCATACCGCGCAATTCCCTTTTGGGGCGCTGTGCCTTTAGAGAGCACAGGGGTGTAAGCAATCGAAGAACTGCTGCTTGGCACGATATATACGGCGCTGCTGACGCACGCTTTGCCCGATTCGTCCTTTACATACACACAAATGGTACTGTCATTATTATATTCTCGACAATCCAAATTGGCAAGCAGTGTGGCGGCCTCTGCCTTGGTGATGTTGCTTTGCGGTCTGCAATAGCCGTTTCCGTCACCGCTTATCATGTTGGCACGGTACAGTGCGGTAATGCCCGGCAGCATATTGGACGTAATTGAGGATTGATCGGTAAAGGTAACCATGTCTCGCTCGTAGGGGGTTAAGGGAACACTGCGGTTATTGCAGTATCGGTAAATAAACGCACAGGCGTGCTCTCGAATGACCGCACCGCCGGGATTAAAGGTTCCGTCTCCATTGCCATAGATCATGCCGCGGTCTTTTCACCACTTAATGGGAGCCGCGTACTTGTGATTGGATGGCACGTCGCTGAATCCCGTGTCGGCCGTACCGCTGGTCGGCCCGCCGCCAATTTTGGCTAACGCATAGGCAAATTGTCCTCTCGTAAAATTAGCGTCTGGATAGAAATTCGAGCTTGATCCCTCTATAATGTCTTGATTCATCGTAAAGTCGGCTGCATCAATGTCCAGTGGGCAGAAGAAATCGCCGAGGCTGTTACAGAAAAAGCAAAGGGAAGTAGAAGCGTACATCCAAAGACGACGAGAAGATATTTGAGTCTTTTCATATGTCTGCTCCTTTTCACATCATTTTATGTAAGAACGGATGGCCAGAGCCGTTCACATATCGATATGCTGTCTATATAATAGCATTCGTGACAAATATTGTAAATTGGTATATGTTACAAAAGTATGGTGAAATGACATACAAATTAAACAAAGTTTATAAATAAATATATGTAATTTATACAATCGAAATTGTGTATGATAGATTATACCTGTTGTTTCTTTTAAGAAACAACAGGGGCAAATCATCAACAACGGCAGAAAACGAAAGCACGTTATTTAAAAAATTTTGACTACGGAAAGTGCCATATATAAGCCGATTTTAGCCTATAGAAGCAAAACACAAGAAATACGAAACCCCTTGAATTTGCTGGAATTATCAGCATTTTCAAGGGGAATGTACTCTATAAAAAAAGATAGAAAAAACCTGCGGTGAGCTAATCGCGAACCGCAGGTGTGTAAAAAGGCTACGAAAAAGATGTTGTTGCGGTTTTAACAGATGATTTTGAACTCGAGTAATACAAGGCTCTTGAGTAATGGATAGCAAGAATGTTTTTTAAATAAGCAGGTTAACCGGATGTTAGCAAATAGAATAATGGGTTCAGATCTTAATGGTGTCTTCGTGTATACCGTGAAGTATCAAGGACGCGGCTGAGCGTTTAACATCCGGCATAAAGACCAATTTAATGTCGAAGTTTTTACATCATCTGCTATATTCCATAAATTATCTGTAATTCGTATTTCTACGTTTCGCTTCAATAACTCACTGAACAAATCAGTCAGCATATATTTTTTAATCGGATATTGTATTGTTGTTGCAACGTAATATCCGGCAATGCTATCCTGTAACACAAAATCTTCATTATGAAATT
>JAAVYP010000003.1 GCA_022791195.1 Clostridiales bacterium | reverse complement strand
TTTAAATACTTGTCCACTGCGGAGCAAAAATCCTCGCACCCCCGCATACCAATTACGCTAAGCGGTCCAAACAATTCCTCGCTCATGCCAACCTCCCTATGTACATACTCTTTTATATAAATAACTAAAAAATTTATTAACCTAACATTTAACGGTTCCGGCAAGGCCGGAATGCTGCCTATGCTGGGCAGCAAGTCAAACTTTTTAACAAATGCCGGTCTCAGCCTGCATTTATTATAGCATAAAAAATCTAACCCCTCTGAAAGTTTAACGGTTCCGGCACAGCCGGAATTTCACTTGTTAAAGTGAAAAGGTAAACTTTCTAATAAAGGCCGGTGCCAACCCGCCTTTATTATAGCATAAACCCCCTCTTTTTAAAAGGTTTTTCGGCAAAAAACAACTTATTTTCTTTATTTTTTGCTTCTTCTATGCTATAATTGACCATGCATGCCGTTACACATTAAAAACAAAATATAAAACGAATGGGCATGCCGTTTTTATTTTGCAGAATAGGATTACACCGTCATGAAAAAAGAAACCTTTCTCTTTTTTGCTATTAAATTTTGCGTACTGAATATTGTGAATCTGCTCGCTTTCGCCGCGGCTCTTTTAACTGATACTCTGTTAGGCTTTATTGTACCGGAACCGTTTGTCGAGACCGCGCTGGTTTGCGCCATTTCATTCCTTGTTTTTATCGGCTATACATATGCCTCTACCGCAAAAATGAAAAAAAGTCCCCTTTCCCCCTCTCTTTTCGTGATAAAAGAATCGGCCGCCTATATGATTTTTATGATCATTCCCACCGTTTGCGCGCTGATTTTTGGCATAGATGCACTCTCCGCCAATCCTGTTTTACGCTTTTATTTGCCCAATCTTTTGGGCGCACATGTTCTCCGCGCACCAATTATCGGCTTTATCCTGCAAGCGCTCGTATTTTGTCTTGTTGTCACACTGGCCCACCGTAAAAACATAAAAACCTGGCAGGCAAAAGAGGCTGAAGAAGAACGGCTGCGCAAAGAAGATGAAGCATACGCTGAACAGCTGCAGGCCGAACAGCAAGCAGAAGAATAAAGCAAGCCGCTGATTTATCTATATAAAACAAAAGAGCGAATGGACATTTCAAAACCCATTCGCTCTTCTCTTTTTTTACTCAGCAAACATCGGCGTTGTTAAATAACGCTCGCCGGTATCAGGCAAAAGCGCCACAATGATTTTTCCCCGATTTTCAGGACGGCGCGCAAGCTCAGCTGCTGCAAACACAGCGGCGCCTGATGATATGCCCACCAGCAAACCTTCTTTTCTGGCAAGTGTTCGCCCGGTTGCAAAAGCATCGTCATTTTCCACGGTGATAATCTCATCATAGATATCCGTATTAAGTGTATCGGGCACAAAACCAGCACCGATGCCCTGAATCTTATGGGGACCCGCTTTTCCCTGCGAAAGTACGGGGGAGGAAGCCGGTTCAACCGCCACGACCTGAATGTTCGGATTCTGCTTCTTGAGATAAGCGCCCACGCCGGAAAGCGTGCCGCCTGTCCCGACACCCGCCACAAAAATATCCACCTTGCCATCGGTATCTTCCCATATTTCAGGTCCTGTCGTACTGATGTGCACCGCCGGATTCGCGGGATTAGTAAACTGGCTGGGGATAAAGCTATTCGGTATTTGACTGGCCAACTCTTCTGCCTTTTCAATGGCACCGCTCATTCCTTTCGCCCCTTCGGTAAGCACCAATTCAGCCCCATAGGCTTTCAGCAAATTGCGCCGTTCTATACTCATTGTTTCAGGCATCGTCAACATAACGCGATAACCTCTCGAAGCGGCCACGGCAGCAAGGCCGATGCCCGTATTTCCGCTGGTTGGCTCAATAATCACGGCGCCTGGCTTTAACATTCCTTTTTCTTCCGCATCGTCCACCATCGCTTTGGCAATGCGATCCTTGACGCTGCCCGCCGGATTAAAATATTCAAGTTTTCCTAACACTGTTGCACCCAATCCCTGCTGTTCCATATAATTGCTTAACTGCAATAGTGGGGTTCCGCCAATCAAATCGGTAATTTTTGTAAATGTTTTCATTCCTTTTTCCTTTCTTCAACAAGAATATATGATAATAGTTTACCTTGATATTCCGTCATTCCTTTCGTGAATCGCAAAAACCTATAAAACCTATATGTTTTAGAAGATTCTACCATATTGATGACCATTTGTCAAGTTCTTTTTTCATAACCATAAAAATTTTCTCCCGGCTTATAACTAATTTCGCCATCAACAAAAAAGATACAATTATAAAATATCATGATATAACATGAAAAAAAGAGGGACACAGTCCCCCTTTTTGTTTTAATAAGATTAGAAAGCAATTTGCCGGCAATAGTTTTGCAACCAGCACTCACTTCCATGAATATAACCGCGCATAATCAGTTATTGGAAAGAGGGCGGTGTAACCTCTGTATCAGCAAACGCATTGCCGCCTGGTGATGGCTCTGACATGCTAAAGTACATTTTAGCCGCTTTGGTCGTACCAAAATCACGATTTGAGCCGGTATTCTGCACCTTGTTAAAAGCTTCTCGGAACATGGCGTTATGCGCCTCTTCGCGATTGAGAAGAAAATCGATCGTCTCTTTTACTTTCTTATCGTCAATCTGACGGTACAGATACTCATAAACGACCTTTGCTCGCTGTTCCGATGCAATATTAGACAACAAATCTGCGCAAAGATCACCGGTCACGGTTACATAGTCCGCTGTCCATGAATAACCCGATGCATTGATCAAGCCGGGATTTAATCCCAATAGTACATGCGACTGAATTTCACCCGCCGAGACAGCCGATGCATCCACATCATGGCCGTTGAGCAAGTTGATCGTCTGTGCGATCATTTCCATATGGCCCAGCTCCTCTGCCGCGATATCCAAAAACAAATCCTTGATTTCCGGGTCTTTGATGCGAAAGCTTTGGGACATATACTGCATAGCCGCTTTTAATTCTCCGTTGCCGCCGCCAAGCTGCTCCTGCAAAAGTGCCGCATACTGCGGATTCGGCTTTTCAATTTCGACAGGATGAAACAACATTTTTTCATGTTTAAACATAGTGATACCTCCATTCTTTCTAATATTATTTTCTCATTTACCGAACAATATTCGCGCAATACTGTAATCCATATTCAGATGAATACATAGAAAAACAGCCATGCAAATCTGCATGGCCATCCTTATGTTTTATTGAACATTTTCTTTTTTAGCCGCCGTCGAACATATGCTAAAACGCCGGGCGATGAGCACTTGCACAAACCGAAAAATTTGGAAAAATGCTATGTCAAGAAATTAAAACCCATAACAACAGCGCCCAACACAACAAGCACCAACCCCGTCGCACGGTTCAAGGTTTTCGGCTCTGCCCTGTTGGCAAAGACCGCCGCTATACGCGCCCAAATCAGCGTAAAAACAACACATAATACCAACACAAGCCAATTCGGTGTGCCGCCAATCATAAAATGCGAAACCGCTCCGACTAACGCTGTAAACGTCATAATAAAAACACTGGTGCCAACAGCCGTTTTGAGTTCATATCCCAGCACGGTTGTCAAAATCAAAAGCATCATCATTCCGCCGCCGGCGCCGATAAAACCACAGATAAAACCAATAACAGTGCCGCAAAGCAAAGACTGAATCACGCGCTTCTTCGCGGAGGTTTGCTGCATAGCATCTTTTGTTGTCATCACCGGACGCACAATAAATTTAACACCCAGCAAAAACGTCATAAACACAGAAAAATTACCCATCGCCACCGAAGGCACAAGACTGGCCGCATAGCTGCCAACCATGGTAAAAGCAAGTACGCTTACCATCATGATAAGCCCGTTTTTTACATCTAAATTTTTGTTTTTGTAATAGGTATACGATGAAACAGCGCTGGCCAATACATCCGATGAAAGCGCAATGCCCACCGCCATATAAGGATCCATATGCAGAAAAGTAATCAGCATCGGACTGATCACAGCCGCGGCGCTCATGCCGGCAAAACCGGTCCCCAGCCCGGCGCCCATACCCGCGAAAAAGGTAACGATCAGTGTAATCATAATTTCCATTTTATCTCGCCTCCTCCAAGACTGCATCCAAATTTTTATCAATCACTTGCAGCGTTGCAAAAAACGCCTGCCGCATTTTTTCATCTGTATGAGAAAACAGGCAATCAAAAAAAGCAGTTTGCAACGCTCTGCCCCGCTCAATAACCGGCACGGCACGGTCTGTACTCATTAACTCAACCTTGCGTCGGTCTGTCTCGACCGCCTGCCGGACAAGATAGCCTTCCTGCACCAAGCGTTCCACATGAACAGAAACAAGATTGGCCTTAATATGGCGCACTTCAACAATATCCCGCGCTGTTTTATAGGCAGGATTATTGGCAAGAAACATCAAAATATCAAATGCCGTCTGCGCAAGTCCTAATTCCCGACACAGCGGTTTGCAAAATGCACGATAGGCAAGCGCCGTTTTTTGCGCAAACTCCATGCTTGGATTCATATAATCCTCCCCCCATTTAGTCTATATTTGAATAGTTCAATTTTGTATTAATTGTACCGAAATACTGCTTTTTTGTCAAGTGTCTTATCCGAAGAAGCTCTCTATTGATCTCCTTGCTCGCAAAAAAGCGGGCAGTCATAGACTGCTCGCTTTTGCAATAGCACATAGATAATCATAAACAACTAATCAATCCTGTCACTTTCCGCAGAATCAGAATGGTGCCGAGCACCCAGCGACCGCATAAATACGACGGTTAAAGCGGCTGCCACAATCATAGCGATAAAATCCGCGATCGGAGCCGCAAATAAAATGCCCTCGATTCCGAAAAAATGCGGCAAAATCAAAATCAACGGAATAAAACAAACAATATCCCGTATCATCGAAGAAATAACTGCCTGTGCAGGCTTGCCCACCGCCTGAAAGAAAATAGAGGTCATTTTGATTGTGCAGGTAAATGTAACTAAAGAAAGAAAAATACGGAAAGTTTTTTCCGCAAAAATCAAGTAATCTTCAGGATTCGGGATATTCGTCGGTGTCCCAAAAATGCCGACCACTGCTTGCGGTGCCAGCTCAAACAACAACGTAGAAATTATACCGATGGCAATCGTGCAAAAAAGAATACGTTTATATAGCTTTTTGACCCTATTATAATTCTTGGCTCCCATATTATAACCAATAATCGGTTGGCAACCGAGAACAATGCCCACAACCACATTGATCACAACAGTAAACACCTTGCTTTCGATGCCAATAATCGCAATCGGTATATCCACGCCATACTGGGACAGCGCGCCGTATTTGGCCAACATGATATTGCAGACAAGTGAGATGATGACAATCGTCATTTGCGTAATAAAAGAAGAGGTTCCCAGTTTCAACGCGCCGCCGAACGCCTTAAAATCCGGAATAAAGCTGTCTTTTGAAAGCTTGAAAGTTTTCGTGCGAAAGAAATAAAGCAGACTGATGATAAACGAAACGCATTGTCCGATTACCGTAGCAACGGCTGCGCCCGTCATGCCCCAGCGGAACCCGAAAATCATAACCGGGTCTAAAATAATATTAATCACCGCGCCAGCCAACATCGATACCATAGACCAAGCAGGGCTTCCGTCCGCGCGAATTACAGCGTTCATCATGTTGGACAGCATGTATACAGGAAAAAAGCTTAAAATGATATTAAAATACTCTACCGCCATGCCAATGCTGTTTGCCGAAGCGCCGAACAAGGTTAACAGCTGCGTTTTCAACGGAAAGAACACAGCCATAAGAAAAATACTTACAAAAAGAGTGACAAGAATCCCTGTGCCAATGGCTTTATGTGAGGATTTGGTGTCTCCTTTTCCCTGGCAAATATTAAGATAAGCGGCGCATCCATCACCAAAGCACCATGCAAATGCCTGTGCAATAATAAAAATCGGAAAAACGACACCTGTCGCCGCGTTGCCGAGCGCGCTTAGCTCGCTGTTGCCAATAAAAATTTGGTCAACAATATTATAAAGTGCGCTTACTAAAAGAGAGAGAATGCAGGGAACGGAAAATTGGATCATCAGTTTTCCGATTTTTTCGGTCCCTAAAAATTGACTGTTTTCTAACTGATTCATAGATTTCTCCTTACTATAATTGATTTTGGAGTCTTTATCAGAGAGAAAGCTGCCTGAAAACTGCGAAGAACAAGAAAAGAGCATAGAATCGTCGTGATTCTACGCTCTTTGGGCTGTTCGACTTTTGTATTTTATATGAAAACTCAGCTTTTGTCAAGAGGAAAATCACTCCCACTCCACACTGCCAATCAATTTCGTTTAGAGATTATTACTTGTCGTTCCCTCCAATCTTCCATTATAAAACTTGCTGTTGCGGCTCTCACGCACAAACATAAATCTGCAATCCACAATACAGTTTAACCGAGTGCAATGCCGACAAGAATACCACAGCGCAAAAGAAATCATCTCCTTTCCATAAATCGTCTCATCTCTGCGCCGTTTCCGGCGGCTTGACAAATGGACTGCATGCGTCTATAATAATAGCATACTAAATACATCGGTTTTATATGTTTATGTGTAAAAGGACTTTTGAATCGGAGGAAAATAAATGAATATCTATGCAGATAATGCGGCAACAACAAAAATGAGCCAAGCCGCCATTGACGCGATGCTTCCGTATATGAATCACATATACGGCAATCCATCCAGCCTGCACAGCACAGGACAACAGGCAGCGGGGGCGCTGTATGCAGCGCGGGAAGAAATCGCAAAAATATTGGGATGCAGCGCAAAAGAAATTATTTTTACATCTGGCGGCAGCGAGGCAGACAATCAGGCAATTCTTTCCGCTGCGGCTATCGGCGCGAAAAAAAATAAAAAACATATCATCTCAAGCACAATTGAACATCACGCCGTTCTCCACACGCTGAAAAAGCTGAAAAAACAGGGGTTTGAAATCACACTTTTGGACGCACACGAAAACGGAATCGTCCGGCCGGATGAGCTTTTTGACGCGCTCCGTGAGGATACGGCACTTGTAACGATCATGTACGCCAATAACGAGATTGGCTCCATCCAACCAATTGCAAATATCGGACAGATCTGCCGTGAAAAAGGCGTTCTGTTTCACACGGACGCGGTTCAGGCGGTTGGCCATCTGAAAATCAATGTAGCGGAAGAAAACATAGATCTGCTGTCGCTGTCCGCACATAAATTCCACGGCCCAAAAGGAATCGGCGTTTTGTATGCAAGAAAAGGCATCCCCCTGGTCAGTTTAATTGAAGGCGGCGCGCAGGAGAAAGGAAAAAGGGCCGGCACAGAAAATATTCCCGCCATCATGGGCATGGCCGCCGCATTGCGTGAATCTGTTGATCAAGTAGAAGAAAATACTGAAAAACTGATTCCGCTGCGTGATAAACTCATCCACGGACTTTTGCAAATTCCGCATACCATTCTCAACGGAGATAGGCAGCTCCGGCTGCCCGGTAATGTCAATGTCTGCTTTGAGGGAATCGAGGGAGAATCACTGCTGCTGCTCTTAGACGCAAAAGGAATCTGCGCGTCCTCCGGCTCAGCCTGTACATCAGGCTCGCTTGATCCAAGTCATGTACTGCTTGCCATCGGACGGCCGCATGAAATTGCACACGGGTCGCTGCGGCTTTCTCTTTCAAAGGAAAATACGGCAGAGGAAATCGAATATATAATCCATGAAACCCGTAATGTTGTAGAATATCTGAGAAACATGTCTCCGATTTGGAGAGATTTACAGGAAGGAAAAAGAAGCTATGTTATACAGTGAAAAAGTAATGGATCATTTTACAAATCCCCGCAATGTGGGTGTTATTGAGAACGCTGACGGTGTGGGAGAGGTCGGCAATGCCAAGTGTGGCGATATTATGAAGATCTATCTAAAAATCAAAGACAATATTATTATCGATGTGAAGTTCAATACCTTCGGCTGCGGCAGCGCCATCGCCTCCAGCTCAATGGCCACCGAAATGATTAAGGGCAAACCGCTTTCCGACGCGTTGGAGCTCACCAATAAAGCAGTGGTAGAAGCGCTCGACGGACTGCCAGCACATAAGCTGCACTGTTCTGTCTTGGCAGAGGAGGCAGTGAAGGCTGCTATTAAGGATTACTATGATAAGAACAACATTGAATATGATCATAGCCTCTTTCCGGACTGCGCCTCCTGCGGGCATTGCTCTGAGGACGGGTGCAGCACTGGGGCGTGAGGCAGAAAAGACAGGCGTAGCTACAGGCTGGAATTGCCCAAGAGCGCAGATACTTGTAAAACTGCGTGATAATATAGATTCAGACAATCGGACGGATTCGCCGCATGCCAGAAGCAAATCATTATTGCGAAAACGGCCAAAATATTCAGTGCTTTTCGTCTGGATTATTTCTTCAAAAACAGAGACGTTTTAATCGTCTCTGTTTTCAGACTGAAAACAAAACCAATAAATAGAGCAAAATGCATAAATAGAATTTTACGTTTGGTTTAAGCATGATAAAAAAGATATTTTCATCGTTTTTATACCGTACTTTGCACTCCTGTCATACAAAATCAAAATACAATGTATTATACAGATTTTGAAAACATACGTATAAATCAGAATCAACAAATAGATTGATATAGGCATAAGCAAAAGTAAAGAACCGGTTAGTTCAAACCATAAAAAACCATATTTCAATCGTACGATTACTTCTGTTTCGTGTACTTAATATTGAATTATGATAGAAAAAATGATATAATAAAATGTATAAGGAGGGGCAAACATGGAATTAACTTATCAGTTTTCATATGACAAATTGTGGCATAAGCTAATCGATTTAAAACTAAAAAAGAAAGATCTTCAAAAGCAAACCAATCTCAGTCCCTCCGTAATCGCTAAAATGGGGCGTGGAGAATCTGTAAATTTAGAAACACTTGCGAAAATATGTTTGGTTCTTCATTGCGGGCTTTCAGATATAGTAGATATCATTTTGAAAGAGGGTTAAAATATGCCGAATTTTACAAAACGGGCCATCAAAGAATCTTTTTTAAAACTGCTAAATGAGCAACCACTCACTCAAATCAGTGTTCGTAAGATCGTAGAGGAGTGCGGAATCAATCGAAATTCCTTTTATTATCATTTTCAAGATATACCGGCATTAATCGAAGAAATTGTTATGGATGCAGCGAATACACTGATACAACAACATTCCAGCATTACATCAATCGATGAAGGCGTTGAAGCTGCATTTCGTTTTACATTGGATAACAAAAGAGCAATATTACATATTTGCAATTCGGTAAATCGCAACATATATGAACAATATCTTATGAGAATCTGTGAATATGTTGTTACAACATATTTTGATACCGTTTTTGAAAAAGACATTATCAGTAAAAGCGACAGAGATATTATGATTCTGTTTACTAAATGCGAGTTGTTTGGTTTATTTATTGATTGGATCAATACCGGAATGCAGGATGATGCAATTGAAAAACTGAAACATCTTCTTTTTCTTTGCAACGGTTTATCAAGCGAACTGATTAAAAGATGCCAAAAAAACAATGAATACGTGAAACGTGATTAAAACACTATTGTTAATCGCCTACCTATCATCAAAAGATACGTAGGCTTTTTTTATTAACCGAAAGCGGCGTATATTATGTTTTGGAATTGCCTGTTTTTAGACAAACGAACACAAATGTCTAAAATTGAGGCAATTCTATTTTTGTTGTCTATTTTTATGGCAGTTAAGTTCAGTTGTCAATTTTCCGCTGCATACTTTTTTGCTATACTTATGTTGCAAAAGAGAATTGCTGTCATATTTAATTTGAAAGGAGGAAACACCTATGCGTTCTGTAGCTCCTATGAAAACTGCCAAAATAGGATATATCGTCATATCCATACTATTGTGTGCGTTGGGAATTTTTTTGATTGCCGTTCCGGATTTTTCTATATCGGCCGTCGGCACCATATGCGGAGCAATCTTAATTGTTTTTGGCATAGTAAGATTGGTAGGATATTTTTCAAAGGACCTCTACCGTCTTGCGTTTCAGTATGATTTGGCCTTCGGTATCATGATGATTGCTTTAGGAATGATTATGTTGCTGCATCCAAACAGTCTTATGAACTTTATCTGCATTACATTAGGACTTTCTTTTTTTGCAGACGGACTATTTAAAATTCAAATATCTATTGACTCAAAGAGATTTGGCATTCGTGAATGGTGGCTGATACTGGCTTTGGCAATTATTACTGTGATCTTTGGCATCCTGCTTATAGCGCATCCCAGTGAAAGCAGCCGTATTTTAACGGTGCTGATTGGTATTTCTATGCTGTGCGAAGGGGTTTTAAACATAAGTACAGTTATTACAGCAGTTAAGATCATTAAGCATCAACGACCTGACGTGATCGAAATAGATTATTATGAAGAAAGAGAGGATTAAATAAAATGCGATTTTCAAAAGCGGTGGTAAAACATCGTGTTTTAATCTTGATTATTGCCGTTGTGTTGATGGTTCCTTCATTGCTTGGTATGTTTGCAACAAGAGTCAATTACGATATGCTGGATTATCTTCCTGAAGATATAGACACCGTAAATGGACAAAACGAACTGCTCGAAGAGTTCGGCAAAGGGGCATTCTCACTAATTATTGTAGAAAACATGCCGGATAAAGACATCGCTGCTTTAGTTGAAAAGTTTGAGGCAGTCGACCATGTTGAAACTGTATTATGGTATTCATCCCTTACAGATATATCTTTCCCGAAAGAGTTTTTGCCGGACGCACTCTATGATGAATTTAATACCGACAATGCAACCATGATGGCAGTGTTCTTTGACACTTCCACTTCTGCTGATATTACAATGGACGCCATTCGCGAGATCCGTTCCATTGCGGGTAAACAATGTTTTGTTTCCGGTATGTCAGCACTTGTCACAGACCTGAAGGATCTGTGTGAGCAAGAGGAACCGATTTATGTCGGTCTTGCCGTGCTGTTTGCCTGCCTTGCCATGCTCATACTTCTTGACGGCTGGCTTGTACCGTTTGTGTTCCTTGCGTCAATCGGTATGATGATTCTTATGAATCTCGGCTCTAACTATTTCTTCGGCGAGATTTCATACATAACAAAAGCTTTGTCAGCTGTACTTCAGCTTGCAGTTACTATGGACTATTCGATTTTTCTGTGGCACAGCTATAATGAACAAAGAGAAAAATACAGCGATCACAAAGATGCTATGACCGTTGCCATTCAACAAACACTTGCATCTGTTGTAGGAAGTTCCATTACAACCGTCGCCGGATTTGTCGCCCTTTGCTTTATGACATTTACATTAGGACGCGACCTCGGTATCGTTATGGCAAAAGGTGTCATATTAGGTGTCATAGGTTGTGTAACGGTTTTACCGGCACTCATCCTTGTTTTTGATAAGCCTTTGCAGAAAACAAAACACCGTTCGCTTATTCCTAATATGACAAGGTTTGCCGGAAGCATCACAAAGGTATTTCCTGTTTTCCTTATCATTTTTGCGCTCTTAATCGCACCTGCGCTGTACGGATATAATAAGACAAACAATGAAGTCTATTACGATATGGGCGAGTGTCTGCCGCAGGATATGGAATATGTTATCGCCAATTCCAAACTGTCCGAAGATTTTAATATTGCGTCTACACATATGATCTTGTTGGATTCTAATATACCCTCTAAAGCTGTTCGTTCCATGATCAATGAAATGGAACAGGTGGACGGCGTAAAATATGTACTCGGTTTGGAATCAGTCCTTGGCAGCAGAGTACCGGAGGAGATCATTCCGGAAAGCATTAAGGAAATTCTTGAAAGCGAAAAATGGGAGCTGCTTCTTATCAACTCCGAATACAAGGTGGCAAGCGATGATGTTAATACCCAGATCGACAGTCTGAATACAATTCTGAAAAAATACGATGAAACAGGTATGCTCATTGGTGAGGCGCCCTGTATGAAAGATATGATTGAAACGACAGATCACGATTTTCAGGTTGTCAATGCAATTTCGATCATTGCAATCTTTATTATTATCGCATTGGTGGAAAAAAGTTTCTCTCTGCCGTTTATTCTGATTTCGGTTATTGAGCTTGCTATCTTCATCAATCTTGGGCTTCCTCACTATCTCGGACAGTCACTTCCGTTTATTGCACCGATCTGTATAAGTACCATTCAACTCGGCGCAACCGTTGACTATGCAATTCTTATGACTACCCGCTATAAATCTGAGCGCATTGCCGGCAACGATAAGCGTTACAGCGTATCAACTGCACTTGCTGCTTCCATTCCGTCTATTATTGTTTCCGGTATGGGACTCTTTGCCGCAACATTCGGAGTTGCCGTATATTCCGATATCGACATCATCAGCTCCATGTGTATGCTGATGGCGCGGGGTGCAGTGGTAAGTATGCTGTGCGTAATCTTTATTCTGCCGTCACTGCTTATGCTTTGTGATAAGCTGATATGTGCAACGACCTTTGGCATGAAGAAAAAAGAAAAACGTCCCCCTAACGGTCCTGACGCACCGAAAGATCCAACAGAACCGAAAGAAACGCTATCTCAAAAAATTGAAATGCATGTATGATTTCACAAACCTTGTACTTATTGAAATAATAAAGATTATTGATCAGGAGGTAATTTTATAATGATCAGCAAAATAAAGAAACCGCTGGCAGCTATTCTTTGTTGCACAATACTTGCCGGAGGAGTCAGTGCTACCATATTTGCTATGGCATCCGGAAAAGAACAGCAAAAAACGAAAGAAAATCCGGTTTTACCCGCCGCAGAAAACGAAGCAGATCTTGTGAAAGACGAAACCGTTTATGTGTTAGCCGGCGCAGATGGCAGCGTTAAAAAGATCATTGTCAGCGATTGGATTAAAAATGCAGCTGACAGCAATGCTTTCTCTGACAAATCTGAACTTACCAATGTAGAAAATGTCAAAGGCGATGAGTCTTATACAATGAACAGCAATCATATGCGGGTCTGGGACGCACAAGGCAATGACATATATTATCAGGGCAATATTGAAAAAGAACTGCCCGTAAATCTCAGTGTCTCATATAAACTCGATGGAAAAAATATTTCTTCTGAAGAGCTTGCCGGAAAAAGCGGCAAGGTAACCATTCGTTTCGACTATAAAAACAATCAGTATGACATGGTTGACATCGATGGCAAACAGGAAAAAATGTATGTACCTTTCGCCATGATAACCGGAATGATATTGGATAACGATACATTCACTAATGTGGATGTATCAAACGGAAAACTGATCAATGACGGCAGCCGTACAGTCATTATAGGCATCGCCTTTCCCGGACTTCAAAGTAATCTGAATATAGATAAGGATAAGCTTGAAATTTCTGATTATGTGGAAATCACCGCTAATGTCAAAAACTTTGAAATGGCAAATACAGCTACAATTGCTACCAATGAGATTTTCACCCGCCTGAATACAGATGAACTTGATTCTGTGGATAAATTGAATGATTCACTTGATGAGCTTACCGGTGCAATGAATCAGCTTATAAACGGTTCTTCTCAACTGTATGATGGTTTGTGTACTCTTCTTGACAAATCCGAGGAACTTGTAAACGGAATCAATCAGTTGGCGGATGGCGCTGCAAAGCTAAAGAACGGTGCAGAAGAGTTGAATCATGGCGCCGCAGACCTTGCAGACGGTGCTCAAACACTTGCAGGCGGTCTTGGACAACTGACTGATAATAACAGTACTTTGAATGCAGGCGCAAAACAGGTGTTTGATTCGCTTCTGAATATGGCGAATACACAGCTTGCGACAGCAGGACTTAATGTACCTGTATTGACAATCGAAAACTATGCAGAGATTCTAAACGGGGTGATCACTTCATTAGATACGACCAATGTAGCAAAAGAGGCACAGGCAGTTGCACTTCAAAAGGTAACAGCCGCTGTCAATGAACAGAAGGATGCAATCACGGCTGCTGTAACAGCTGCGGTCAATGAACAGGTTATCGCTAAGATTTCAGAGAGCGTACGCGAAAATATAGAAACACAGGTTCTTGCAAGTAAGAACATGACAAAGGAGCAGTATGTGTCGGCTGTGAAAGCCGGTATGATAACCGCAGAACAGCAGGAGCAAATCGGCGCTGCTATCGATATGCAGATGCAGTCTGCTGCTGTAAAAGCGATGATTGATGCGCAAGCTAATACGCACATGCAGTCACAGGATATCCAAAATACGATTGCAGCAAAAACAGCGGAGCAAGTTAAACTGCTGATCGAGCAGAATATGAACTCTGCCGAGGTACAGGGGCAGATCACAGCAGCTCTTGAGCAGGCAAAGTCCGGTGCGGCCTCTATCTCCGCCCTCAAAGAACAGCTCGACAGCTACAACTCTTTCTATACCGGGCTTAACCAATATACCGCCGGAGTTGCATCAGCTAAAGACGGCGCAGACGCACTTAATGCAGGTGCATCTCAGCTAAAATCCGGAACATCGGAACTATATGCCGGTATGAATGAACTGTGCAATGGAATTTTCACTCTGAAGAACGGCGCTCCGGCACTTGTTAATGGAGTAACTGCGCTGCATGACGGTGCAATGAAATTATCCGATGGATTAAAAGAGTTTAACGAACAGGGCGTTCAAAAACTTGTCGATGCTGTGGACGGAGATCTCAATGGATTGTTCACCAGAGTCAAAGCCACTGCAGATGTTTCAAAAAATTATAAATCTTTCTCGGGTATTTCTGATGATATGGACGGTCAGGTTAAATTCATTTACCGTACCGATTCTATAAAAATAAAATAAAATTATATTAAGTTTGGATTTGGTCTTTATCTGAAAGCAGCCGCAGCACGAATATCGTGTTGCGGCTGTTGAGCAATATAGCGGAAAATATACTGTTCAAACAGCTGGGAAACGATTTATACCATTTATCCTACATGATATTTTGTAGGATGAATGAGAAAAAGACACTGCACTCCGTCAAAAGTATTTCATTCGGTTAATATAAAAAAGGATTGAACCATGTGAGATGAAAATACTCGATTTTAAAGGAAGTTTATGTTCCGTTACCCCCTCACCGTTCTGCCATTTGCTTTACTAATCGAGAGAATATCTCTTCTGCCTGCTTATTAATGTCTGCAAGGTCTTTGTTCAGTTTACCGCTTGTCAATAAATTAGAATAGAGCAATCGTTTATACTGTTTGGTATACCGCAAGCAATGCTGTCCCCATACGTCTATTGGCTTTTGTCTTTTTCAGGCAGTTTTAAGTCAAGGCGAAAACAATCTCCAACCTGAATATAAGTGCCAACCATCTCTTCAAAAATTGTCTTTGCCATTGTCTGTTCCTACCTTTCAAAATTGTTATTTCTAAAACACTTCTCAGGCTGTTTAGTTATGCGATGCAATGGTTGAAGCGTTCAAAGACAAACTTAAAAACAAATAAACGCAAAAAAGAGCTATCAGACTTTAAAAATCTGATAGCTCTTTACTTTTACAATAATTCAAATAATGTGCCACAGAGGGCGTTATGGCTTAGAAAGCCCAGTAATTACGGGCTTTTTCGTGGGTATGAAATCACTCCCATTCGACCGTAGCGGGCGGTTTTCCAGTGACATCATAGAAGATGTGGCTGATCGAATCGCCGACGGCCGCCTTAATCTCTTCTACCGTTTTTTCTAAAGCTTCGATGGCAAAATCTTCACCCGGAACCGCACTGCGGGCGGTCATAAAGTCATTCGTACATACCGCGCGAATGGCACAGGAATATTTCTTGCCTTCGCTCTTTGACATAGGAAATAGAACGGCAAAACACTGTGCAATTTTTTTATTGAGCAAGTTGCCGGTCACAATCGCGTCGATTTCGCGCAGCAAATCAGCTGTTTCGGGCGAAATGTGCAGTCCTTCACACGTGATCGTTCCCTCAGCCGGGCCATCCAGTGCATAAGCAACACGGTTAATAAAAGAAAATTCGTTCGGTATGCCTTTGGCTACCTTCATAACCTCCGGCCAGCAAACCTGCTTTAAATCCTGCGGCCCATACAGACACGACAGCGTTTTATATGAACGGTTATCACCTTGCACGCCCACCGAACGCACCGGCCCCATTTCGATAGAATAACGTCCCTCTCCTATACGCTGCACATAGTCACTGACAGCCTGTTTCTGGCTCTCTGAGCGCTCTGGTTCCGGTCCGTCACAGCAAATCAAGCGAACCCCTAATCCTGGTCCCGGAAACGGCTGTCTTGCCGCAATCGATTCATCAAGACCAAGCATTCTGGCCACTTGGCGCACCTCATCCTTATGCCAGTCCCAGTTTGTCTCAATAATCATGCCCCGCTCGCGCGCTTTGCGGACAATATCCACATCGTTATGATGCGTTTTAATTTTATGCGCATAGCCCGAAACATCTGGATTACCGCTTTCGATTAAGTCGGGACGCAAAGTTCCCTGTGCTAAAAACGTATCCTCAAAACGATCAATGCCAAAGGAAAGCGCTGCATCTCTGGTCACCTTGATAAACATAGAGCCAATAATTTTCCGCTTTACTTCCGGGTCAATCGTCTCGGATAAAGGACCAATCTCGACACCATCGCCATCACAGTCAATTTTGTCATAGAAAAATGCGTCCATCGCGTTGACACGCTTTAGATGAATTAAACCAAGATCCACCAGATTTTCGCAGATAATATCGCTTTCATTTTTACGCATCAAGCCATGATCGATATGAATCGCATAAACCTTATCGGGTGAAAGAGCTTTCAACAGCAAAGCCGCTGTCACCGCCGAATCCACACCGCCGCTGACCAACACCAAAACCTTGTTATCGCCGACACGCTTGCGAATCATGTCGATGGAGGTTTGAATCCGGTCTTCCAAGGCATACACCTCGGTTAAGCCGCACATTTTGCGCAAAAAGTTTTCAAGCATTTTTTGCCCGTTGACAGTCGGCTCCACCTCCGGATGGAACTGTACGGCCACAATATTTTTATCGGGATTATAAATACCTGCGCAAACCCCTTCGGTGCTCGCTACCGTTGTAAAGCCGGGCGCAAATACGCTAACCGCGTCACCATGGCTCATTAACACCGCTTCTTTACTGTCAAGGCCATCAAACAAAGGGCAAGAAGTATCTACATCTATTTCTAACTGACCGTATTCAGTCTTGACCTCCGGCTTTACGACTCCGCCAAAATGCTCGTTAATTAAATGCATGCCATAACAGATGCCAAGCATAGGCTTGTCCAAATCAAAAATGGCAGGGTCATACGCCGGTGCGCCGGCCGCCCAAACACTGGAGGGGCCCCCGCTGAAAATAATCGCCTGATAAGGCCTAATTTTATCAATATCCACGCCAAGCGGAAAAATATCAGTATATACGCCTAATTCCCGCACCTTTCGGTCAATTACCTTTGTGTACTGTCCGCCGCAATCAAGAATGGCTACCTTTTCCATATTTCACCCCGAAATTCTCTATTTTTGTCATTATATCAAAAATTCGGGTTATTTTCAATATAAAAACGAACAATATTCTTGTTTCTGCATATAATGGGATTGGTGAGTATTATGTACATACAGATAAAAGCGCTAAGGCGCACCCGGCGCGGGCGGCCGATTCGTGTTCGTATTTTATTTTTGCTTCTCATTTTTCTGTTGGCCGCTGCGATTGTTTTTGGCAGTATTCAAATCGACCCCCTTATGGCGGAACTCGCCGAAGCGGCCGCATTGAATATGTTTAATGATACAGTCAACAATGCCTATGACGATTTTATGAGTAAAAACGATATGACCTATCATTCTTTGGTCACCATCACCAAGAATCAAAAAGGGCAGATTACCTCGATCACCACCGACGCCGAAAAATTAAATCGCATGTGTGTGGATATCAACAACACCATTTCGGCGATGATGGAAAACCAACCGGTGAAGGTCAAAGTGCCGCTCGGCACACTCACTAACATCGATCTTTTTCAAGGACAGGGACCTTCGTTTGTTGTCAAGCTAACCCAATCCAACACCGAAGAAACACTAACCAAAACCACATTTCGTGAAGCCGGACTCAACCAGACCGAACACATTATCCTTTTTATTGTCAATATGACTATGACACTGATTTTGCCAAACACAACAGCCTATTACGAATATACACAAGAATTTATCGTGGCCCAATCGGTCATCGTGGGTGATGTTCCCTCTTATTACCTCACCCCCGCCGAATAACAAAAAATACTCGTTCCTTTTATAGTAAAAGTTGATTAAGGCAGCGCTTGCCGCGCTGCCTTAATCAACTTTAAATATTTTTTTAAGTATAGGACGCAGCACCTTAGGCGACTTGACAACAACAATTTTCAATGGGTTCCCTCCATGCTTTTCAGTTTAGTACATTATATGAAGGTTTTGCCTATTTGCTATTCCAAGGTTTTTTATCTTTGATATCCCCATAAATCTGCAAAAAGCTTTGGTGCCTGGAAACTGGTATCCTTCCCTCTCTCACGGCCGCCAATACAGCACATCCCTCTTCGGCCGTATGGGTGCAGCCAGTATAACGACAGGTATTTAAATACGGCTCAAATTCGCGAAAGAGCCACGGCAGTTCCTCTTTATCATAAAAATCAAAACGAACAAAATCCAACATAGAAAAACCGGGCGTATCGGCGATATAACCCTCTTCGGCGCCATCCGTTATTTCTGTAAGCGAAAAAAGCTGCACATGACGTGTAGTATGCCGCCCGCGTGATGTTTTCCGGCTCACCTCGCCTGTTTCCAGTTTCATCGTTGGAAAAAGAGCATTCATCAGCGTCGATTTCCCCACGCCGGAGGCCCCCGCAAAAGCGGCAATACGCCCCTGTAAATGCTGGGTTATATAAGCGCGAAGGTCATCAATACCTTCGCTGGTATTCGAGGATACCGAAAAAACAGAAAAACCGCATGTCTCATAAATTTGTGCTAAAGAATCTGCCGTTTCGGGCGATAATTCACTTTTAGTAATCACAATAACTGGCTCTATATGATTACACTCGGCAATCGAAATTAATTTATCGGCTGTAAGCAAATCCGGTGCGGGATCACTGCTGGGCAACACAATAAACAAAACTTCTACATTCGCAATCGGCGGCCGAATCAGCAAACTGCGGCGCGTCCCAATTGATTCAATCACCTGATTACCGCCCGCATCGGTCGAAATCTCGACCCAATCCCCAATCATCGGCTTAATCTGCTCATGCCGAAACACGCCTTTTGCCTTGCAACAAACAAGCCGGCCATCATTGAAACGGATGTCATAAAGACCACCCAATCCTTTTACAATAATTCCCTCCACCACGTCACCTCTTATGGTCATTTTAGCATATCCAGCCCTTGTTTTCAAGCAAATTTTCTGCTGCGTCATTGCGCAAAACTTTATTATATGTTTTATAAAGTTTCAGAAATCCAGAAATACGACGTATTAGCAAAGCCAGCAGCTGTCCGGACCGGCCAGTGATATTTCTAAATCAGAGCCAATATCTGCTCTGATTTTTTCACAAAATTGGCAAATACAGTTGAATCTGAATCGTTTTTCGTTTATGATAAAGATATGGAAAATAATATCATTACAATTTTTGATACCGTGTTTACCGGTATGCTGCTCAAAAAAGCAGTTTTTTCAAAATGCCAAGACAAAAATACGCTGCGGTGTGTTGCCAAACCATTTGAAAAGAAAGGACAATTCTTTATTCAGTTTGAAACCTTTACAGCCGATGGCAAAGCGCTGCATCAAAACAAACCGGCCGAACAAGCAGCCGCTTATGCGTATGGTCTGATGCAGGACGCCTTTAAGCAGTGCAACCTGTTTACGACCGGCGGCGACTGCGAAATCAAAATATCCAAAAGCGGCAAAATGCTCATTCACAATAAAATTGATCTTGCCGCCGCGAAGTGCTGCGCGCTGGCCGCCCATAATAAAGAAAAAAACACAATTTTATGTGAAGGCACCTTCTATCCTTTTTTAGCCGCGTTAGGCATCAGCGATGCCAAAGGACGTATTTTTGATCGCAGAAGAGCTAAATTCAAGCAAATCAATCGTTTTTTAGAAATCATTGATGACATTTATCCCCTTTTGCATCCAGACAAAACACTCACCATTTACGACCTTTGCTGCGGCAAAAGTTATTTAACATTCGCCGCTTATTACTATTTTACCGAAATAAAACATCGCAGTATCCGCATGATCGGCATTGACCGCAAGGAAGATGTCATTGCCTTCTGCGCGAAGACAGCCGCCGATGCCGGATTTACCAACCTGACCTTTCTGTGCCAGAATATTGACACAGTGCAAGAAAACACCGCTGACTTGGTCCTCTCTTTGCATGCTTGTGACACAGCCACAGATCTTGTGTTAAATCAAGCGGTCAAAATGAAAGCCGATGTCATTCTATCAACACCCTGCTGCCATCATGAAATGATGAACCAGCTGACCTGTGAGTCGCTTGGCTTTATTACCAGGCATTCTCTCTTTAAACAAAAGCTCTGCGATGCAGCCACCGATGGACTGCGCGCACTGCGTTTAGAGGCAGAGGGCTATAAAGTCACCGTGTTAGAGCTAATTGACCCTGAGCAGACGCCAAAAAACATCATGATTAAGGCCATTAGAAAACCGATTTCAAACGATAAAAGAGAAAAACTGCTACAAGAATACGAACAGGCTTGCCGCTTTTTACACGCCTCGCCCACGTTGAATCGGCTGCTGGCCGAAAAGGCAAACGACGCTCATTGACAACGATAAAAAAGCATGATATAATAGCTGTAATTTGAGAATAATTCTCATTTTGTAGTCGCCAAGGCGACAGAATGGAGCTATTATGGTAAAAAAAATACTGTTTATGCTGTTCATCAGTTCGCTGCTGCTCTTTTCGGGCACATTTTGCGCCTGTACCAAGCAAGAACAAAAGCAGCCTGATCACGTAAATATCGTCGTCACCCTGTTTCCGTATTATGACTGGGTGCAGGAAATCATCGGGGAGGATAACGACACTATTGATGTGACACTGCTAATCAAAAACGGCACCGATCTGCACAGCTATCAGCCCTCCATCGAGGACATTGTCAGCATATCCAACTGCGATCTGTTCATTTACACAGGCGGCGAATCCGATGCATGGGTCGATGATGTTTTATCCTCCGCACAAAACAAAAATATGCGCGTCATCAATTTAACCCAGTTATTAGGTGACGACGCCAAAACCGAAGAAATGATTGAGGGCATGGAAAAAGACGACCATTCGCACCATGACGCTTCGGATATCGAATACGACGAGCACGTATGGCTCTCGCTTAAAAACGCCGCTTTCTTTTGCCAGGCAATTGCCGATCAGATAACTGATCTTAGCCCGCAAGCGGACAAAGACCGATATCTTACACAAGCGGAAAGCTATAGACAAAAGCTGCACGATTTAGACGGCAAATACCAGCAAACGGTCGAGGAAGCCGACACGCAAACGCTGCTTTTCGGTGACCGCTTCCCGTTCCAATATCTGCTCAGTGATTATGATATGCAATATTACGCAGCCTTTTCGGGCTGTTCTGCCGAAACCGAAGCCAGCTTTGCAACCATTGCTTTCCTCGCAGGAAAAATGGACGAACTTGCTTTGCAGCACTGTTTGGTGACCGAATCCTCTGACCACTCTATCGCCAATACCATTATTCAAAATACAAAGGCAAAGAACCAGGATATTCTCGTGCTCGATTCTTTACAATCGGTCCTGTATACAGAAATCGAACAAGGCGCCAGCTATCTTGCCATCATGGAAAGCAATTTAGAGACGCTAAAGAAAGCGCTGAATGAATAAAATGCACCAAAGCCAAGGCATAATTGCTATGGGCATAATTTTCTTAGCGAATAGACTGTTTATATATTATCATTCATGAGCATCAATAAAAAGAGACACGTTTTCTTGCGTGTCTCTTTTTTTATGTGTATGTCATATTATCTGATCATTACGCCATCATGCCGAATGAAACGGCATCCGGTACGTTGATCTTTTTAATATCGGCGCCGACAGCTCTTAACTTGCCCACCAGATCATCATACCCTCTCTCAATGCGATAAATATTATCAATTTCGGTTTTGCCGTCAATCGCAAGGCCTGCAATCACCATCGCGGCACCGGCGCGCAAATCCACCGCGCTTACCTGTGCACCCGATAACGGCGTGCCGCCTTCAATTATCGCTGTTTTACCGTCAATCTTGATAGAGGCACCCATGCGCTGCAATTGTTCCACATATTTGAACCGATCAAAAATGCTGTCATTCAAAAAACTCACGCCGCCGGCAAGGCACATAAGAACCGCCACCTGCGGCTGCATATCGGTGGGAAATCCTGGATAAGGCAATGTTTTTACATTGATTTTCCGTAATTTTTTAGAGGCCGAAACAATGACATAATCGTCATCCTCCACCACATCGACGCCCATTTCCTCTAATTTAGCTGTAATCGACTCTAAATGTTTCGGAATGACATTATTAATCCGCAGCGTTCCGCCGGTGGCCGCGGCCGCCATCATATAGGTGCCCGCCTCAATCATATCCGGAATAATCGCATACGTACAGCCATGCAGTGTTTCCACACCGCGAATCCGAATGGTATCTGTCCCTGCGCCGCGAATCACCGCGCCGCATGTATTCAAAAAGTTTGCAAGGTCAACAATATGCGGCTCTCTGGCTGCATTTTCAATAACCGTGCAGCCTTTCGCTTTAACAGCCGCCAGCATAATATTCATCGTGCCGCCGACAGTCACTTCGTCAAAAAACACATGCGCACCCATAAGGCCGTCAACTGCCTCGGCTTTTATATAACCGCCTTCTAACGTCACCTCGGCGCCGAGAGCTTCAAAACCCTTAATATGCTGATCAATGGGGCGTACGCCAAAATCACAGCCGCCCGGATAGCCAACATAAGCCCTGCCAAACCGGCCGAGCTCAGACCCCAGCAGATAATAAGAAGCGCGCAGCTTTCGCACCAAATCAATCGGTGCGCTGCCGCCACGAATATTTTGGGTGTCCAGCTCGACTGTATTTTTATCCAACATCCGAACAGAAGCACCCATGCGCTGTAATATATCAAGTGAAATGTAAACATCGCTGATTGCCGGTACATTTTCAATCACACACCGGCCATCCACCAGTAAAGAAGCAAACAAAATTGGCAGCGCACCGTTTTTCATACCGCTTATATCAATGGTACCGCGAAGCGGTATGCCGCCGTTTATCACAATTTTTTCCATATTAATTTGACTCCATTCATGCGAAGCGCAAAGAACGGTGCTGTCATACAGCGTTCCCTACCCTTATTATGCGCACAAAAAAGTACACAAAAAATACAAATTATCGTTTATCACTAAATTTGTACGCAAAGATTGTATCATATATTTACACAATTGTCAATGTTTAGGAATCACAGCCGATGCACGGCAAAGCAATATCCATTACATATTATGCCGTCGGCGAGTTATGGTTCCCGTTTTTAACATAAGAAACGGCTAAATCAACAACCATGCCATAACTTTTTGTCCCCGCGCTTTGTCCTTGTGTTTTTAAATAGGCATCATTCACCGCATTGGTCACCACCGAGGCGGTGCTTTTTGAATACTGGCTGTAAAAATCGCTGTACGCCTTTAGCTCATACTGTATGCGGGAATCCGTTTGTTGCCATATCTCGTTGTACAGCGTCTTGTCGGCTGTATACAGTGCATTCATTAAATACTCATACATATTAATAAAGCCGCTGTAGCGAATATACGCATCCTCTGATGCTTCGCATACCAAAAAGGCCATGAAATTGGCTTCGTTCTCGGCCGCTATACCGCGCTGGTGAGACATTTCATGCGCCGCAGTATACGGCAGTGTATAATCGGGAAAATTAATGTTCAGATTCGCCTCGCCGGTATAAAAGGTATATACCCCCGAAATATGCGTATAAGTCATTGGCTCGCTCAGTGCAATGAGCTTGACCGGGCTGTTTAATTTTGAGACAAAAGAATATTGATCACTGATTTTGGCATAGGCATCATTCAGCTTTTGAATCATCTCTTGATGCGAATACGGCAGATCAGAAGCACCGCCAAAGGCGAAGGTTACCTCTGCCAGCTGTTCTTTGGCGCACTGGTTAAAATAAAGGGCTGTTTCATATAAATCTTCCTTTGAGACCGTCTTTTGCTCATAACCCAATTTTTGATCTAAAGAGGCCCCCCGATAAGCCGATGCAAAAACAAAGACAAACAAGCTGTACAGCAAACACAAAACGGATAACAAAATAAAAATAAGGCGCGTTCCTTTTTTGCTAGATTCTTTGCGGATTGTCCGCACGCAATAAAAAATCAATAACCCAGCCAATACCGGCATAGAGACAACCACCGTCTCGGCTAATGAAAACGGCAGCACGCCTGTCAGCTTGGCAAGCGTTCCCCGGCAAAAAGCGCCGACCGACATATTAAAAAAATCAGCAAACACACTTGAACAATAAAAAGAAACATGCAGCCCCGCCGCCACAACAGCCAAACTAAACAAAATGATACAAGGCAGCGGACATATTTCACGTAGTTTTTTCCATTTTGTCATTCAGCTCTCCCTTTCTTCCTTTGCCGCATAACAATGTACGGCAGTCTATCCATAATCAATTCTATGGGCATCATTTGATTTGCCTCATGAGCTGTTTTATGTCATCCGGCAGTTCGGCGCAAAATTCCAGCATTTGGCCGTTTACTGGATGCAGAAAGCGTATTACCCCTGCATGCAGCGCTTGTCGGCCAATTTGCCCGGAAGCGTGCCCATATAAAGTATCCCCGCAGATGGGATATCCCATACCAGAAAAATGCACCCGCAGCTGATGCGTGCGACCCGTTAACGGCTGGGCTTCCACCACGCTGAACCGTGCATTTTTCTGTAAGCATCGATAGCGAGTGGCTGCATATTCACTGGCCGTCCCCTCGGATGCGTTCACCCGTGTGATGATACTGGGGTCAGCACGCCTTATATAATTCTGAATCAGGCCTTGCTCTTTATCATCCGGCAGTCTACCCTCTAAAACCGCTGTATAAAGCTTCGTCACCCTTCGTTCGCTCATTTGCTTGGCCAGATGGGCCGCCGCGATTTTATGACGTGCAATCACAACAATGCCGCTGGTATCACGATCCAGCCGGTTCGCTGCTCGAAAAACAAACGGACGGTTTTCCGCCTGATATTTATAGGCAACAGCATTGGCTAAAGTATCCATATAATGGCCATGCGTAGGGTGTGTCGGCATGCCGGCCGGTTTGTTGACAACCAAAATGGCAGAGTCCTCATACAACACAGATAACGGCAAATCAACCGGTACCAGTCCCTCATTTTCATGTGACTTCGTATCCTCAAGATCGATGCAAAGCCTGTCTTTTGCCTGCAAGACAGCTCGGACCGTTACACGAGTGCCATTGATCATCAGTCCTGTCTCTTTTTGCTTTAACATGGTAAGGGCGGCCCGGGAAAATCCCATTTCCCGACGCAGAAAATCCCGCAAGAGCATCCCCTGTTCATTTTCGGTTATTTCTATTTCCATGCTACCGCCTTACTATGCAACGAGCTTATTTTTGGCCGATACAGCCACAAACCTACGCAGAAATACGGCACCACTTTTCTCATTGTGATACGTTTTCATTCTATCTTCCCCAAATTTACACTATTTGACTGCTGTAAAGAAAAAGCGACGAAAACCAAGGACTGCTTCGCCATGCTCCATAACAGGATACATCTCCTTAGAGCGCTGAATCAGTTCTTTTTCAAAAGCCGCTCCTCTTTCTTCGCCAAGCCAATCGAGATAAGGCCGCAAACGAGTTCCCTTCACCCAGTCAATCAATGCTTTATGATTGGCTAAACGATGATAATACTTTGTTTCCCACATTTCAAAAGAGGACGAACAGGCCATTAAAATATGATCATATTCTGCCGGTAAAAATGTTTCATTTGGCTGCCCTTTCACATGACATAGACTTTTAATTTCCGCCATTTTCCTTAGATTCTTCTTGCTTTTTCAGCAGTGTGTATTGATGTACAATTTCTACCGTTTCTTCTTCACTAAGAAATCTTTCAGGTACACAATCATCGCATTTAAAAAGCTCACTTGCACCATAAATTCTGCATACAAAAGGACGAGCTTCATATACAGAACATTGGCCGTCTTTCAGATGAGGACACTTTCCATTGTATTCATACCCTCCCATTGCTTTCAACTCGCTTGGCGTATATTGAATCATGTTTATACAACATTTGTAACATCCATCTATACAGGTCGAGGAAGGTATCTTTTTATATAATTTCTCCATTGCTACTTTTTTACATAAAAACCTCATTTAGATATTTAAAAGTTTAAGTCAAATCATTACTAGGATGTAAATATAATTATCACATGTAAAGCCAACTCTGTTATTATTTTCTTTAATATGTAATCATTATTCGTTGTTCATATCTTTATCAAATGATATATGCCTGCAACACCATTCAAACCCTGATTTAATGGCTGTTTTGGCAGAGGCCTTTGTTGCATTGCTCCAAAAAGCTGTTCTGCTCTCTTTTTTTGATATTTCAGCATAATATTTCCCTAACAATGTGCCAATACCCCTATTTCTATATTGATTGGCAACATAAATATAATCCACATCATCAACATCATCAAACATATTGATAAATGAAAGATATCCCAAAATACAGTTATTTTCTACATATGCTATGATTCGTCCATTTCCTTTGCAGAGGAACACATCTACAAGTCTTTCAAAAGAAGGACGGTATTGAATTTTCTCATTACAGTCATGATAGGTATAACCGTTTATATTATGGGCCGTAAGTTCTACGAGGTGATTCTCTGATGTAAAATCATTTTCGCAAACGCTATTTTTACAATTTATATAACTATCATAATCTGAATGTAATTTATAATGATTCTCATTCAGATATTGTATTTCTTCTTCAGCCATATCGGGAGCAACATTGAAATTAATCAATATCGTATCGCAGCTCATATTTTTTCTAATCATATCTTCTATATTGTTCAGTTCGTCGCGACAATAGTTGGTCACCATACAATAGTTTTCTTCACTATTTAATATGCATACCGTACCATTTACATCAAATAATTCTGCATCAGATGATGACTGTAAAATATAATCAAATTCCAAACAATACCTAGAATCATTCTTCAGTTTCTGCACCAATTCAAAGTTTTTCATCATTAAAGCGGCCTTTCTCCGCCAAAACGGCGGCACAAATTATAATAAAGTCAAACCTAAAACAAGAACGATTTTAATTTTTATTTTATTTTAAAATCCATCATTTATTTTATTATACTATTTTTGCCAACCTTTTTCAAGACGGTATAACTTTACCTCATACGGAAAAAATGAAGATAGAAGCAATTCCTGTCAGCACTTCCTGCCAGGACACACTGTTAAATTTCATTACTTTTTGGGAGAAAATCATGAAAAAAAATATTTATCCAATCGTCTCTTTGATTCTCTGCTCGGTGTTGCTTAGCGCCGTGTTTGTCTGCAATGCGCTGCTCTCACCCGGCATGTCTGTCATTGAAAATGATTTAGACTTCATCAAAAGCGGCGTTATGAATAATGATATTTACTTTACAATGAACGACTTTAAAAACATCACCGGTGCCGAAAAAATTGATTCGGTGACCGTGCTATCCCTGCCGGACAGTGCCTCGGGCACGCTCAAGCTTGGTGACACAAGCATCTATGAAAATCAGGTCATCAGTGCTTCCAGCTTTGATCTATTCTATTTCCGCCCCTGCACCGACGTCAGCGCCGCCAGCCATTTTGACCTTCGCATATCAACCGGAAAAGACAGCTATGACATCACCTGCGAAATTAAAATGTTAGATCAAATCAACACCGCGCCCGCCGCTGCTATGGACGATGATTCCCTGAATATACACACCAAACAGGATGTAACCTATTACGGCAAGCTTTCAGCGGCCGATCCGGATGGAGATCAACTGAATTTCACGATTACCAACACCGCAAAACACGGCACTGTCACCGTGACTGACCCCATCGGCGGTTCTTACAAATACACCCCGGCAAACGGATATACCGGCAAAGATTCCTTTTCTTATCAGGTGTACGATGAATTCGGCAATTACTCAGACACCGCTAAGGTATCTGTCACCGTCGAAAAAAACACAAGCGGAGTTTACTACTGCGACATGCGGGAAAGTTGGGCGCACAATGCCGCCATTACACTGGCCGAGCAAGGCATTATGACCGGCGAATCAATTGGCGAGAATATGCTTTTCGGTCCTGATTACCGCGTATCCAGAGCCGAATTTTTAGCCATGGCCATGGACACATGCAAAATCGAGGCGGATAAAACTCTGACCCGCACTGATTTTACCGATAATGACCAAATTCCAGAGCATTTGGTAAGCTATGTCGCCACCGCTAAAAAATTAGGCTATATCAGCGGCACTGAAACCGAGGAAGGCGTGTTCTTTTATCCCAATAATACCATTACAAGAGCCGAAGCAGCCGTCATCTTAGGCAAATTATTGGATATCAAGGTCAGCGGCACCGTTGCTGTGTTTAACGATGACTCAAGCATTCCCGTTTGGGCACAAAGCTCAATTTACGCCCTCTCCAGCAACGGTATTCTTTCGGGCACAGGCATGGGATATGCCTCTCCCTTTACCGAGGTAACAAGAGACCAAACAGCCGCTATGCTTTGCGCTGTACTGGCCTATCAAAAATAAAACATCATAAAAGCAGAAAAAACGGGCTGTTTACACAGCCCGTTTTTTTCTAATCCTTTATTGCTGAGCCGCCGAGTCAGGGATCACTCGTAAATCCGAGTCTAACTCCTCACCAGCCGCATTGAACAGTTTATTATTCGGCATTTTATAAAAAGGTTCAATCTCTCGGCCGTCGCTGCTGATAAATTTAGCCTCCATTTCGCCCTCTTTGATAGTAAGCGCACCGCACACATGCAAAGAATTGCCTTCTCCGCCGTCCCTCACATAAGAAGAGCAAAGCAGCTTGCAGGGCTGGCCCAGCGAATCATAATAACCGCCCGGCTCGTCAAAAATACAGGTATGGATGTGACCACAAAGCATCACCGTCGGATCAATGGCCTTCAATTTTTTAGCCCACGAAGCATACAGATCCTGCTCGATATTAAAGGGCGGATAAACCTCGTATGTAAAAGGATGGTGACATACAATCAGCCGGTATTTGGCGTCTTTATATTCTCCCTTGGCAATGACCTCGTCAATAAAGGCAGTTTCTTCTTCGCGGAAAGCATGACAGCATATGGTGTGGCCATATTCGGGATTTTCATCCGGCTTATCCTCGCCGCAGTCTAACACAAGCCCCCACACATCGCCAAGCTTAAAGGTGAAATAAGACTTGCCGTGGTCAGTTGGTGTGTATTCTTCAATATTTTCAGCATAAATGCCTCTTGTATCGTGATTGCCGCGCGAAAACAGACAAGGTGCCTGTCCCTTGGTAATACCGCCTGCAATTTGATAGATGGCTTTAAAATATTCAAGTTTGCCGCTGTGGTTCGGAATATCGCCATTTAAAATCAAAAGATCCAGCTTGTCGCCAAAATAACTGCCGCAGGCAATGGGCTCCTTCACTAAGTTGTGTGAATCAGCCAGGTTAATGATATGGATTTCAGGTCCGCGCACCGGCCGAAATGCGTACGAAGAGCTCTCCACCTCGGCACACTCGGTGTAATAGGGTTTGCGCTCTACAATCTCCCGGCAATGCACGGTGTATTCGCCGACGCTGTCCAATACCTGCTGCGATACAATGACCTTATGCAGAAACCGGCCGGAACGCAAAATTCCGTTGGAATGATCATAGAAAGTCCGGTCGCCGATTGTCACCCACATGGTGCATTCCTTATCGACTAACGCACAAATGTGATATTCTTCGCCCACCACAAAGACCGAAGGATATGTCGCTAAAATTTTTGATTCCATTTTATGAACCTCTCTCTATTTTTTCTGGCGACACATAGGCCGTCCAGTTTGTATGATAAATGACATAGCCAGGCTTTGCTCCCGGCGGTTTTTTCACGTTTTTTACCTTTGTGTAATCCACCGGCACATTTTCGCCTTCTGCCAGTTTAGAATGACTGGCCGCTAACCTTGCGGCCTCTGTGAAGGCCCTCTCGGGCGGTTCTTCCCCGTTGCAGCAAAGAATCACATGGCTGCCCGGTGCATTTTTTACATGAAACCAGTAATCGTTTTTATCGGCCATTTTAAAGGTCAACTGGTCGTTTTGTATATTATTTTTGCCGCACAGCATACGATACCCATCAGTCGATATAAAAGCAAGAGGTTTGCCCATCGTCTTTTTCTTTGTTTCGCCCTTTTTGTGAACAGCGAAACCAGTTTCGGCAAGTTCCTGCCTGATTTCATCGATCTCGGCCGTTGTTTCAGCCCTTGTCAAAGCATCGAAAACCGTATAAAGATAATCCAAATCGGCCTTGGCAATGTCGATTTGCTTATTCAGCTCTGTTTGCGCCACCTTGGCCTTGTTATATTTTTTATAATACCGCTGGGCATTGGCTGATGGCGAAAGACGCTCATCCAGCGGAATGTCAATCATTTCGCCCGTTTGGCTGTAATAATTCTGCACACTTATGCTTTTCATGCCCCGTTTGATTAAATACATATGCGCATGAATCAAATCTGCATATTGTTTGTATTCATCTTTTTGGCTGCACAAGGACAGTTCTTCGGTTTGCAGGGCTATTTTACGTGTCAGCCGGCTCTCTGCATTCGATAAAATCTTAAAAACATCGGCCGCCTTTTGCCGGTGCCGTTCGGCCTTGGCGCGTGTTTCAAAAAAGGTCTCGACCAAAAGGCTGGGACTTTCGTAGAAATCACAAGCTGCCGTTGCCCCGTACTGCTCAATAGCGACAAAAGAGTATTCGACAGCCCTGCCGTCATGATCGGCAATCAGCACAGGGTGATAGGTTTGCTCTCGAATACAACGAACGATTAAATCAAAATAAAACCAAAGCTTATCAAAATCACATTCGCAAAGCGGTTTTTTGGTCACCTTATGCGCTCTGTATACGATCTCCTTAGCGATCAGCGGCGAAATGCCCGCATAAGAGGAAAGAATAAACCGATCGGCTGGCTGCAAACCATCAGCCGTTGTCTGCGCCCGCTGCACAAAGCCTTCTTTTGTTTCATTCAACGGGTTGACCTTATCCTGCTTGGGCGGCAGTTCATACCGAAGCCCCGCCAAAATCTGTCTTTTTTCCGAGGTGGAAAAATCAACCGTTTTAACGGCCCCTAAAATCCGGTAAGACTGATCCAGTAAAATCAAATTACTGAATTTTCCGAGCATTTCAGCCGCCAGATATTTGACACAGGGATCCCCCATCTCATCATAACAACTAAAGGTGAAAATAAGCACCCGCTCAAAATCCGGCTGTTGAATATCGGTCAGCTTTGCGCCGATTAAATGCTTGCGCAGCAACATACAAAGCATAGGCGCCGTCAGCGGATTTTCCGGTTTTTCCGCCGTTAAAACGACCCTTTGCGTACCCGGGGCACAAGAAAGGAGCAGGCGGCTTGCCTGCCCGCCATTCCGAAACACAATAAAAATTTCATCCTTCGCAGGCTGATAAATTTTATCGATTTTCGCGCCGATCAGGTTTTGATTTAATTCGTGACATAAACATGCCACCATACCCGCGTCAAAAGCCACTCTTTCTTCCTTTCCCGCTATTCGTTCAACGACTCGCACTCATTCTCATAGCACACATAATGATAATCCCGGCTTACTAAGCGAAACCCAGCTCTCAAAGCCAGCTTTGCCGATGGTTCGTTATCGCAAAAGCACTGATACACCACACGAAAGCCCTGTTTTAGCAAAAAATTGGTCATAGCAATCACATTGGATAACGCATAGCCGCGTCCTCGCGCCTCAGGCGCTGTCGCCACAGCAATTTCAGCCGTGCCGTCTGAAAAATCGCCGGTAAATTCATTGACGCCGCATACAGACAACAGGGTTTTATCAGCCAGTGTTGCAAAAACAGGAAATGAATCGGTATGAAATTCGCTTTCAGTGGCATCATGATAATCTGCCAAATCATCTAACTGTTTCGTCGTGTCTTGCAGCCGATGCGTACACAAGGCTTTTTCGGCCATGAAATTCATCATATAACCGTGCGTATATGCATAATCGGGTGTATAGCCTAATTTCTTGACCTCGTGACACAAACACCGGTTCACACGCTCATAAAAAGCATCCGAAAGATAATCCCCTTTATCTGCCTCTTGCAGCAGATCCATTTCCCGGTGCAAAAGCCCGGCACAATGATCAAACACCTGTATTTCAAACGGCTGGTCAAGAAAACCCACCACCGAAAACGGAACAATAAGACCAAATTCATTATGCAAATATGCATTCGTATCTAATTTTTTTATCATTATTTTTTAACCGAACCATAAAGAGATATAATCCAGAATAATTCAATAAACACATCGATTTTATAGAAAGAAAAATGCTCATTTGTCCTTTACTATGTCATAAAATTTTTAGCTCACCGAAAACTTTGACGGGTTTGGCAAGAGTGAAATGTGCTCCATTAGGCAACAAGCAATCTTTCTCATAAACGCAGCGTTAGTTTTCGTTTATTGTACCACATTGATATACTAAGTTCAACAAAATTTAGAAATAAATGTACAATACCGATTATAAATTTGATTGATACAGACAAAATATTGAGCATTTATTGTCATTTCAATCGAAAAATATCCACCAAAAATTTCCATTCATAAAAAAAACAAAGTTGTTGATAATAATATCAGAACGCGAGACACAAAAACGCGTTCGATGATATAGATGCACACAAGTTACAAGGAGTAAAGAAATGTCTAAGAACTCTAGAACTGTAGTGCCTGAAGCAAGAGCTGCTCTTGATAAGTTCAAGATGGAAGCAGCAAGTGAAGTAGGCGTTAACCTGAAAGACGGTTATAACGGCGACTTAACTTCTCGTCAGGCAGGTTCCGTAGGCGGTCAGATGGTTAAAAAGATGATCGAGAAATACGAGAAC
>JAAVYP010000054.1 GCA_022791195.1 Clostridiales bacterium | reverse complement strand
GATCTATAAGTTTATAAATTGATGAAAGCTGTTTTTCTGAGTTGGTACCAGGATCTATAATCAAACAAAACGAATCTTGCAAAACTACATAACAATTTGTTTGAATCCAACCAACCGAAAACGAATGAACCTCCATATATTTTACTCCTAAAATTACATGATTTTATATGATAATAAATATAATTTAATATTATTATATCATATGAAAATAAAATGTACAAGCATCCAGTAATGGTATTTTTGATTCTCTTTACTATACTAAATTTTTATTTAGTATAGTAAGTCTTTTCAAAGAAATCGGCGCCCTGCGGCCGCCGACCGGCTTACTACAAGCACAATAATAGAAAAAGACTCCATTGGGAGTCTTTTTTCATAGATCAAATCACAAAATCAAATTCAAAATCATAAATACTGACTGTATCACCATCTTGTACGCCAAAATCAATCAATTTTTGAATCACACCGCTTTTTTTCAGAACCTTTTGGAAATACATAAGCGACTCACGATCATCAAAATTAATCGTACCCATTAAATTATACAGCCATTCACCCTCAACGATATAGATTTCATTCATCCGCTGAATGGTTATCTCGTGTTCAGCAGCAGTATCGATAACAGGCATAATTTTATATTCCGGTTCGTATTCAATTAATGGCGGCAATTCTTCTAATTTTTGATGCACTAATTGAGTCAGTTCGCGGATATGATAATGACTTACGGCAGATATATACACTAACTCCCACCCATTTTGTGCTACAAATTGCTCAAAATCATGCAAGGTATCTTCTTGACCGGTAATACAATCGTATTTATTCGCAGCAATAATTTGCGGTTTTTGTGCCAACTCGGGCGAATAACGCGCCAATTCTGCATTAATGAGCTGAATATCTTCGATCGGGTCTCTCCCCTCCTGTCCAGAAATATCCACCATATGGATGATCATACGACAGCGGTCGATATGTCTTAAAAATGCATGTCCTAATCCTGCGCCCTCAGCCGCGCCTTCAATAAGCCCTGGGATATCCGCCACTACAAATTCTTGATCCTCACCAATTTTAACTACGCCTAAGTTAGGTGAAATCGTTGTAAAATGGTAATTGGCAATTTTAGGTCTCGCTGCACTAATGACCGATAATAAAGAAGATTTTCCTACATTTGGCAAACCAACCAGCCCCACATCAGCTAGCATTTTTAACTCAAAAATAACTTCGCGTTCTTCACCTTTTAAACCGTTTTTGGCAAAACGCGGCACTTGTCTTGTGGGTGTTGCAAAATGGGTGTTTCCCCATCCGCCCTTACCGCCTTGACACAGAACAAAATCGTTGCCATCTGACATATCATGAATAACGAGCCCGCTTTGTGCGTCCTTGATGACAGTGCCAGGAGGCACCGGCAGATACAAAGGATCTGCTGTTTTGCCATGGCATTTTGAATTTTTGCCGTTTTCGCCGTTTGCGGCTACAAACTTATGGCGATATCGATAATGAACGAGCGTGTTGGTTCCCTTGTCTACGGTAACGATAACCGCGCCGCCATGCCCTCCGTCACCGCCGTCTGGTCCGCCATGAGAAACATATTTTTCACGGTGAAAAGAAACACATCCGTGCCCTCCATCACCTGCTTTGACATAAACTTTTACATGATCAATAAACATTTTACTCCACCATATTTAAAAACGCCGCTTCATCTAAAATAGGAATCCCTAGATTTTGTGCTTTGTCTAATTTACTTCCTGCTTTTTCGCCTGCTAAAACATAAGAGGTCTTTTTGGATACAGACGAAGTGGCTTTTCCGCCGTTTTGTACAATGATTTTTTCAGCTTCTTCCCTTGTCATATGAGGCAGCGTGCCTGTGATAACAAAGGTCATGCCTTCAAAGACAGAACTTTGTTTTTCTTCTTCCTGCACATGGCAAACAACACCACACGCTTTGAGTCGATCTATCAACATTCGCGTAGAAGGCAGCGAAAAATAATCTACAATATAGCGTGCCGTAATTTCGCCTACATCTTTAATAGCTGTCAACTCTTCCACAGTAACAATAAAGAAAGCCTCAATGTCTTTAAAATGTGCTGCTAAGACAGTCGCGGCTTTTTCGCCTACCTGTCGTATGCCTAATGCATACAATAAACGTGCTAAGCCCGCATTCTTTGATTTTTCAATGGCTGCAATCAAATTATCAGCCGATTTTTGTCCCATACGCTCTAATTTTTCAATATCTTCGGCCTGTAAATAATAAAGATCAGAAGCATCCTTCACAAGCTCATTTTCTTTTAATAATTTGGCAACAGCCGGCCCTAAGCCATCAATATCCATGGCATCACGACTGACAAAATGCTCAACGTTGCGGATCAACTGGGCAGGACACGCGGCATTTGTACAGCGTACAGCTGCTTCCTCTACATCCTCAAACACAGGCTGACCGCAAGAGGGGCAAACACTTGGCATTTGAAAGGGTATGGTATTGTGAGCACGTTTGCTTGTATTAACTGACACGACAGCCGGAATAATATCGCCCGCTTTTTGAATGCAGACGGTGTCGCCAATGCGAATATCTTTTTGAGCAATAAAATCTTTGTTATGCAAGGTAGCTCTTGAAACCGTAGTACCCGCTAATTGAATAGGATCAAACACTGCGTTGGGTGTTAACACACCGGTGCGACCCACATTAATACAAATGTCACGCAAAACAGTTTCCTTTTGCTCGGGCGGAAATTTATAGGCAACAGCCCATTTGGGTGTATTTGTATTCTCGCCAATATCTTCTCGTTTTTGTAAACTGTTCACCTTGATGACAACGCCGTCTATATCAAAGGCAAGCGTTTTTCGTATTTGATCAATCAACTCAATTTGCTCTTTTATTTCATTAAACGAAGAAAGGGTTTTTCGATAAGGTACTACCGGAAAACCAATTTTTTCAAGATAGGCAAGACTTTCATCGTGGTTTTGAAAAGAATGCTCCGATTCTTGAATATTAAAAATAAAGATATCCAAATTGCGTTTCGCTGTGATTTTTGAATCCAATTGACGTAAAGAACCCGCCGCGGCATTCCTCGGATTTGCAAACAAGGGTTCTTCGTTTTTTTCTCTTTCATCATTAAGCGCTTGAAAACTGCTTTTAGGCATATACACCTCTCCGCGCACAACCAAGCGTCCCGGCTCATCAATATACAATGGAATGTTTTTTATGGTTTTAATATTCTGCGTTACATCTTCGCCGATAATTCCGTCACCTCTGGTTCCGCCGCTGATCAACTTGCCATGCTCATAAGTTAATGCCACTGACAGGCCATCTATTTTACACTCAACCGAAAAAGACAGTGGCTGCTCTGACAGACCATGAATGAAATCTTCTAATTCTTCAAACGAAAAAACATCCTGCAAGCTTTTCAGAGGAACGCGATGCTGAATTTTTTCAAATTTCTCAAGCGCTCGCCCTCCTACGCGTACCGTAGGTGAATGATCGTCTGCATATTCGGGATGTTCTCTTTCCAAATCTTGTAGCTTGCGAAATAGGGCGTCATATTCATAATCAGAAATCTCAGGTGCATCGTCTTCATAATACTTTTGACTATGATACGCTAACTGTTTGCGTAAATTCTCTATTTCTTGTTTGGGTGTATTCATTGGTTTCATCTCTTTGGAAATTTTATATAATTAAATGATAATAGCTAAATTTTAATGATTGGTTAACGGTTCTGGCCCAAGTCATATGCTATACTACGCATACTATTAAAGTCCATGTAAAACATAATCCGCTGGATTGCAAAAGTTATTTGCAAGTCACTTTTAGTATACCATATTTTCGTCTTATTTACAACGAATAGCATATAAACTGGCGTATATTTTAAAAATAAAAAACGGTATGCTGTTTATATAAGATAACATACCGTTTTTGTATATCGATTTGTTTAGAAATCCCTATAATCAATAAAGATTGACGCGAATGACACCCTCAACAGCCAAAATTTTAGCAACTACATCCTCGTTAACTTGACTTGCTGCATCAATCATCGTGTAAGCATAATCACCTTTCGATTTATTGAGCATGTTGTCAATATTAATTCCCTGTTCTGAAATAAGAGAAGAAATCGAAGAAAGAACAGCAGGAATATTTTTGTGCAGCACGCAAATACGGGTTTCGCCGCTTCTTGGCATGGAAACCTCAGGGTAATTCACGGAATTTTTAATATTACCGTTCAGCAAATAATCAATCAACTGATTGGCCGCCATAACAGCACAGTTATCCTCAGATTCTTCAGTTGAAGCACCTAAGTGAGGAATCGCAATAATCCCCTCTGTATTGATGGTTTCTTCGGTCGGGAAATCGGTTACATAGCAACCGACTTTACCAGAAGCAAGCGCCGCTTTCAAATCAGCGTTGTTGACAAGATCCGCACGAGCCAAATTCAGAATCTTGACGCCGTCCTTCATTTTAGCAATCGACTGTGCATTGATCATCTCTTTTGTCTCTTTAGTAGCTGGTACATGCAACGATATGTAATCAGCGCAAGCAAAAATATCATCAAAGCTGCTCGCCTTTATGACATGGCTATTGATGCTCCAAGCAGCATTGACCGAAAGATATGGGTCACAGCCAATGACATTCATGCCCAAGTAAGAAGCCGCACTGGCTACCATGCCGCCAATGGCACCAAGACCAATAACGCCCAGCGTTTTGCCCTTTAATTCACAGCCGGCAAATTGACTTTTGCCTTTTTCAACTGCTTTGGCTACGCCGGCTTCAGCTCCCTCTAATGTTTTGGCCCAGTTTACACCGCCAATAATATTACGAGAAGCAAGAATCAAAGCACCAAGCGCCAATTCTTTTACTCCATTTGCATTAGCGCCCGGCGTATTGAATACGACAATACCCTGCTCTGCGCATTTATCAAGCGGAATGTTATTAACGCCGGCACCCGCTCTGGCAATGGCTTTTAATGAGCCGTCAAAGTCCATATCATGCATAGCGGCGCTTCTGACCATAATTGCGTCAGGGGCCGTTACTTGATCTGCCACTTCCCACGATTTATCAAAAAGATCGGTTCCTACGGCGGCGATTTTATTTAATAGCTGTATTTTCATAATGACTTTTCGTCCCTTTCTATATACACTTATTATTTAGGATTTGCTTTTGCAAAATCTTTCATAAATTCAACCAGTTTTTCAACGCCCTCAATCGGCATAGCGTTATAAATAGAAGCGCGCATACCGCCAACAGAACGGTGACCCTTTAAGTTTTTAAAGCCAGCTGCATCTGCCTCTTTGGCGAACTTTTTATCTAACTCTTCATTGCCAGTCACAAAAGTGACGTTCATCATCGAACGATACTCTTTTTGTGCGGCAGCTATATAATAATCCTGTTCATCTAAATAGTTATAAAGTACAGCGCATTTTTTCTCGTTATACTTTTTCATTTCCTCAAGGCCGCCCATGTCCAAAATCCAGTCATAGACCAAGCCAGCCATATAAATGCAATAGCATGGAGGAGTATTATACATAGAGTCGTTATCAGCCATGATTTTATAATCCAGCATGGCAGGTGTTTCGGGTCTGGCGTAACCAAGTAAATCTTCTCTAATAATCACAACGGTTAAACCGGCTGGCGCCATATTTTTTTGTGCACCCGCATAAATAACACCGAATTTAGATACATCAACCGGCTCTGAAATAATGCAAGAAGACAAATCCGCTACCAAGGGAATATCGCCCGTATCCGGAATATAATTCCACTTTGTACCGTAGATCGTGTTATTAAAACAAATATGTACATAGTCGGCATCAGCGCGGAAATCCGCTTTGGTAAGCGTCGGAATATAGGTATTGTTTTTATCCTCAGACGAAGCGACTAAGCGAACGTCACCATATTTTTTTGCTTCTTGATATGCTTTTTTTGAAAACTGACCTGTTACAACATAGTCTGCTTTGCCTGTTTTCATTAAATTAAGCGGAACAGCCGCAAACTGTGTTGACGCACCGCCCTGTAAAAACAGAACTTTATAATTATCAGGAATATTCATCAGCTTACGGAGCGAAGCCTGTGCGCTGGTAATAATTTTATCGT
>JAAVYP010000053.1 GCA_022791195.1 Clostridiales bacterium | reverse complement strand
CGACGATTATTATTTGTGGAACGGGTCTACTGGCCCGGTTTATGTATTCACCGCCGACAGATATCCCAAGGTGGGCGATACCGTATATTATGGAACACCGGGCGCAAGTATATACCCGACGAGTTTCGGTCAGTACGACAAAGTAAAAACGGTAAACGCCGATGGCACAATCACACTGACGTGTCAGGATACGTTAACCTATGCGCAGGGGGTAATCCTCAGCCTGACGAATCATAAGGACATTCCGGTAATGGGCTATGAGCGGATCGGTGAAAAACCATGGCGGATTTTGCTTGATTATACGGCTTTGGACAGTACGCAAAGCCATCTGTATACAAACAAAGACATAGATGGCAGCGCGTTTTCAATCTCGGAGATTGAGGTCTATTTTGACCTTGAAGTCCCGAATTCAAATACAGAGTATGCACATCGGTTTGTACTGATGGGGAATACAAATTCTTCTGCCACGAATACGAACGGTATGTTTAAACTTTCCGCTGCCAATGCGGACAGTTATGGGAGTCTTAGGATGAATTTGAATCCAATTTTGAGTGGGTGGAGTGGCATTGCTGAATGGTCGATATCAAAAACAACTAATTTTTCAGAAAATAGTCCAAGCAATGTATATGCTGCACATCAATTTGGTTCGCCGGGAACATTGTCCAGCTTTAGTATCAATGGCGCGATAAAGGGCAATACCAGCGCCGCACCTTTTTATACCGGCACTCGTTTTGTGGTGAGAGGGCGGTGAGTTGATATCCGCGCGTTTTCCAATAAAGAAGATGTATAACGAAAAAAATGAAAAGTAAATACAAGAAGAAAGGAAAAAACAAAATGAAAGAAATGATTTGTACCGGAATAGGCGTGGTAGGAAGCTTTATCGCTTCACTGTTCGGAGGCTGGGACGCTGCCTTGATTACCTTGGTAATCTTCATGGGTATCGATTACGTAACCGGCCTGATCGTGGCAGGGGTGTTCCACAACAGCGAAAAGACCGAAAACGGCGCGCTGGAATCACGTGCCGGGTGGAAGGGACTTTGCCGAAAGGGCGTGACCCTATTAATTGTACTGGTAGCCTGTCGCCTTGACGTGGTGATCGGTTCCACGTTCATCCGGGACGCCGCTGTAATTGCCTTTATCGCCAATGAGACAATCTCCATTGTCGAAAATGCGGGGTTGATGGGCATTCCGGTTCCGGGGGTTCTTGTTAAGGCGATTGAAGTCTTGCGGAAAAAGGCAGAAGGTGAAAACGATGATTAAAGTTGTAACCAATCTGATTGCCGAAAGTAAGTGGAATTTAAAATGTCCTTATGAACTGAAGCCCACGCGCATAGTCGTACATAACACAGCGAATGACGCCAGCGCACAAGACGAGATCGCCTATATGGGACGAAACAACAGCACGACATCCTATCACTACGCCGTGGACGATGTGCAAGCAGTGCAGGGATTACCTCTTGATCGCAACGGCTGGCATGCGGGAGACGGTGCCTTTGGCAAAGGGAACCGGGAGGGGATCGGCATTGAGATTTGCTATTCCAAGTCAGGCGGCAAGCGCTTTGAGGCGGCGCAGAAGAATGCCGCTGAATTATGCGTACTGCTTTTAAAGGAACAAGGCTGGGGGCTTGACCTTGGCCGGATCACAAAGCACGAAGACTATGCGCCAAAACACTGTCCACACCGAACGCTGGACAATTATGGCTGGGATTATTTTTTAAAATTAGTACAACAGAAATATGAAGAGATGGAGGAAGAACCCATGACAAAAGAAGAAAAGGTTGCCTTTGAGAAGCTGGCGACGAAGGTAGATACACTGGTAAAAGAAAATACAGAACTAAAAGAACGCCTTGACAAATACGACAAGATGGGTGTCTATGAGAACGCGGCGATCAAGTGGGCGTACAACGATGGCAATCTGCCTTCCTGGGCGCGCGAAACAGTTAAAAAGCTGACGAACAAAGGGTATTTGTATGGCAACGACAAAAACTCGCTGGAGTTATCTTATATCATGCTGCGCCTGCTGGTCATTCTTGATCGGGCTGGGTGTTTTGGGGAGTAAATAGCAAAAGAGCCGAGGAATTATCCTCGGCTCTTTTCTTTTTTCGCAAATGCTACCGCCACCAACATTCCATCCAAAAAGAATACTGTTGAGTGGTTCAAATTTGCGCCTTTTGGTGCAGGTAACAGGACTTGAACCTGCACGAGGATACTCACCAGATCCTAAATCTGGCGCGTCTGCCAATTCCGCCATACCTGCATATTAAATTCAGTATATCATAGTGTTTTTATTTTGTCAATTGTTATTATAAGTAAGCGCGGCGAAGCACATAATAGTGTTATTATATCTAAATAGGGAAAAGAGTGTATTTAATATGAATATATGGCATGATATAACACCACGGCGCATATCACCCGAAAAGTTTACAGCGGTTGTCGAAATTTCAAAAGGAAGCAAAAATAAATATGAATTAGACAAAGAAACGGGTCTGTTACGGTTGGATCGTGTGTTATTTACATCTATGCGGTATCCGGCTAATTATGGATTTATTCCGCATACCTTATCGTTAGACGGCGACCCACTGGATGTTTTGGTTTTTTGTCAAGAGGACATTGTGCCTATGACACTAGTAGAATGCCGGCCGATTGGTATATTGGCTATGACCGATGAAGAAGAGATTGATGAGAAAATTATAGCTGTACCAGTTTATGATCCTTCCATGAGTGATTATGTAGATATTGAACAGCTGCCGATGCATCTAAAAAAAGAAATAAAGCATTTTTTTGAAGTATATAAAACATTAGAAGAAAAAACAACGCTTATTGACCAAATGGCCGGATCAAAGGCGGCAAAGGCGGTCATTTTGCGGGCTATGGAGGAATATAGCGGGGCAAAACTAAAAAAATAAGTCAATATAAGGTAAGGGAAACACTTGACAATCGGGACGAGGTGTGCTATTATATTCTTACCTCATTTGAGAGGTGTTTTTTTTGCATGTATTTGCAGACACTCAATTGAGGGAGGTTGAGAAGGGCCAAAAGGCACTTCGCATGCAAAAGATTTTTGTAGATCAAAATCAGGAGGTACCGAAATGAGAGTCAAAATTACATTGGCTTGCACAGAGTGCAAACAGCGCAACTACGATACAAAGAAAAACAAAAAGAACGATCCCGATCGTCTTGAGATGAAAAAGTACTGTCGTTTTTGCCGCAAGCATACCCTTCATAAAGAGACAAAATAAATACGGCTTGCAACAAGGCATAATTATTTCGCATTTAACCTGAATACAGGCTGCGTTTTATATGACGCAGGAAAGGAATAGACATGGCTGAAAAGACAAAAAAGCTCTCTTTAGGCGGAAAAATTAAAAAGCTTTTTAAGGATTATAAAAGCGAATTTCGTAAGGTCACGTGGTACGGTAAGGAACAAACGCTGAAAAGCACGCTGATTGTTATTGTTTTGGTTGTTGCACTGGCTGTAGTTATTGGCGGACTTGATTATTTGTTTTATAAAGGCATCAATTTGCTCGGCGGCATTTTCTCTTAAGGTGATTGTGACATGAATGAAGAGAGTTTTACCAATTTAGGGCCGAGATGGTATGTTGTACATACATATTCCGGCTATGAAAACAAAGTCAAGACTAATTTGGAAAAAATCATCGAAAACAGAGGTCTTCATGATGTTATCATGGAAGTCCGCGTGCCTGTTGAGGTGACCATGGATGAAACGGGAGACGAAACCAAAGAGGTTGAAAACAAATTGTTTCCCAGTTATGTTTTGGTTAAAATGTGTATGACCGATGCAACATGGCATGTGGTCAGAAACATTACGGGTGTAACCGGATTTGTGGGACCTGGTTCGAGGCCTGTTCCGCTTTCAGATGATGAGATTGCGGCTATGGGCGTTGAAATCAAGGTGATCTCGGTTGGCTTTGATGTAGGTGACAGTGTTGAAATTGTCAGTGGAGCGTTGGCAGGTTTTACCGGCGTTGTACAAGAAATTTCAGAAGATAAAAAGAAAATCAATGTTTTAGCGTCAATGTTCGGCCGGGAAACACCGGTTGAGCTTAGTGCCGAGGACGTTAGAAAGCAAAAAGAAATAGATTGACACGCTTGCTCGGCGGCGTCCAAATGCTTTACAAATGTGGGAGGAAGAAAAAATATTATATTCTTCCGCCTTGCAACCACATAGGAGGTAATAGAAAATGGCAAAAAAAATTCAAGGCTATATCAAGCTTCAGATTGAAGCAGGCAAAGCGCTTCCTGGACCCCCTGTCGGTCCTGCGCTGGGTCAGTACGGTGTTGCAATTCCAAACTTTTGCAAAGAGTTTAATGAAAGAACAAAAAATCAGATGGGTTATGTGATCCCTGTTGTTATTACCGTTTATGCGGATCGTTCTTTCTCCTTCATCACCAAAACACCGCCGGCTGCTGTGCTGATTAAAAAAGCTGCTGGTATTGATTCTGGTTCGGGTGTACCGAATAAGACCAAAGTAGCAAGCTTGACCAAAGATCAGTTAAAACAAATTGCTGAAACAAAAATGCCTGATCTCAATGCGGGTTCGATTGAAGCTGCCATGAGCATGATTGCCGGTACGGCAAGAAGCATGGGCGTTACTGTTGAGGAATAAGGAGGGGTATTATGTCAGGAAAGAAATATAACGACAGCATTAATTTGCTGGATAAGACAAAATTATACGACCCTTCTGAGGCGTTGGATTTGGTGTGTCAAACAGCGAAAGCGAAGTTTGACGAGACCATTGAGATCCACGTTCGTTTGGGTGTGGATTCACGTCATGCCGATCAACAGGTGAGAGGCGCTGTTGTTCTTCCGAACGGCACAGGTAAAAAGGTTAGAACATTAGTATTTGCAAAGGGTGATAAAGCCAAAGAAGCAGAAGAAGCTGGTTCTGATTTTGTAGGTGCTGAAGATTATATGGAAAAAATCCAGAAAGAAAACTGGTTTGATTTTGATATTATTATCGCAACCCCTGATATGATGGGTATCGTAGGGCGTCTTGGTAAGGTTTTGGGACCGAAAGGCTT
>JAAVYP010000052.1 GCA_022791195.1 Clostridiales bacterium | reverse complement strand
CCAACCTGCACACGCAGGGTTTTAATAGCGTATACTACGGCTGCTGCGGGATTTTTTTATTAACATAGCTTGGTAAGCAGGAAGGACTCGTCTGCGTATAGGCGCGGACGTGTTAAAAAAATGAGAGAGATTTGGGAACGATCATGAATGCGCTGCGTACAAATCATGTACTTGTGCTTGTGATTGCGGGTTTATTTGTGATCACAGCCGGCGCGGTGATTTTGGTGAACATATGGCAGGGGCGGCGTGAACGCGCGGCCGGGCGGGCTTCCTTTTGCCCGGAAAAGACTGGAGCCGCGGACTTTAGACAGGCAGAGCCGGCGCTTGTGCGAACCATTCGGGAAAAGAATCCTGCGTTTGACGCTGATGCGTTTAAGCGGCAGGTGGTTTCGGTCTGCCGGCAGCTGGGGCAGGCAGGCAGCATGGAGGAAGCAGAGGCAATGAGCGCGCTTCTCACCGATTCGATGCTTGACAGCATACGAACCATGCGTACTGACATGCAGAATCAGGCTGCCTCGGACATGTGGGTTAAGGAGCAGATTCGCGAGCTTGTCTTGGCTGATTATGAGGTGCAGGACGACGGCGAACAGATTATATTATGCTTGATGGCTGCTTTGTCAGACCGGGGGCAGCAGAGCGATGAAAAAGAACATCTTTTCAAAATTGTGATGCGAAAGGAATGCGCGCCGCAGCCGGGGGGAGCGCCCGAATGGCTGCTTGCCGGGTTTGCGCCATGGCCGGTTCGCGCAGACAAGCGCGAGATATAAAAAATAAATTTTTTTAATTCTCCTATTGACAAATAAAAATTCCGGTGCTATAATGCTAAAAAATTGAATTGTTAAAAGCTGTGACGAAGACGGCCTGGCAGAACATGCTGCAGAGAGTTTGCGTGTGGTGAAAGCAAACGCTTGTGAATGCCGAAAAGGCCCATCGCTTCTGAGCTGAAAGGGTGAAAATCAAGCGGGGATTCCGCTTGGTCGGCAAACTTGTCAAAGAGCTTGCAGGTGAATGTGCTTGTAGTCCTTTCCGTGATGGCCGCGTAAGAGCATAATGCTTGTTGGAGCATGAGGGGCAAATGCATTTGTATTTGCAATTTGAGTGGTACCGCGGGTATATATCCCGTCTCAAAGAATTTTGAGACGGGATTTTTTTGTCTTTATATGATTTGATTTGAAAGGAAGGGTTTGTTATGGAAAAATCAGTGATGCACAGATTAAGCGAGGTAGCGCAGCGCATTGAGGGTATGCGTGAAATTGTCGGTTTTACCCAGCAGACAATGGCCGAAAAGACGGGTGTGACGCTGGCTGAATACCAGGCGTATGAAAAAGGTGAGGTGGATTTGCCCTTTTCGTTCATTCATAATTGTGCCTTGGCCTTTGACATTGATATGATTGACCTGTTAGAGGGCATGAGCCCCATGCTCCGGCAATATCAGGTGATGCGGGGCGGCAAGGGCCAGACAACAGTGGATGACGACGGCATTTTAATTAAAAACTTAGCCCCTAAATTTAAAAACAAATTGGCGGAGCCATATTATGTCCGCTATGAATATGCAGAGGGGCTGCAAAACAAGCCGATTCATACCGATACACACTCGGGACAGGAATTTGATTATGTGGTCAAGGGAAAATTAAAGGTGCAGGTTGGCGACCATACCGAGGTGTTAGGCGAGGGGGATTCCATTCTCTATAATTCCTCGACGCCGCATGGTATGATTGCCGTGGAAGGCGCGGCCTGCGAGTTTATCGCCGTTGTGCTGGCCGGCGAGGACGAAGAAGAAAAAGGATTGGGGAAAACAATTGTGAAGGCGAGAACAAGCGGACATCTGCTCTGCGAAAAGTTTATAAAATGTACCGAAAATGAAAAGGGAGAACTGCAAAAGATTGATTTTGTCAACGAAAATCAGTATAATTTTGCCTTTGATACTGTCGATGAAATTGCCAAGGCGTATCCGGAAAAGCTTGCTATGCTGCATGTGGACAGGGACAAAACAGAGCGCCGCTTTACCTTTGCCGATATGAAACGGGCCTCCAACCAAACGGCCAACTACTTTAAATCGCTCGGCATCGGGCGGGGTGACAAGGTGCTGGTGGTGCTCAAGCGTCATTATCAGTTCTGGTTCTGCATGCTGGCGCTGCATAAACTCGGGGCGGTGGCTATTCCGGCGACCAACCAGCTGTTAACCCATGACTTTGAATACCGGTTTAACGCAGCGGGCGTGTCGGCTATCATTTGTACGGGCGACGGCAAAACGGCTCAGTTCGCCGACGAGGCGGCCAAAAACTGTCCGCAGGTAAAAACCAAGATCATGGTCAACGGCAGCAGAGAAGGCTGGGAAAACTTTGATGAAAACTATGTGCTGTTTACCGGCAAATTTGAGAGGGACGCCGACGCGCCCTGCGGCGATGATCCGGCCCTGATGTTCTTTACCTCGGGCACAACCGGCTATCCCAAAATTGCGATGCACAGCTACAAATATGCGATGGGCCACTTTATCACCGCGAAATACTGGCACTGCATCGAGCCGGACGGCCTGCATCTGACCATTTCGGATACCGGCTGGGGCAAGGCGCTTTGGGGCAAGTTTTATGGACAATGGCTGTGTGAGGGTGCGGTCTTTGCCTATGACTTTGACCGGTTTGACGCGCATGATATCCTGCCCATGTTTGCTAAATATCATATCACGACCTTCTGCGCACCGCCGACGATGCTGCGTATGCTGGCCAAAGAGGATTTGACAAAATACGATCTTTCTTCCATTGTTCATATGACCACGGCGGGCGAGGCGCTGAATCCCGAGGTGTATCGGCAGATCGAAGCGGCCACTGGTCTTTCGATCATGGAGGGCTTTGGTCAGACCGAAACGACCTTGACCATCGGCAATCTAAGCGGCACCACGCCGCGCATTGGCTCCATGGGCAAGCCGACGCCGCTTTATGACATGGATATCGTAGACGCCGACGGCAATCCGGTTGCGCCTGGTGAGACAGGAGAGATTGTGGTTCGGATCGATAAAAAGGTTCCCTGCGGCTTGTTCCAGGGCTACTATCAGGATGAGGAAAAAACAAAAGAAGTGCTGCATGACGGCCTTTATCATACCGGTGACACGGCCTATAAGGATGAGGATGGCTATTACTGGTATGTAGGACGGGTGGACGACGTGATTAAGTCATCCGGATACCGCATCGGCCCGTTTGAAATTGAAAACGTCATCATGGAGCTGCCCTATGTATTAGAGTGCGGGGTATCAGGCACGCCTGATCCGATGCGCGGTCAGGTGGTCAAAGCCAGCATTGTGCTGACCAAGGGAACTGAGCCGACAGAGGCGCTGAAAAAAGAAATTCAAAATTATGTGAAAAATAATACGGCGCCGTATAAATATCCGCGTGTTGTGGTGTTCTGTGACGAGCTGCCTAAAACCATTTCGGGCAAGATACAAAGAAATAAGCTTTGATGCCGAAGCGTTACCAAGAGGTTCCATATAAAAATTGCCGCAGGGTTCTTGACAAATAAAAACAAGACGTGATATAATAATAGAAAATCATTGGCTTTCGGTTTAGATGGCTCGGATTTTGTGGTAAATTAAATAATAATGTTCAAAAACGATGACGAAGAGGACAGCAGATTGGCTTCTGCCAAGAGAGCCGGCGTTTGGTGTGAGCCGGAGAGAAGAGACTGGTGTTTGTAGCTTCCGAGTTGGAAAGAAGAACGCGCCGACAGCGTTAGTAGACCTTTCCCGTACCGCCGCGTAAAGGCGTAACGCTTGATAGAGCGTGAGGGGGCGGATTTTTTGAAATCTGCAATTTGAGTGGTACCGCGGGTAAGAATTTCCCGTCTCAAAGATATTTCTTTGGGGCGGGTTTTTGTTTTCGCTCCAAAAAATAGGAAGGCAGCGTGAAATTTACATTTGATCCAATATCATGGACAATTTTTCACGCCACTATTTGTGCCGCTGCAGTGCGGCAGAATGGAGGTTAACATGGAAGAAACAACAGGACTTGATCTGACAATCAAAGAAATCGCCAGCCGCATTCGCGAGCTGCGTTTGATTGAATCCATCAGCGAAGAGGAAATGGCCGAAAAGGTGGGACTCGACCTTGCGGCCTACCGGGCTTGCGAGTCGGGCGAGCAGAATTTGAATTTTGCCTTTTTATACCGCTGTGCGCTTGCGTTCGGCGTGGATGTCACGGATATTATTCAAGGCAGCAGCCCTACGCTGACGTCTTATGCGCTGACACGCAACGGCGAGGGACAGCGCATTGAAAAAGCGCACGGCATGACCTATTACAACATGGCGGCGGCCTATAGAAACCGTATCGCAGAGCCCCTTTATGTGCGGGCCGAATATTCGGCGTCGGCGCAGCACGAGGAAATACCGCTGACCACGCACGAGGGGCAGGAGTGCGATTTGGTGATAAGGGGCCACTTGAAGGTACAGGTGGGCAGCCACACCGAGATTTTGAATGAAGGCGACTCGATTTATTACGATTCGGGGACGCCGCACGGCATGATTGCCGTAGGCGGGCAGGATTGTGAATTTTACGCGATTGTGCTGAATCCGGCTGAGTACGCGGCGCATATGGATGCCGAGCCTATGCCGGCGAACGAGGAAAAAGAAGCGGCAGACGATCATCACCGGGTTTATGAAAACTTTATTGAGGTAGAAGAAAATTCGGACGGCTCGCCGAAATCCATTACATACCACAATGAGGATCAGTTTAATTTTGGCTTTGACGTAGTGGACGAGATTGCCAAAAAAGATCCTGACAAGCTGGCTTTTCTGCATGTGGCGCTGGACCATACCGAGCGGCGTTTTACTTTCCGTCAGGTCATGCAGGAATCCAACCGGGCGGCCAATTATTTCCGGTCGATCGGCATTAAAAAGGGCGACAGGGTGCTGCTGATCTTAAAGCGTCACTATCAGTTTTGGTTCATTATGCCGGCGCTTAATAAAATCGGCGCGGTGGCAGCGCTTGGTTCCAACCAGCTCTTAGAGCATGATTTGAGCTATCGCTTTGAGGCCGCCGGCATTTCGGCTGTGCTTTGCACCGGCGACGGGGACGTCGCCCGCCAGGTTGATTTAGCGGCTGAGCAGTATCAAGGAGAGCTGACCAAAATTATGGTGGGCAACACCCGAGAGGGATGGCGGTCGTTTGACGAGGAATACCGGGTTTATTCCAGCCATTATGAAAGACCGGCCGACGCGCCCTGCGGCGAGGACTATATGCTGATGTTCTTTACCTCAGGCACGACGGGTTATCCCAAAATCGCCGCCCACAATTATAAATATGCACTCGGGCATTTTTACACCGCGAAATATTGGCATAGAGTGGACCCGAACGGCCTGCATTTGACGATATCCGATACAGGCTGGGCCAAATCTATGTGGGGCAAGCTGTACGGCCAGTGGCTTTGCGAAGCACCGCTGTTTATCTATGATTTTGACCGGTTCCATGCGGCGGATATTCTGCCCATGTTTGCCAAATATCACATTACCACCTTCTGTGCGCCGCCCACCATGCTGCGCATGATGATTAAAGAGGATCTGTCCAAATATGATTTTTCCAGCGTGAAGCATATGACCACCGCGGGCGAGGCGCTCAACCCCGAGGTATTCCGGCAGTTTAAAAAGTTAACCGGTCTTACGATTATGGAAGGCTTCGGCCAGTCGGAGGGCACCGTGCTGATTGCCAATTCTTACGGCATGACACCGCGCATTGGCTCCATGGGCAAACCGATTGTGGCGTATGATATTGATATTTACGATGCCGACGGAAGGCCAAGCGCGGTGGGGCAGACGGGCGAAATTTGCATTAATCTGCAAAACGGACACCCCTGCGGTCTGCTCAAGGAATATTATCGGGACGAAGAAAAAACGGCGGATGTGTTCCGGGGCGGCCTGTATCACACCGGCGACACGGCCTATAAAGACGAGGACGGCTACTACTGGTATGTCGGCCGGGTGGACGACGTTATTAAATCCTCCGGCTATCGCATTGGGCCTTTTGAAATCGAAAATGTGATTATGGAGCTTCCCTATGTGCTGGAATGCGGCGTGTCGGGCGCGCCGGATGAGATCCGCGGGCAGGTGGTCAAGGCCAGCATTGTTTTGACCAAGGGCACCGAACCGACAGAGGAACTGAAAAAAGAAATTCAGGACTATGTGAAAAAACACACCGCGCCTTATAAATATCCCCGCATTGTCGTGTTTAAAGAGGAACTGCCCAAGACAGTTTCAGGCAAAATTATGAGAAACAAACTGTAAAGAGGCGGTGCGATGATGCAAAAAAGAATCACGCTGTTTGCCGGCCATTACGGCAGCGGCAAAACCAATATCGCGGTGAATTATGCACTGGATTTAGCGAAAAAGGGACTGGCGGTGACGATTGCCGATCTTGATATTGTCAATCCCTATTTCCGCACGAAAGATTCGATGGATCGGCTGGAAAAGGCCGGCGTGCACCTGATTTCTTCGGCGTATGCCAATACCAATGTGGATGTACCGGCTCTGCCCCAGGAAATGTATGCCGTGACCGAGGACAAAAGCCGTTATGCCGTGGTCGATGTAGGCGGCGACGACCGGGGGGCGCTGGCACTTGGGCGCATTACCCCTTATATATTAGAAGAAAACAATTATGACATGCTCTTTGTGGCTAACCGCTCTCGTCCGTTAACGGCCGATGCGGCTTCGGCTTTAGCGGTCATGCGAGAGATTGAAGAGGCAGGCGGCATCCGCTTCACCGGCCTTGTCAACAACACCAATTTAGGGCCGCTGACGACACCCGAAACGGTGCTTGACTCTCTGCCCTGGATAGAAGAAATCAGCCGCATCAGCGGGCTGCCGGTTGTGATGACAACGGCAGAAAAGACAATCTGTCCGCTTCTTTCGGGCCGGATTGAGCAGGTCATGCCCTTAGAACTGCAAAGTAAATTTTGGAGCGAGTCAATATAAGCGCGGCACAGGTTTCTGTTTTAAGAGGAATGTGAATCGCTTTCGCTGATAGAAAGGAATGAAATACAATGGCAAAAGTAACATTTAACACTGACTTATGCAAGGGATGCAGTCTTTGCGTTTCTGCCTGTCCCAAGAAAATTATTGAGCTTGACGGCAGCACCATCAATGCCAAGGGACACCACCCGGCACGTATTGTTGACCAAGAGGCATGTATTGCCTGCGCGTTCTGCGCCACCATGTGTCCGGACTGCGTGATTACTGTAGAAAAGTAAAACGACAACAATCGATCTTGACAGGCTGTGCCTGTGTAAGCAAACGAATGAAAGGAAGGAAAATTCTATGTCAGAAAAGGTACTTATGAAAGGAAACGAGGCAATCGCCGAGGCGGCTATCATGGCCGGCTGCCGGCATTACTTCGGTTATCCGATTACGCCGCAGACCGAGATCGCGGCTTATATGTCCAAAAGAATGCCGAAAATCGGCGGGGTGTTTTTGCAGGCGGAAAGTGAAATTGCCGCTGTTAACATGGTGATTGGCGCGGCGGCCGCCGGCAAGCGGGCCATGACCTCTTCCTCCAGCCCTGGTATTTCGCTGAAGAGCGAGGGACTCTCTTATATGGCCGGGTGTGATCTGCCCGCGCTGATTGTCAATGTGCAAAGAGGCGGCCCGGGTCTTGGCGGTATTCAGCCCTCCCAGTCGGATTATTATCAGGCGACAAGAGGCAGCGGCCACGGCGACTATCACCTGATTGTGTTGGCGCCTGATTCGGTGCAGGAAATGGCTGATTTGACCTTCAAGGGATTTGATTTGGCAGAAGAGTATCGCATGCCCTGCATGATGCTGGCCGATGGTACGCTGGGCCAGATGATGGAGCCGGTGTCCCTCGACATGGGCGATGTGAAAAAGCACGATAAACCCTGGGCCCTGACCGGCACCGAGATGAAAAGACCGCATAATATCGTGAATTCGCTGGCGCTGGAACCCCAGCAACTGGAGCAGTGGAACATCGAACGGTTTAAGCGGTATGATGTTTTGAAGAAAGAAGCCATGGCCGAGACCTATCGCATGGAGGACGCTGAGTACTGCATCGTGGCATTCGGCATTGCGGCCAGAATTTCTAAAAATGCCGTGAACGCGCTGCGTGAAAAAGGCATTAAAGCAGGTCTTATCAGACCGATTACGCTCTATCCGTTCCCGGAAGAGGTTATCCGCGAAGCGACTGGCCGCTGCAAGGCATTCCTTTCGGTTGAGCTTTCGATGGGACAAATGATTGATGATGTGAAACTGGCATCGGACTGCCGCCGGCCTGTGCATCTTTGCTCCAGAACAGGCGGCATGATTCCCACACCCGATGAGGTTGTGGCAGCGATCATGAAAATCGCAGAAGGAGGGAACAACTAATGGTTGTATTTGAAAAACCCAAGGCGCTGACTGATACGCCTTTTCACTATTGCCCGGGCTGTACACACGGTATTGTGCACCGCTTAGTGGCCGAGGCCATTGATGAATTAGGAATTGAGGGCAACACCATCGGCGTTGCGCCGGTTGGCTGTGCTGTATTTGCTTATAATTATTTTGCATGTGACATGATTGAGGCGGCGCATGGCCGTGCGCCGGCGGTTGCTACCGGCTTAAAACGGGCCGATGGCAGCAAAATCGTCTTTACTTATCAGGGCGACGGCGACCTGGCATCGATCGGTACGGCCGAAACGGTGCATGCGGCGGCCCGCGGTGAAAACATCACCATTATCTTTATTAATAATGCGATTTACGGCATGACCGGCGGCCAGATGGCGCCGACCTCGCTGCCGGGACAGATCACCCAGACTTCGCCCTATGGACGAGATGTTGAAACAGTTGGCTATCCGGTAAAAATTGCCGAAATGCTCTCCACGCTGGACGGCGCCGGTTATATTGAACGGGTGGCAGTGAACAATGTCAAAAATGTGCGGAATGCCAAGAAGGCGATTAAAAAGGCATTCCAAAATCAGGTAGAGGGCAAGGGCTTTTCGTTGGTTGAGGTTGTTTCGACCTGTCCGACTAACTGGGGACTTACACCTGAGAAGGCACTGGAATGGTTAGAGGAAAATATGATTCCTTACTATCCTCTTGGTGTTTATAAAGATAAATTTGCCGACAAGGAGGAGACAAAATGAGCACAAAACAAATACTGATTGCCGGCTTCGGCGGACAGGGTATCCTTTTTGCGGGTAAATTTTTAGCCTATGAAGGTTTGTTAGAGGGCAAGAAAGTCAGCTGGCTGCCTTCTTATGGCCCTGAAATGCGGGGCGGTACCGCCAACTGTTCAATTATTCTTTCGGATGATCCGGTCGGTTCGCCGATTGTCAACAAGCCGGATGTGCTGATCGCCATGAACCTGCCTTCGCTCGATAAATACGAGAACGAAGCCGTGCCGGGCGCTTCCATTTTTGTTGACAGCGCTTTGATTGAACGCAAAGTGACAAGAAAAGATGTGAATGTTTATTATATTCCGGCGACAAAGCTTGCTTCTGAAAAGGGCTTTGACACGCTGGCAAACATGATTATTGTCGGTCATGCGATTGCCAAGGCGGGCATTATTCCCTACGAAGGGATTGCACCGGCGCTCAAAAAAGTAGTTTCGGCGAAACATGCCAATCTGCTTGACAAAAACATAGCGGCCATTGAACTGGGCTATCAATACGAGGGGGAATCACAATGCTTGAAATAAAAATTGAACGCACGAAAAATCCGGCCCAAAAGCCGGCGCCGGGCGCGCCGCTTGGTTTCGGCAAGATTTTTACCGATCATATGTTTTTGATGAATTATACCGAGGGCAAAGGCTGGCACGACGCACGCATTGTGCCCTATGAACCCATTTCCCTTTATCCGTCGGCGATGGTGTTTCACTATGGACAGGAAATGTTCGAGGGGCTGAAGGCCTATAAGGGTGCGGACGGCAAGGCTTATCTGTTCCGGCCGGATATGAACGCCAAACGGGCTAACGCCTCCAACGATCGGCTCTGTATGCCAGAACTGCCTGTCGAGGACTTTGTGCAGGCGGTTAAAGCGGTTGTCAGCGTCGATCAGGATTGGATTCCGAGTGATCCTGGCACGTCTTTGTACATCCGTCCCTTTATGATCGCAACCGACGAATTTTTGGGTGTGGCGCCCTCTAAAACCTATTTGTTTATGGTCATTCTCTCTCCGTCGGGCGCCTATTATGAAAGCGGTCTTGCCCCGGTCGGCATTTGGATTGAGGATGAGTTTGTCCGCGCGGTCAGAGGCGGCATTGGCTTTGCCAAAACCGGCGGCAACTACGCCGCTTCGCTGATTGCCCAGGTGAAGGCACATGACGAAGGCTTTTCGCAGGTGCTGTGGCTGGATGGCGTAGAGCGCAAGTATATTGAGGAAGTCGGCGCGATGAACATCTTCTTCAAGATTGACGGCAAGGTGGTGACACCGGCACTGTCCGGCAGCATTTTGCCCGGCATTACCAGAGATTCGGTCATCACGCTCTGTCGAGACTTTGGCTATGAGGTTGAAGAGCGCAAAATATCGGTTGATGAATTGGTAGCGGCACAAAAAGAGGGCCGGCTGGAAGAGTGCTTCGGCACTGGTACGGCGGCTGTTATTTCGCCGGTTGGCAAGCTTCGGTATGGCGATGAGGTCATGACGATTGGCGGCGGCGAAATCGGGCCTTTGAGTCAAAAGCTGTACGACACGGTTACAGGCATTCAAACCGGCCGCTTGGACGATCCGTATGGCAACTGGCGTGTTTGCGTTGATGCGTGATTCGGGTTTTAAAAACAGAAAATAACGAAACGAAAAACAAGAGGATTCCTCTTGTTTTTCTGCGGTTATTGTTCTATAATTTGTATAGCAAAATGAACATGGAGGAAATCGGATGAAAAAACGTGTATGGAATATGATGACCAAGTGGACAGCCGTTCTGATGAGCGTTTGTCTTTTGTGCGGCGTGGTTTGTTCGGCAGCGCCGCAGATTGAAAAAAGCGGCGATATGCGTGCCTATAAGTCGGCTGAGATCAGCTTTGTTATGGCCGATCGTGCCGCCTATAACGACCGGGTTTGGCAGGCGTTGTCTAAAGGGATGAAAGATATGGAGAAAAGCATTGATCTTTCCTCCTATTCAGTGACGGCTGATGAACTGCTTTCGCTGCTCAACCGCATGATTGTCAGCGATCCGTTCTTGTTTCATATTAAAAGTCAGTATAATTATAACGAGGGCGTGTACGATGGTTTAGTCAAAGAGGTGTTCTTTGACTATAAATATTCAAAAAGCGCCTATAACAGCAAGGTGGCTTATATAGAAAAAACAGCGGGACGCATTGTGTCCGGGGTACAGCCGACGTGGAGCGATGCAGAAAAGGCATTGTACCTTCATGATTACATTGCGGCAAATTTTGAATATGACATTGTGAACCACAGTGCTGACGTCTATACCTTTCTTGCCGAGGGGCGGGGCGTTTGCCAAGCTTACCTGCTGTTATACGGCTATCTGCTTGATTTGGTGGGCATCGACAACAGCCCTGTGATCAGCGACCGCATGAATCATGGATGGAACCAGGTAAGAATAGACGGCAAGTACTATCACGTGGATATTACATGGGATGATCCGGTTGTGGACTCTGAATTGGGATTGGCTGGTTTTACCGGTCTTGTCAATCATGATTATTTTCTTGTTTCCGATCAGAAGATCCGAGAGGATCATACCGGCTATGAGACAGACTATACCTGTGCAAGCACCATCTATGACAATCGGAAATGGAGCGAAGTGGAATCAAGCTTTGTCTTTTTGAACGGCAAGTGGTATTGCTATCGCACCGGCGGTATTTATATCTATGATTTTGCGCGCGATGCTTTTACGATGGAACACACGGTAAACGACCGTTGGGAGGTGTCGGACCGTCCAGGCTATTACTATAACGCCAGCTATTCGGGTTTATCTTTGTTTGATGACAAATTAGTCTATAATGGTCCGAATGCGGTTTATTCATATGATCCGGCAAACAAAACGGTGCGGAGCTTGTATGTTTCCAATGAGATAGAGGGTCAGATCTTTGGTTCCTGTGTGGATCAGTCCAAGTTGACATGTTATATATCCAAATCGCCGGCCGAATATGGTTATCTGAAAACGATGCGCTTAGAAGAGGCGGATGGGTCTGGGAAGAAAGTGTTTGTGGATGTTGTTGCAGACGACTGGTTCTATTCGGCTGTTGACTATGCGGTAGAGCACAAGCTGATGAGTGGCGTATCTGATACGCGTTTTGCACCTGAAGAGGATACCAGCCGGGCTATGCTGGTGCAGGTGCTTTATAATTTAGAAGGAAATCCGCCGGTTAAGATTTCTGAGCCGTTTACCGACGTAAAACCGAAAGAGTGGTATACGCAGGCGGTTCTTTGGGCGTATGAGCATCATATTGTATCGGGCGTCTCCGCTCGTGAATTTGCTCCCGAGGATAATTTAAGCCGAGAGCAGTTTGCGGCAATCTTGTTCCGTTATGCCGCTTATAAGGGCATAGATACAACCGAGCGCGCCGAGCTGTCCTCTTATGATGATGCTTCCAAAACTTCATCTTACGCGGTAAATGCTTTGTCATGGGCGCGTGCCAAGCGCTATATTACCGGACATGCCGGCACGAATCTGATTGATCCCGACGGTGAGGCATCTCGTGCGCAAATGGCCAGCATTTTGATGCGGTTTGCCAAGGACAATACAGAAGCTGAGTAAAAAACGAACAGGCGGGGAGCACCCGCCTGTTTTTTCTTTCTCTATTATTTATAAACACAAATGAAGTGTTTTATTCTTTTAGAATGAGTGTGTTGTTGCCGGCATCGTCTACCGAGAATAAAAATACTTTTTTATAGTGGGTGCCAAGCTGTTTTAAGGTGCGGTGCAGCCATTTGTGATCTTTGCCAAGAAGAGTCAGGTTGTAGTTATGGATGTGTCCGTCAATTACGATAGGGTGGGAAATGCCGCACTCTTCATCCTGAATGCCCAGATCTTTTTTTGTGATGGTGAGGTTTTCGGTTTTGGGGGTAATGGAAAGCTGTCCGTTTTGCTCCAAAATGGCATATTCCACATCGGAAATATCATAAATGTCCTTTTTTCGCATTTCAGAGAGAAGTTCGTCCAAAGAAATGCGGTTCTTTTTTAATTGCTTTTGGTCTAACTTGCCCTGGCATACGACAATGCTGGGTACCCCGTCAAATAATTCTTTGACTTTTGGAATTTTTGTGGCGAGAAAGGGAATGAGGATTTCGAGCGTGAACAAGATGAAAATGGGTATGATCGCATACCAGATTGGCTTGTCGGTATTGGTAATCGGGTCAGCGGCAATTTCAGAGAGCAGCAGCGTGATGACAAATTCAGAAAGCTGCAATTGGTTTAACTGCCTTTTGCCCATCAGCTTCATGATGATAATGACAAAAAAATAAAAGAAGAAGGTTCTGGCGATAATTTTAATGAGAGTGATGTCCATAAAGATCGCTTCCTTTCGGAATTTTTAGTAAAAAAACTGTTTTTTCGCGTCGTAAAAAGAAAAAATATGCAGAAAATATCGCAATATATAGTTGTGTAAGCAGTGTCGGATACATAATATTGTGGTCAAAAAGAATATAAAAAATACTTTTTAAAAAAATCCAAAAAAGGTGTTGACAAAAGGGAAGAGAGGTGATATAATAACAAAGCTGTCCCCGAGAGGGACGGAAGTG
>JAAVYP010000051.1 GCA_022791195.1 Clostridiales bacterium | reverse complement strand
ACAGGGGTTCAACTCCCCTCGTCTCCACCATTCCAGAGCATAAACAAAATTCGTTTTGTCTATGCTCTGTTTCTATTTCCGATAATAACAGGTCTGTCAGTTTTACTTATGCCTTCAACACTCAAAGCAGGCATTTTCTCACGGTTATACGCTTTTGGATCAGGAGATTTTCGTGTTACCGGATTTATCTCTCCCCAAGTGCGGCGTTTGCTGTTTTCTTTTTTTGCTTTTTCTTTGACAGCTTCTCAAATGAGATGACTTTTTTCAACCTCTATCTTCGTCTCTTTCCTATGTTTTCGCTTGCCTTAAAATTGTAGATCGGCTTGATCATTCTCTCTATTGTAACCGTTTTGGAGATGTTTTTCATAATTTCCTCCATAGGCTTATATGCCATCGGACATTCATCGAGAGTTTCTTTATTGACGGAGGTAGTATAAATTCCCTCCATTTCTTTTTTGAATGCTGAAACTGTAAAGGAAGAATTCGCGTCATTTCGGCTCATAAGTCTGCCCGCGCCGTGCGGTGCGCTGTAATTCCAGTCGGCATTCCCGAGTCCCGTGCAGATCAGACTTCCGTCTCTCATGTTCATGGGGATAAGCAGTGTTTCCCCCTGCTTCGCGGAAACGGCGCCCTTGCGTAAAATTCCTGCTTCTATGTCAATGTAATTGTGGATCGTGGAAAAACAACCCTCATCCTTCCATTTCATACCGTCAAGGATAACTTCCTTGATGATCTGTCTGTTCAGACTTGCATAGTTTTGCATAATCGCCATATCGTTAAGATAATCCTCGAGGTCTTGTCCTTCAAGATATGCCAGTTCATAGGGGATATCCTCCTGATCCCTGCCGCCGAGAGATTTATACGCCCTCTCCTGATAATACTCCGCGACCTTTTTGCCGAGATTTCGGCTTCCCGTGTGGATCACTAGATACAGATCATCACCGTCACTGTCAACTTCAATAAAGTGATTGCCGCCGCCGAGCGTTCCGAGACTTTCTTTTGCCCGGCGGATATCTAACTTCTTAATACAACGAAGCTCGTCAAGATCAATTCGCCCGTGACTGCGGTGAGGGCTTTCTCTAACAGACATTCCAGACGGGATATTCTGCCTTATAAAGCTGTCCAGCTTCGGAAGCTCAGGTCTTTTGGTTTTTAGCTTGACCGTTTCCATTCCGCAGCCGATATCGACTCCGACCAAGTTCGGTACAACTTTATCTCCGATAGTCATTGTTGTTCCTATCGTACAGCCTTTTCCTGCGTGAACGTCAGGCATGATCCTGATTTTGCTGTCCTTTGTAAACGGCTGATTGCACATTGTAAGAATTTGTCCCTCGGCGGAGCCCTCAAGGGTATCGGTATATATCTTAGCCGTGTTGTATGTTCCTTTTATTTCTATCATAATGTTTCCTTTCGATTTTACATTTCAAATTGTATCAATGATTCATAATGCCGTGAACCGTCGGATTTAAATGCTACGGACAGAATCCCATTTTGCTTTGTCAGTCCGAACTTTTCTGTGATTTGTATTTTTACATCGTGAGTATTAAGCGCGGGATTTAAATATACAACAGCTTTCCCATTTTTTAGTTCTACGCGTCCTCTCGGATAATAATTAAACTGTTTTCCGTTTGTCTGTTTCTTGCTCAGGTTATTCCATTCAGCCTGATGATTAAAATTGTCTCCCGATTTTGAAGAGAAAGTTGCTTGTTCGATTGGATTTCCAAATGGATCACAGCATACTTTTACACATAGCAATTCCCATTCGTTTTCTATGGTTTTTATCATCCAAAATATGCCTTTATAAAGATCGGTATTCACAATTCTTCTACTTTTCCCAACGCGTTAAACACCTTATGATACACAAGCTGATTGGGATAATACCTGTAATCCGCAAACACAGATATTCCCGTCCTATAAAAATGCTCCAATATCGCCGCCGCACACGCCGCGCTCCTGCTTTGTCCATGCTCACACTGACAGATAATATCAAGCCCGTCCTGCTTTGCCTGATAAATAAACTTCGCTAATCTGTCAACCTCAGGAAAGTATGTATCACATGTCAGACCGTATTTTCCTAAAACTTCGAGATCAATGTCAAAGATACACACAGGGAATACCCGATCACACTTACCTGTATAATCAACAGGTTTATCACCCTTGGGATTTCTTTTGGTCGGCGGGTCATAAAAAGTGATAACCGCTGTATTATCCAGTACATTATCTTTCAAAAATTCTTCCATTGCTTCTCTTGAATAGATTTTTACATTCATCTTTTAACCCTCTATCATTCTTAAATATTTGTATACTGTAGGATAGGATAATTCACATAACCTCGATAAATCCATTTTGCTGATTTCTCCCTTTTGGTATTTGGGATAATGCTTGTAAAACACAGTCGGGATATTATCAACAGTTACGGAAGGTCTGCCGATTGACTTGCCATTTGCCCTCGCATTCTGCATACCGCTTTTCACGCGCTGACTGGTGATGTTTCTCTCAATCTCGCTGAATACTCCCATCATTTTTAGCATTCCCTCGGTCATGGGATCAAGTTCTTTACTACAATCTACAACAAAACTGCCCAGTATCAATTTTAACTGCCTTGCTTTTGCAAATTCAATAATCTCACATAGCTGTTTTGTACTTCGTGTAATCCGGCTGACTTCAGTTGCAACGACTGTGTCATGAGGTTTCACAACTTTCAGCAGTTTGTTCAGCTCCGCTCGGTCTTCCTTTGCTCCGCTCTCATATTCAAGATAAATCGTCTCATCTGTCGCTCCTTGCTGTTTTAACTCTCTGACCTGTCTTTGAATGTCCTGCAATTTCTCATTCGTAGAACACCTTGCATATCCGTAAACCATGCGCCCACCTCGCTGATATTTGGTATGATAATATTATAAGATGAATCATGAAAAGCGGCAACCCCTGTTAATAAGTTTTTAATAATTACAGATTTGAGCATGATTTCTGACAGATTGTCTAATTTGAAAACTGAAATTTTTCAACAATTTTCAGATATAGGTTGAATTCATCCTAAATATCGCATATAATATAAGTGAAGATAAAAAGGGAGGTCTTATTATGACTGTAAATACTGATAATTTAGTTTCCATAACAGAAGCCAATCAAAATTTTTCCCGCGTTGCCAGAATGGTTGATGAAAACGGCTCTGTCATTATTTTAAAAAATAATGTTCCGCGCTATCTTGTTGTAGAATTTAACGCGGCAGAGCAGGAACAGACTGCAAAAGAGGAAGATGTCAGAGAAATTTCAAAAAGGCTCATTGCCAAGAACAAAACAGCCTATGAGGTTCTCGCAAAATGATAAAACTCACTAAAGAGCTTGTCATGCTTCTTCACGAGGATTTGATCCGTGAAACAGGCGGCTCGCTCGGAATCCGTGATGAAGGACTGCTTGAATCAGCAATCAACGCACCGTTTAGTGGATATGGAGAAGTTGAACAGTATCCGTCCATTCAGCAGAAAGGCGCAAGACTGTGTTTTGGTCTTGTAAAGAATCATGCTTTTATAGACGGCAACAAGAGAATCGGAGTTCATGCCATGCTTGTATTCCTTGAATTAAACGGAATTGTATTGGAATACTCGCAGGAGGAATTATCGGATATTATTTTATCTGTCGCTTCTAACAAAGCTGATTTTAAAGATTTATTGAAATGGGTCACCGATCATCAACTATAAAAGAAAGGGTATTACAAATTTCTTTTATAAAAAACAGCCGTAATCTTAGCTGACTACGGCTGTTTTTGCTGTGTGGAAATCTATAAAGGAAAAGAGATGTTTCTTTTTATGGGGGATTTCAATTTACTTGAAATAGTTGCTTAATTATCTGTAAGTACAATATGGTAGCAACGTACAACCCGCGCAATTCTTTTTATCTGCATTTTGCGGACTTCTCTGACATTTTGATGTCAAATAATAATTTTTTCTTTCTATTCCATTACTATTAGTTCCATTACTATTAGTCTTAGGTTTAGTAGAGTTAAACACATTTCCTAAAAAGCCTCCTGACGAGCCGCTTTCTCTTCGTTCTGCTCTTGCATCTCTTAATGAATCTAACCACTCTTCGGTTCGTCTTTCCTGCTCTTCAGCTTCTCTTTGTTCTTTTAAAAGTTGCTCTTTGTATGCCACTTCCACATCAGACAAAGAACAATACGGATCGCGTATCATTTTTTCCATACTAAATATTAAGCCTTTATTTATTGATTGAAGAGGTTGATTTTTATCTCCCGACATTCCTAACATTTTAAATAAAAAGGGATTAGCGCCTACAGCTAATGAATTACAAATAGAATTCCACCGTTCATTGAAATATTCAGCATATTTATTCAAATCCTCACGAATTCTATCTATAGACCACCCTTGCATCATTTTATCGTAGAGATTAGGGTATACACCGATTATCTTACTGAACGCTTTATCAAATGTTTTGCGGTCAAACGCTTGTCCGTTCTTGATACAGGTTCTCAAAGTTTTATATGCTTCAAATTCTTCTGAATTATAAGCCATTGAGACAACATCTTGCAGAGCAGAACTTATTGCATTTGACATAAATCCGAGTACTGATTTTGCAGTTGGTTGTGAGCCAAAGAGTTTTTTATAATCAGTATCTAATTGTTTTATTGCTTCACTGCGGATTTTTGAATCGCATAGTAATAAAAACTGCGCCTGCTGAATTAAGCGTACCTGCAACGGCTGATCGTCTGTAATATCAGTAAAAATGTATTCTATAGGATAATATACAGAGGGGAAACGCTTGCAAGTAATTACGGTATTGATTAAATTACTTCCGTCAGCTTTGTTTCTCAATGTTTCTCTTGTAACAGACACATCCGTATTGATTTCGATATTTATAGAGCAGAATTCTCCTGCTATTACCGGATCGGGAACGTGGATTTCAACTTTCTCTGAATATATATCGTACAATTTGTTTTCTATCAAGTCGGACTGTTCCTGATCTTTTGCCATGATTCTTATGCTTACGCCGTAATTGATAGGGAATGCTGTTTTTCCATAGCCATGTATTGATTCTGTACCATTATTGGCAATGTTGGTATATACTTTATGTTCAAAAGTGAAATTTGAATCTGTGTAAATCAGAATATTAGGATATTCCAGTATCCTGTTTCCCTCAAGTCTGTACCATTCTACAAAACTGCTTCCACCGTATACAGTTATCGGAAAATCAAAATTCAGCTTGCTTGCAATATCTTCAACAACAGCATCAGTAAAACGATTTAATACTTTATCACCTTTTTTACTGAATCTTTTATCGACATCTTTCAGCCGTTCTTCTTCTCGCTGTTTTTTTGTCTCGGCTTGCTTTTTCTCTTTTTCTTCTCTCTGTCTTTTTTCTTCCTTTCTTTGTGCATGTACTGCTGTTGCATTTGAAATATCGCTTTCATCTGCAATCATAATAGAATAGCATTCACTAAAACCGTTATCGTCAAGCGTGATCTTTTCATGGCACAAATTTTCAAAAGTATACATAGAGGAAATCTGTTCTTCTATGTCGTGTTGAATATCTGCGGAATATCTGAATTTAGAGTACAGATTATTCAGCAAGCTCAAATGCTTCATCACTTGCAACTGAATATTTTTATCTAATTCTATCTTAATGGGATTTACAATTTCCTGAGGAAGAATAATATCGTTGCATTTCATATGCAATATGCTTTGATACTCATTCTTTCTTGTTTTACTGGTGCAACGCTCGATTTTCTTTTCGGTATCAATGAGAACTTCAGCATCGCTCACACATCTTTCGTCACTTAAATCCGATAGCTTTTGCGGTGTTGAATATTTTGAGCTTATAGCTTCTTCCATTTCTATCAGTTTGTCTATACTGTCAGCAAGCAATGTAATAGTAAAATCACTGTTTACCCTGGCTTCTTTTTTTAGGTCTATACCGTTCTGATATTGATCGGAGAAATAATTATCTTCTTCCAAAATCAATACAGCAGGAAAGTCAAGTTCACATCGGCTTAAATTTCTCACTAACTCATCATTCGTGTTTATGTCATAATAATGTGAGTCAGAAAAATCATAAAGCTGTTTTATACTATCAAAAATGTAATTGATATAGCTTGGCATAATCATAACTCCTTTTTAGAAAAATTACAGTATTCTTTTGCAACACAAATATCACACTTAGGCTTGTTCACTGTACATACTTCACCGTACCCACTCGCGCAGTAAGACCACAGGATATAGTCAACCTCGGCGGCTGATTTATTTAATGTTCTCGCCATTTCCGCTATAATATCTATTGCTTCATATGGTGGAACAGATTTTTTGCCCGAAAGAGCTAAGTACTCCGAACCTAAAATCCTGCAAATATGTCTGTCGGGCTTTGCAATCTCATATCCCACATTTTTCAGATATTCGCATATGAGAGCTACACCCATTTGCGCCATTTTATAACCGCTGTTTTCATGGGATAATACAAGAGTTAATGTTTTTAAAGATTTATCAATATCTATAAAACGCTTGTATAGTTTATCAATGCCGCCGTATTGGTGTTCAAATGTTATCAGCTTAGGAATGTTAACATCAATAAGAGCCTGCATTTGTTTCATGGTATATTGACTTACACAGCCGATTTTCTTAATTTCATCTCGTAAATATGCTGGATCGGATTCCAGAATATATTCGGGTTCATACTGATGAAATATTTCGTCAACGGAGAGTATTTTGCCCGTCGGGAGATCAATTTCATTTTCGATCCTGTCCCACACAATGCCGGAACTGAGCAGAGAATACACCATAGCTCTGATATGATCGCTGATTGAAAATGTATCTCCGCTTTTCCGTCTGTCAATCTGATGCTTGATAAATGTATTTTCCCACAGTTTCTTTTCCTGCGTTTTTCCGTCTTTGGTAAAAAGGTCTGTCCTTAGTTGATTATTTATTAGCTCTACAGACTTCGCCGTTGTCTCTATGTTGTTCATATGCTCCCCCATAATATCACCTTGCAACGCCGCTTTTGCAAGGACACTTCACATCAATAAACAGTTCAGGGCTGACATTTAACGCAAGGCAGATTGCCCGAAGGTCATCTGCATACATTGTCCGCTTGCCGTTCATGATTGCATTGAATGTAACATTGGATATTCCGGCTTTTTGAGCAACAACAATTTGTTTTATGCCATTCTCATCAATATAAGCACGCACTTTTTCATAGACACTCATGATTTCCACTCCTTTAATCAAGATTTTCTGTATTTTTCTACATTATATCACAGATATTCTGTTTGGTCAACGCTTTTATACAGAAATACTGTAATTTTATCTTTACTTTTCAGAATTTATACTGTATAATTATCTTGTGTGAGGTGATAGGATGAAATATGAAATTGGAAATAGAATCCGCAAGTACAGAGAAGCCAGAAAACTAAGCCAGAAGCAGTTGGCAGAGCTGATCGGTGTTAGTAACAGCAGAGTATCAAACTGGGAACAGGGAATTAACAGACCAGACGCGGATATTATTGCAGAGTTATGCAGAGCCTTGCAGGTGTCTCCCAGTGAATTGCTCGACGTCCATTTGTCTGATGAAGAAATCACAGAACAGGAAAGAAAGGTTTTACAGGCATATCGTGAAAAAACGGAACTGCAACAAGCGGTCAATATATTACTCGGCATAGAGTAATTCAAAATCATAACATCTCACCGTTTATGCGCCGGATATCACATAGATAAACTGTAACCGCCATAATTTATATAGTAAAAAACAAAACGCCGTATATCGCCTGATATACGGTTTTCTCTTTATGAGATATAAAATTTCCTGCAAACCTTTAATAATTATAGACAAGCAAAAAGCAAGATTTCAGTATCATTTGTTTTCTGATTCAAAGAATTTGTGAAACCGTCATAATTCGCTTGAAGATGAAAATACGCTGACAACCTGAACAGCACAGATGAAAGAAATTCTTGTAGGTATACTGATATTAAATTTATTTATCCAAACAGGAGATTTTTATATATGTTAAGATTAAAACGCCGCGTTACTGCTTCAACAAGTCAACTTGCCAATCAGCATGTTATGAGTCCAAATGAAATTGTAGATTTTCTCTCGCAAATACTCGAGCTAAACGGATGTGCCATTTCACTCGAGGACAGCCCCACAGGCTCGCTGTTGTTCGTAGTTGGGGATAATGCTTATGAGTTAGTTGATGCTACGGAAACAGTAATGTAAATAGGTATATATATTAAAAAAGCCATTGAAATCATTGCAAGTCATTGAAAAAATATATCTAATAACTCTGTAGTTTATGATCCTTTTCAACAAACACAAATCAAACTTGTGAAGAGTACTTGAATGATTTCTGTGTTTTATTCGATAAAGATAAGGCAAGAGTTTCATTTGATGAAATGGTTAAAAATGCCATTACATTACAACCTATGCTATAGACAAAATCTCTGTAAGACAATAGAGTGAATATAAAAAAGCAGAGAGTAAAAAAACTCTCTGCTGTAGGTATTATCAATTTTAGTATTTAAAGAACCGTTAAGAAGTATTTGTAATATTATCCTAATACCTAAGATTCACCAAATTTAAATTCATTCTGTTAAACTTCGCTAACCTGTCAAAGCCATCGTGTCATGGCAAAACCTACAAGGAAGTAAATTATTTTTGTTTTTGATTTACTTTGGTCTATCAGAAAAAATGACAATTTTTTAGAAGATTGTCGTTTTTTTATTATCGATACTGTGCGCAAGCATGGCCTTTATAGGAGTGTAAAAATCTTCAAAATATCGATGATTTTTGTCTATATATTTAAAACATTGACATAAATGGAGATATATGATACTCTAAATAATAAGAAAGGGAGGTTGTGAGATGAGCAAAAGAGAATTTGAGCGAAAACCGAAGAGCGATCAACCGGTATTGGCAGTTTGTTATGATTTTGATAAAACATTGTCTCCCGATAATATGCAGGCGCAAGGATATATTCAATCAGTTGGATATAATATAGAAGATTTTTGGAAAGAGTCAAGCGAACTTGCTGAGAGTAGCAATATGGATCAGAACTTGGCCTACATGTATAAAATGGTCAAGGAAGCAGAGGGAAATTTCGTTTTAAACGAAAAAGCCCTAAATGACTATGGCGCAAAGGTTAATTTGTTTCCGGGTGTATCTTCTTGGTTTGAAAGAATTCGAGAATATGGCGACAGACAAGGTGTTATTGTTGAGCATTATATTATTTCTTCGGGATTAAAAGAAATGATTGAGGGAACAAAGGTAGCTAAGGAAGGCGCATTTGAAAAAATATTTGCCAGCTCTTTTTATTATAACGAGCGCGGTGTTGCTGTTTGGCCGGCACAAGTGATAAATCATACCAACAAAACACAGTTTTTATTTAGAATTGAAAAGGGGATTTTAGATATAAACGACTTTAGCGTAAATGATTATTTTGCGCCGGAGGATGTCAGAGTCCCTTTTCGCAACATGGTTTACATAGGCGACAGCGATACGGACGTGCCTTGTATGAGGTTGGTTAATTCCTATGGGGGCCATTCGATTGGTGTTTATGATGCCGAGTCAAAAGACAAATCAAAAGTATATAAAATGATGCGCGATGGCAGGATAAAATATTATGTACCGGCGGATTATTCAGAGGGCACAGAATTAGATCTTTTGCTTAAAGCAATTATTGATCGAACCGCTGCTAATGAAATATTGGAAAATAAATATTACGCATGTAAAAAACAGACCCGAGAGTTTGATAATCAAGGGAATAGAGAAGAGCAAAAAAACGTGATTTTATAATTGCATTGCAGAACGAAAAAAACGCCATAGCATTAAGCTATGGCGTTTTTTATGTCTTATGAAAATTGTCAGTTGAATATGACGTGTTTTTCACATTGACAGACCTTGCCTTAGTCTTTAATATGAACCGTCACTCTTTGTCCGCTGCGATTGGCAGCGCTTTTCATCACCATGCGAATGGCGTTCGCGATACGGCCATTTTTTCCAATCACTTTGCCCATATCATTCGGCGCAACGCTTAGTGTTAGGGTAACGTGATTATCGTTTGTCTCTTCTGTGATCACAATCGAGTCAGGATCGGTCACAATGGCTCCTGCAATGTCAGCCAGCGTTTGTTTCAGTTCAGACATTCTTGTCCCCCGTTTATTCGATAACGCCGTTTTTCTTTAAAAGAGCTTTAACGGTATCGGTCGGCTGTGCACCATTTGCAATCCACTTTTTAGCTGCCTCTGCATCAATTTTGATTTCAACCGGTTCGCTGATCGGATTGTAATAGCCAATCTCCTCAATAAAACGACCGTCGCGGGGTGATCTGGAATCAGCCACAATTACTCTGTAAAACGGTGCCTTTTTTGCGCCCATTCTCTTTAATCTGATTTTTACTGCCATGTGTTTTTCCTCCTATACAATCAGTAATCGTATTTTATATGTTAAAAGGGCATTTTGAATTTGCCTTTTTTACCAAATAATTTATTCATTTTACCGCTGGTAAACTGTTTCATCATTTTTTGCGTTGCTTCAAATTGCTTTAACAGCTTGTTTACGTCTTCAACCTTAGTACCGCTGCCGGCCGCAATGCGTTTTTTGCGAGACGCACCGATGATTTCCGGGTGAACCTTTTCCTGCTCGGTCATGGAGAGAATCATCGCTTCCATACGGTCTAATATTTTTTCATCGATTTGGACATCCTTGAGAGCACCGGCATTAACGCCAGGCATCATGGATAAAATCTGCTCCATCGAACCCATGCCGCGCACTTGCTTCATTTGGTCTAAATAATCATCCAGTGTAAATGCATTTTGCCGCATTTTTTGTTCGAGCTCTTTGGCTTTTTTCTCGTCATAGGCGGCCTCTGCTTTTTCAATCAGCGTCAGCATGTCGCCCATGCCAAGAATACGAGAGGCCATCCGATCAGGATAAAAAAGCTCTAAAGCGTCTAATTTTTCACCAGTACCAATAAATTTAATGGGTTTACCGGTTACATACTTGACCGACAGGGCTGCACCGCCTCGAGTATCACCGTCGAGTTTAGTTAGCAATACGCCTGTAATGTCTAATAATTCGTTGAAATGCTCGGCTACGTTTACTGCGTCCTGTCCGGTCATAGAATCGACAACTAATAGAATTTCGTGGGCTTGCACGGTTTCTTTAATAGCGCGAAGCTCTTCCATTAATACTTCATCAATATGAAGCCGACCGGCGGTATCGATAATGACAACGTCATTCATATTTTGCTTGGCATATTTGACACCGGCTTCAGCAATGCGAACAGGTTTCTGGTTGTTTTCTTCTGCATATACTGGTACGTCAATTTGACTTCCCACCACCTGCAGCTGTTTAATCGCAGCCGGTCGGTATACGTCACAGGCCACCAAAAGAGGGTGTTTGCCCTGATTTTTGAGATAACCAGCTAACTTGGCGCAGTGGGTTGTTTTGCCGGCACCTTGAAGCCCTACCATCATAATCACGGTGGGCGGATTGGAAGCGATTTGAATTTTGGCCGCTTCGCCGCCCATTAAAGAAACTAATTCTTCATTGACAATTTTTATGACCTGTTGGCCAGGCATCAGGCTTTCTAAAACTTCTGTGCCGATGGCCCGTTCAGTGACACGGCTGATGAATTCTTTAACGACTTTAAAATTGACGTCTGCCTCTAAAAGAGCGAGTTTTACTGAACGCAAGCCCTCTTTAACATCTTTTTCAGAAAGCTTGCCTTTGTTTTTAAACTTTTTGAACGCTTCGTTCAGCTTTTCTTGTAGGTTTGTGAACATTTCGTCTCCTATAATATCATGTTTCGGATGCGTTCTATCAGATCGTTTGTAATTTCCGGTTTATCTATCTGTTCAAGCTGATGGACGATCATTTCAAAATCAGCTTTTTGCTGCATGTATTTTTGATACAAACCAAGCTTCTCTTCGCAGTCGATTAGAATTTTTTCACTTTTTTTAACTGCGTCTCTGACCCCTTGTCTTGAAAGTCCTGTGATTTCGCTGATTTCTTGTAAAGACAGATCGTCAGCATAGTAAAGCTGCATGATATCCGCTTGTCTTGGCGTGAGCATCGGTGCATAAAAATCATAGAGCAGAGAAAACCGATTTTTTTCGCTTAGCTCCATATTTGCAGCATCCTTTCTGACCGACTTTACTATCAATAGCAACAAAATATTATTGCCTAATGCTATTTTACTGGCAACAACTGTAAAGTGAATTACTTTACAGTAAGTTTATCACACTTTCTTTCCTTTGTCAAGGGCTCTTCTATAGACAAAAATAAGATTTTGTGATAAACTAAATCGATATATGATCGGTGCGGTTCAATGAGCACGATGCGAAAAATCAACCACGATATGGTGATGATCAATATAGACTATATAATCGAGGAAGAGAAATATGATTGAACTGAAAAAACGACTGGCTGACGCCATTTTACAAAAGCTGAGCTTATTCAATGCAGAGCATGGTCTGTCGATCGAAAATGTACAGGACATGCTGGAATATCCTAAGGATGCAGCGATGGGAGATTTGGCGCTGCCATGTTTCAAACTTAGCAAGGCACTGCGCGCTTCGCCGCAGATGATTGCTGAAAAAATAGCCGATCAGTTTAACTGTGACGGCATTGGCAATGCCAACGTGCTTGGCGGCTATTTGAATTTTACCGTCGATCAGCATTTTGCCGGCCGCGTTATTGACCGGGTATTGTGCGAAGGCGAACGATACGGCGCAAGCGAAACGGGTAAAGGCAAGGTGGTTGTCTTGGATTATTCGTCACCGAATGTGGCGAAGCCTTTCCATATTGGCCATTTAGGCACGACCGTCATCGGGCACTCGCTCAAAAAAATGCACGAATTTGCAGGCTATCAATGTGTGGGCATCAATTATTTAGGCGACTGGGGCACCCAGTTCGGCAAACTCATTACCGCCTATAAGCTGTGGGGAAGCAAAGAAGCGATTGAGGAAAACGGCATTGATGAACTGGTCTCTCTCTACGTTCGCATTAACCAGGAAGCGGAACATGATGAAAGCTTGAACGAACGGGCTAGAGCGGAATTTAAAAAATTGGAACAGCAGGACGAAGAGAATATAGCGCTTTGGAAATGGTTTATTGAAATCAGCCTTGCTGAATATGAAAAAACTTATAAACAGCTGGATATCACCTTCGACAGTTATAAGGGCGAGAGCTTTTATACGGACAAAATGCCTGCGCAGGTGCAAAAGCTGAGAGACATGAGTCTTTTAAAGCAGGACGACGGCGCTTCGATTGTCGATCTTTCGGCTTACAATATGCCGCCTTGCTTGATTTTGAAGCGCGACGGTACAACCCTATATCCTACGCGGGATATTGCAGCGGCGGTATATCGCAAAGAAACCTATCATTTTGACAAAGCGATTTACGTAACCTCGGCCGGACAAAGTCTTCATTTTGCCCAGTGGTTCAAGGTAGTGGAGCTTATGGGTTATGACTGGTACAATGAATTGGTCCATGTTCCATACGGCACAGTGAGCATTAATGGTGCGAAATTAGCCACCCGTACCGGAAACGTGATTCTTTTGCGTGATCTGTTTGCCCAAGCGATTGCTAAGGCTTCGGATATTATGAAAGAAAAGAATCCAGATGAAGTTTTGGATGAGAAAACCGCTGAGGCGGTTGGCGTAGGCGCTATCATTTTCCACTATCTTTCCAACACCCGCATTAAGGATATTAATTTTATTATGGAAGATGTTTTATCCTTTGAAGGAAATACAGGCCCTTATGCGCAGTATACCTACGCACGTGCCTGTTCGGTATTGAAAAAGGCAAGTCCGACTGGGAATGACTGCGAGCTCAGCACGGCAGAAGAGATGGTGCTGGCCAAAACACTGTCTCAATTTGAAGAGAGAATCACACAAGCGTTAGATGAGTACGAGCCTTATTTGATTACACGTTACATATTAGAGGTGTGCAGTACTTTTAACCGTTTTTATCATGCCTGCAAAATTGTTGGCGCAGAAAATGAGAAGGTGCGCAATACTCGTTTGCGCCTGACAGCCGCGGCCAAACAGGTGTTAGAAAATGCAATGCATTTAATTTGTATGAAAACACCCGAAAAAATTTAAATAAACCGATTGTCATCATTTTGTGAAATGAAAGGAGAAGAACATGTCAGGACATTCTAAATGGAAAAATATAATGCATAAAAAGGAAAAAACAGACGCACAGCGGGCCAAGGTGTTTACCAAAATTGGTAAAGAGATGATGATTGCTATCAAAGAAGGCGGCGCTGATCCATCGGTAAACCGAAAGTTAAAGGACTTGATTGCAAAAGCGAAGAGCAACAATGTGCCGAATGACAATATAGACCGTTTGATCAAAAAGGCGCAGGGCGAAAACGATGTTGCCTATGAAGAGCTTTACTATGAAGGCTATGGCCCCTCTGGTGTGGCGGTAATTGTTTATACCACAACAGATAACCGGAATCGTACAGCGTCTGATTTAAGACATTATTTTGATAAATTCGGCGGCAATTTAGGGCAAACCGGCTGTGTTAGCTATTTGTTTGAGGATAAGGGAACTATTGTCATTGAGGACGAGGATAACAAACTCGACGAAGATCAGCTCATGGAAGTAGCACTGGAGGCCGGCGCTGAAGATTTTCAGGCTGATGATGGTTTCTACATGATCTATACCGCGACGAATCAGCTTAGTGACGTAAGACAAGCGATAGAAGAGAAGGGCTATTCGATTGCTTCGGCTGAACAGGACAAGATTCCGCAAAACTATGTGACGCTCAGCGACGAAGAGGATATTCGTCACATGAATTTGCTGCTTGAACATTTAGAGGATAACGATGATGTGCAGCAAGTGTATCATAACTGGGAAAATGCCGACGCATAAACCGAAAAAGGTTGATGAAAAGGTTGCATAAAAAATGGATTTAATATGGCAGGAGATGTATCAAGCCGCTAAACGTGTACAAAACGGCAGAACGATTTCAAAATATGTGGAAGCAGGCGGGGTTGCCGCCGCTGTTCTTTCGGCTACCAATCGCATTTATACAGGCGTTTGCGTAGATACATGTTCTACACTTGGCATCTGTGCAGAACGAAGTGCTTTGTTTTCGATGATAACCAATGGGGAGCATGAGATTAAGAAAGTGTTAGCGCTGATGCCTGATGGCAAATCAGGAGCGCCCTGCGGTGCGTGTCGGGAACTGATGGTTCAGTTAATGCCGGAAAACTATACGAAAATCGAAATCATGCTGGATTATGAAAAACAACAAATCATAACACTTGGTGATCTGACGCCGCACTGGTGGATTTAATTCTTGTTGCTACTATCATGCATAAAAAAAGAGACCGTCAGGTCTCTTTTTTTATGCGCCGATAGTGCTTAATTTTTTGAGATTTTTCTCATTGTAATTCAACTCGTATTTTTCTTTTAGGCCGGTGTAGACTTCGTCATAATCAGCTTTGCGCAAGCCTTCTTCTGCCTCTACTTGCCAAGAAATTTTGCCGTCTCCAACAAAATACATAATGTGGTAACCATAGGAGGTTTTTACGATTTCGGTTTGTCCGGGCTGTCTTTCAGAGCTGTAAATCCAATCTTCAAATTCGTCTACCATTTGTCCCTTTTTCACATTTTCATAAAGGCCGCCGGTTGTCTTGGAACCATCGTCCATGGTATATTGTTCAGCTAAGGCGCCAAAAGCATCGCTTGTATTGCTGCCAGCCTTAAACTCAGTTAAAATCTCTTCTGCTTTGGCTTTGGCGGCTTCATCATTCAGTCCCTCACCTGAATTGGCAGTATCCGTTGCGATCAAAATGTGCCGTACGTTTTTGGTGTTATATTCATGACGATAGAGGGGAGTGACCAAATAATAAACGGTATATGTGTTATTTGTCTTGTCGCTGATGATTGTTACATCGCCGGCTTTGCGTTCATAATTGCCAATCGCATCCTTAGAAAAGGCCCATTTGCCAAGATCTGTTTCGGTTGTATATGCGGCGCCGGTTGTCAATGTTTTTTCTACATTTTCTTTTAACTTTGATTCAGTCATAACATTTTGGTCGGACGCGTTGTCTGCATTGTCAGCAACAACGGTATTGTTTTTTCTGTAATAGTCTTCTACAAAAGTATCAAAGGCTTCAGCAGATACGGCGGCTTTAAATAATGCATCGGCATCATCAGAAGCTTTTTTGTCGGCTTCTTCTTTCTCTTCATCAGAAGCGCTGTCGGTTGTTTCTGCTTTAAATACGAAGGATTTATAATCGAAGAAATAATAGGTTCCCATATTCTCTTCGCATTGCTTTGCAATGGCGTCATCACTATATGATGGCTCATTATAGACTTCACGATAGCATTTGGAAGCGAGCTGCTGCATGGTGGCGCAATTACGTACATCTTCTTCGGTTACATTTTTGCCGAAATTCTGTTCAATGTATTTTTTTAGGCTCACGTTTGCTTTTGATGCAGCACTTTTCAACTGTTCTATAGTTTCATCAACAATTTTGTTGTCTTCATCGTTCAATGCAATACCACGGCTTTTGGCTTCTTCACATAGAACGAAAACTTCTTCTATGCTGTTTTTTGCTGCATCAACAAAATAGTCATACCATGTGTAATTTTCTTTTTGTGCCATGGTGCAAGCTTGCTTTTTCAAGCTTTTGGTCGTATCAAGATTGAAATAAGAGATCATGCTGCCATATTGATTCAAAAAGTAGTTATACTGGGTGTTGAAAAAATAAGACATTTCTGCATTGTTGAGTTGATAATTTTCAGATGAGACAGAAACAGAACTGTGCAGAAAATGTTTATCGATTGTGTTTTTAAATGCGGCAAAAATAAGGCTGCCCACTAAAACAACAATTAAAAAAACGCAAACAACCATGGTGATGATGTGGTTGATACGGGCTTTTTTATTTTTTCTTTTTTCTGCTTCTTTTTTTGCCAGTCTTTCATCGGCACGTTCAGTTCTTATGCGATTCCCTTTTCCCATTTTGATTGTCATCCTTTCGAGTGTGGTTTCTTTTTGTGAATCGTTTTCTTTATAGTAGCACAAATGTATAAATAAATTTTGAATTATACTTGTCTACTTTGCATGTATTAGTGTTTTAATACCTTGGTTTAGTGCATCGGCTGTATACAGGGCTTCTTCTATCGTGTTTTCTTCACACAAACTGATGCGCAAAGAGGAGTCTGCTTCTTGTTCGGTTAATCCGTATGCGATAAGCGCTCTGCTTGGTGCTTTTTTATGAGAAGAGCACGCAGAGCCGCTGGAAACATAAATGGCTTGACCAGATAAATAATGCAGCATTGTTTCACTTTTAATGCAGGGCAGTGTCAAGTTGATTATATAGGGAGAATACAACTCGGCCTGATTGATCTGAACAGACGAGGACAGGTGTTCGATCAACGCGGTGCGAACTTTGAGCGCATGGACATAATTTTCTTTCATGCGGGCGGCCATGTATTGTGCCGCGGCGCCGAACCCGGCAATAGAGATTGTATTTTCGGTACCTGAACGAAATCCATTTTCTTGTCCGCCGCCAAAAATGAGCGGTGAAATTTTTTTCTGCTTGATCATTTCCCCGGAAATATAAAGAGCGCCGGCACCTTTAGGCCCATGTATCTTATGGGCACTGATGCTGACAAGATCGGCTCCCAGCTGTTGTGGGGTAAATGGTATTTTTAAAAATGACTGTACGGCGTCTGTATGTGTAATCAGATCCGGCTTTTTTTGCTTGGCTATACGAAAAAGCGTTTGCAGATCATAAAGTGAACCTAATTCGTTGTTTACGTGCATAATCGATAGCAAAACAGTCTTTTCGTCAATGAGTTCTGCTAACTCTGCCGGATCTATTTTTCCTTTTTTGGCGGAAAGATAAACAATTGTGAAGCCTTTTTTCTTTAAATAGGCAGCGCACTCATGTACGCTGGCATGTTCGCTGTCTGAAAGAATAATCGTTCCGCCGTGATATTTTTCCTTTGCGCGGACAGTTCCTATCAGTGCGAGATTATTTGCTTCGGTTCCCGAGGCGGTAAAAACAAGACGTGCGCCTTTATCTCGCACGCCCAATGCGGCAAGAACTCTTTGTCTTGCTTCGTCAAGGCGCTTTTCAGCTTGAAACCCGGCTGAGTGCAGGGAAGAAGGATTGGCAAATGTTTGGTTCATCATTTCTTCCATGGCATCGATCGCCGGTGAGCAAAGCTTTGTTGTTGCGCTGTTATCAAAGTAAATTTCTTTGTTCATTATTTAAATGTAAATGTATCCAGCATTTTATTAATATCGTTTATATAGTCATCGAATTTTTCAGGGGATGCCGTGTAGGTAAAGATATAGACAGCATTTTGGCGTATACAGAGAACCTGCATATATTTCGCTTCAATAGAGGCGACCGTGCCGGTGTAAATATACTTTTTTGCGGCGTGACCATCCAAAAGCATGTCCTCGCTGCTTTCTTCCTGCCAGTCGGCAATTGTTTGCGCAAAGGTTTCTTTAAAAGAATCCCAATAAGCGTCAATGGTGGTACTTTCACTGCCAAGAGACAACGCCATCATGGAAATATTAGCCATAACAGAATCGCTGTATTTAGCCGTGATGACACCGGTAGAGGTTTCAACTGTCCAACTGTCCGGCACGAATAAATGATAATCGGAATATTCGTTGGAGGCAGCCTTCATGCCGTTTGGCACATCGCTTTCATTTTTGGAACAGGCGGCGAATAGTGTAAGACATAGGGCCAAAAAAAGCAGAGAGATTTTTTTCATTTTGTTCTTATTTGCCTTTCTTCGTGGTAAAATTGAGAAAGTGATCAAGGGTCAGTATCTAAATTGTATAAATTATACAATATGCAGGGACTTGTGTCAATACAAAGCGGTGTTTTGCATGGTGCTTCTCTTGATTTTGAAAAGGCATTATGATAAAATGAAAATATATTTTTTGCTTATTATACAAACAGAATAGCTCTTGAGCTGTATCATGCCCTAAAACAAATGCAGTGTTATTGAAATAGAGAAAAAAGACGAATGCAATAGCTTTTCAGTTGTGAAATCGGAAAGGAAAATGAAATGAAACCGCGCATTCTTGTGATTGGCAATACGTATTTGCAGACTGATTTTCATGTTCCCGGTTTGCCTGTATCTGGGTATGTAACGCAAGCCGAAGCATGCAAAGAATGGGTAGGCGGCAAAGGGGCCATTTCGGCGCTTTGTGCATGCAAATTAGGCGCATCTTCCATTTTAGCGGGACGTGCTGGTGAGGATTTTACCGGCCGGCGCATACGAGAGTATTTACATGGCAGCGGGATCGATGTTCGCTTTTTTTATATGACACGCAAGCAAAAGACCGGACTTCGCACTATTATTCACAGCGCTCAAGGGAATCAGAGTGAGATTTGTTTTGCCGGAGCCAATGCAGACTTTGCGGTAAAAGATGCTGAAAATGCCTTTACTACAAAGCCGGATGCGGTGTATCTTCATTTTGATGTGGCCCATGAAGTGGCCGTTGCCAGTGCGCGCTTGGCTAAGATGAAGCATATTCCGTTGTTTTTGTCAGCCAGCCCTATAAAGCGGGATTTTCCTTTTGAGCTGTTGGAAGGGGTTAACACAGTCTTTTTAGATGAGGAAGAGGTCTATCAATATACCCGCGTCAAAGTAGATTCGATGGAGGGCTGTATGAAAGCAGCTGTCTTATTTCAAAACAAGACGGGGGCAAAATGTGTAGTAATTAAAAGGAAAGAAAAGGGCATTTTTCTGAATTACGGAAAATATTATAAAGCAATTCAATCGTATGCATTAAAGCCTGCGGATCATGTGTATGAAAATGGATATGCAGACGCCGCTTTTGATATTGCTTTTATTGATGATTATATGAAACGCAAATTATATGACCATGCGTGTGAGTATGCTAATGTGGCAGGCACCTTGACTGATGCCGCCGAAGGCGGCCTTGAGGCGGTACCGGATAAAGAGACGATTATTCAATTTGCCAAAGCCAACTGCCCGGAACTGTTTCTAAATGTACGTGAGTAGGGACTGTTTGTTGATAAGAAAAGAGGAAAGTCGGAGTGAGAATATTAGGTGTTGATTACGGAGATAAACGAACTGGTATCGCGATTAGCGACCCTACCGGCTCCATTGCAAGCGGTCTTTTTACGATGACGGCTGATGGTAAAAAGCAGTTGGCTGCTCAAGTTGCTCAAATTGCCAAAGAGCGTGAATGCGACTTCATTGTATTGGGAAATCCGATTAATATGAACGGCAGCAGAGGAGAACGCTCCGAAAAAGCCGTACAATTTGGGACATTGCTGCAGCAGACGAGTGGTCTTGATGTGGTCATGGTAGACGAACGTCTCTCAACGAGCGAAGCACATGTTTATTTAAACATGACTAATACACGCGGAAAAAACAGAAAAAAACGAGTGGATACACTTGCTGCAGAAATTATTCTGCAAAGCTATTTGGATCAAAGACTAAATCAAAAAATAAAGCAGTGAGCCGAAAAAATAATTGTATTTTGGGTAAAAATATGATATAATTGATTAGTTTAGAGTATGTCTGTAAGTCGATTCATTAAAATAAGCGCTGACATGTTATTATTTTATTAAATTATATAGATGAAATGGAGTTTGGTATGGCAGAACTTAGATGGAACCCAATGACAAAAGATTGGGTCATGGTCATTTCAAATCGGGCCAAACGACCCAATATGCCCAAGGATTATTGTCCTTTTTGTCCTGGATCGGGCAAGGTGCCTGATGATTACAAAGTCTATAAATATGACAATGATTTTCCGGCTCTCTCGAATCCGCCGGCTGAGATGAGTGCTCCGGTCACACCTGCGGGCAAAGCGTTTTATAAGACAGCGCCGGCATACGGCAAGTGTGAGGTCATCTTGTTTTCGCCTGACCATCACGGGAAATTATATGATTTAGATGATGATCATATGGGCCAGCTCGTTGATTTATGGCAGCAGCGGTTTTGTGATTTGTCAGCCGATGAAAAAATAAAATATGTATTTATTTTTGAGAACAGAGGCAAAGAGGTCGGGGTGACACAGCCTCATCCGCATGGTCAAATCTATGGTTATCCCTTTTTGCCAAAAAAGATTGAGTTGGAGCTGTCCAGCGCCAAAGAGTTTTTGGCAGAGCAGGGCAGATGTCTGTTTTGCGCTATGAATGAAGAAGAGAAAAACTTTGGCGAACGAATCATTTGTGAAAATGAAGATTTTGTCGCTTATGTTCCATTCTTTTCAGAATATGCCTATGGTGTTTATATCAGCGCTAAAAAACATATTCAGCATATCGGACAGTTTGATAAAAAGACAAAAGAGAATTTTGGAATCATCTTGCGCCAGATTACCGGCGCCTATGACCATTTGTTTGATACGGTTTTTCCTTATATGATGTGTATGCACAATGCACCGGTTAATTTATCTGAACCCGTGGCGGACTGTTATCATTTCCATGTGGAAATGCTGACGCCGATGCGCAGTGCCGATGTGCAGCAGTACAGGGCCTCGAGCGAATCGGGTGTATGGGCAAGCTGCAATCCTTCTTCGCCAGAAGCGAATGCGGCGCAGCTGCGCGAAGCGTTGGATCGTTTTTTACAACGAAACCGTTAACGGTTTCGTTGCATTTTTGTGTGTAAAATTGGATAATCTTTTATTGATATGCATATTGAATTTGGGAGGGAAACAGAATGAGTATTCTGGTAACAGGCGGAGCTGGCTATATCGGCAGCTGTGCCGTAGCAGCTCTGAAAGAAAAAGGATATGAAGTTGTTGTTGTTGATAATTTATCCAAAGGACATAAACAAGCCGTCGGCGATGTAAAGCTGTATATCGGTTCTGTCGGAGACGAGACGTTTATGCACAAGGTGTTTACCGAAAACAAAATTGACGCGGTTATGCATTTTGCTGCTTTTTCGTTAGTGGGCGAAAGCATGCTGCATCCTTATGAATATTATAACAACAATGTAGCGCAAAGCATGCATCTTTTCCACAGCATGATTGAGCATGGCGTAAAAAATGTTGTATTTTCTTCTACAGCAGCTACGTATGGAGAACCCGAAGAAAATCCAATTTCAGAAGAGACGCCGCAGCACCCGATTAACACTTATGGTCAGACAAAGCTGGCTATTGAAGACATGCTGAAATGGTTTGGCGTAGCCTATGGTCTGAACAGCATGAGTCTGCGTTATTTCAATGTGGCAGGTGCACATCCTTCGGGAAATATCGGAGAAGATCATAATCCTGAAACACATTTAATTCCGATTATACTGCAGGTCGCGCTGGGGAAAAGAGAAAAATTAAGCGTTTTTGGCAATGATTATCCAACCAAAGACGGTACCTGTATTCGCGATTATATTCACGTTATGGATTTAGCACAAGCGCATATTTTGGCGATGGAATATATGCTCAAGAACAATTGCTCTGACGAATTTAATCTTGGTTCAGGCGGCGGATATTCTAATTTGGAAATTTTGAATGCGGCACGCAAGGTAACCGGGTGTGAGATTCCCTCTGTATTTGAGGACAGAAGACCGGGCGATCCCCCTGTTTTGGTTGCCACCAGTGAAAAGGCTGAACGAATTTTGGGATGGCATAGACAATACGGCATTGAAGATATTATTGCCTCTGCCTTTGCATGGCACAAAGCCCATCCGAACGGTTATGATGAATAAAGGTAAAAATGGTGGATTAGAGGCGTTGCGTGGCTATTACCCGGAAAATGTATTTTTCTTTTTTCAGGAAATTGTCTCGATTCCCCATATATCAGGCCATGAAAAAAAGTTAGCCGATTATATTGAGAAAGTGGCCATGGAACATGGTCTGTATTGCGAACAGGACGAATACCATAATGTGTTTGTCCGCAAAAAACCGGCGCCGGGCTGTGAAAACATGCCGGCGCTTCTTTTGCAGGGGCACTTGGATATGGTCGGTGAAAAAACAGCGGACTCTTCGCACGATTTTTTAAAAGATCCTCTCCAACTGGTGGTGCGAGAAGGTTTTTTATCGGCTGAGAATACCACGCTTGGGGCTGATGACGGCATTGCGGTTGCTATGATGTTGGCTGTCTTAACCGATTCATCTTTGCGGCATGGTCCTCTTGAATGTTTGTTTACTGTGGATGAAGAAAGCGGCATGACCGGTGCCAAGCATTTCGATTATACTAAAATTCAGGCAGAGCGTGTCATAAACCTTGACTCTGAAGAAGAGGGTACCTGCATTGTCAGCTGCGCTGGCGGCGCGGACATTACCTATCGTTTTGCTTATGAAAAGGCCTGTTCGCCGTATAAATGCGCGCGTATTAAAGTCACAGGACTTGCCGGTGGACATTCGGGTGCTGATATTCATTTGTCGCGCGGGAATGCAAACCGGATTTTAGCGCGTTTTCTGTATCAGCAATATCAAAAAATGCCGTTTAATTTAGTCTCTTTTGACGGCGGTGATAAGCACAATGTTATCACGGGCGAAAGCTGCGCTGTGATTACTTGTGCGGATTTTGAAAAACTAAAAAGAGAAGCGGCATGCTTAAAAAAACAGATAGCGGGCGAGCTGTCCGAAGAGGACGCATCTTTTACGATTCGTCTTGATTCTATTGGTGCCAAAGAACAGGTGCTCTCGTACAGACAAACGCATAGAGTGCTGCTGTGCATGTTTATGGCGCCTGAGGGTGTCCTTTCGCTTGGGAAAGAGCCGCAGATGAATCTTGTGGATGTTTCCTCTAATTTAGGGGTTGTTCATACCAAAGAGAATGAAATCGTTCTTGCCTATTTGATGAGATTTAATACGGCGTCTAAATATCATGAATGGCTTGCCCGTTATCAGTCGATCGCATCTCTATTAGATGCAGAAATCGAAGAAACCGGTTTTTATGATTGCTGGGAACGAGCAGAAAATAGCCAGCTTGAGAAAATCTATATCCGTGAATATGAAAAGCTGTATCATGGCCAAAAGCCGCGCATTGCGGGTATGCATGCAGGGGTCGAATGCGGCTTTATCAAAAAAGGCTTGGGCGAAAAAGCTGAACTTATTTCGATCGGACCAAACCTGTACGATATTCATACGGTCAAAGAAAGGTTGGATTTATTTTCAGTGGGCCGTACATACGACTTGTTATTGAAAATATTGGCAGCGGAGTGAGAAAAGCAACAAAGGAGAGTGTAAAAGAGTCTGCTCAGGGCAGTACAAGATGAATGAAATAAATACAATGAACGTTCAAGAAACTGTTTTTGTTGGCGTTTGATATGAATAAAATTTCTTGTTTTATCAACATGTTAAGAAACTTTAAGAATTTTTGTATACGAATTTTAAGATTGTCTGCTTACAATGGCTACAGAAAACTTGCAAAAAGTTTCTTGTTGGTATGAGAAATTCTTTGTAAAAATTGAAAAAGAGCGTTTAGAAAATGCCTGTTGACAGGCGAACCGACTTTCTGTGATCGCAACCAATGGATTTTCTATACCTTTTGGTATAACCTTCTGGCGCTTTGAAAGGGTAGGTTTTTGTGAGTACTGTAATTTTTATTAATTTTGTACTGTTTGTTGTTTTTACACTTTGTTTTGCGTATCAGTTTTTTTATGTTGCTGTTGCGCTTTTTTGCAAACCGAAAAAATTTGAAGCAGAAAAGCTCCATAAATTTGCTGTGATTATTTCAGCGCGTAATGAGCAAGCGGTGATTGGTGAGTTGCTGGACAGCTTAAATCAGCAAAATTATCCCAAAGAGTTGTTTGACGTATTTGTTATTGCCGATAACTGTACCGACCGTACGGCAGAAGTAGCTGCCTCGAAGGGTGCGTATGTCTATGCAAGAAATGACCTTGCGCATATCGGCAAGGGCTATGCACTAAATTATATCTTTAATATTATTTACAGCGATTATGCCGAGCGCGGCTATGAGGGTTTCTTTGTCTTTGATGCGGATAATATATTAGATGAAAATTATATTGCCAACATGAATGCTACTTTTGATCATGGCTATCGAATTGTTACCAGCTATCGCAACTCGAAAAATTACGGTGATAACTGGTTGTCAGCGGCATCCTCTCTTTGGTTTTTGCGTGAAGCACGTTTTTTGAATAACGCACGTATGATTTTAGGCACAAGCTGTGCTATATCCGGTACCGGCTTTTTAATTTGCGATGATATTGTGCGCCGCAACTGCGGCTGGAAGCATAATTTGCTGACCGAGGATATTGAATTTACGATTGACAGCATTGTTCACGGGGAAAAAGTTGGTTATTGTGACGATGCTGTATTATATGACGAGCAGCCTGTTAAGCTTAAGCAGTCGGCAAGACAGCGGCTTAGATGGGCCAAGGGCTTTTACCAAGTGTTCTTTAACTATGGCGGCAAGCTGTTTACTTCTATGTTTAAAGGGGCAAAGTTTTCTGCTTTCGATATGATGATGACGATTGCACCGAGCATGCTGATTACATTGCTGCTTTTTGTGATCGACAGTGTTGCCTTTATTTATGCGGCTGCTGTGGGTGATCCTTTGGCATCAGATCTTTTGATTGTGTTGGCACAGGCGTTTTTAGGATTCTATGGTCTTTTTGTGCTCATGGGAACGCTGACTGTCATTTCCGAATGGAAAAAGATACATTGTCACGCTGCTAAAAAAATGTTGTATTTATTTACTTTTCCGTTTTTTATGTTCACCTATGTGCCTATTTCGATTTATGCGCTGTTTGCCAGAGTGGAATGGAAGCCGATTATTCATAAGCCTGTTGCTAAAAATGCCGGTATACCTGTTCGTTTTAATGGAGCAGCCATTGAAAAATGAAAAATAGAATTTTAGTTGTTGATGATAATCCTGATCTAAGAGAGGTCATATCTATCTTTTTGAGTGGAGAAGGATATGATGTAGTTACCGCTTCAGATGGGCCTGAGGCGCTGGCGATTGTGGACGATACTATTGATTTAATTATTTTAGATGTCATGATGCCGGGCATGTCTGGCTATAAGGTGTGCGCGCAGCTGCGGGAGAACACGATGGCGCCAGTGCTGTTTTTGACTGCTAAAACACAGGATTCTGATAAAGCGATGGGCTTTTCATCAGGCGGAGACGATTATTTATCCAAGCCCTTTTCCTATAATGAACTGTTAGCCAGAGTAAAGGCTTTGCTGCGGCGCTATTATGTTTACAACGGAAAAAACAAAGAATTGGATAAATATATAACTGTGTATGATTTGTTGATCAACACGGAATTTAACGAAGTAAAAAAAGGCGAAAATGAAATCATTTTAACTGATATTGAATACCGGATTCTGCTTTTGCTTGCTTCGCATAAAAAGAAAATTTTTTCACCTCAAAATATTTACGAAAGTATTTGGGACGAACCGTATTTTTATTCGGCGAATAATACGGTGATGGTGCACATTCGCAAGCTAAGAACCAAGATCGAAGACAATCCGCAAAGTCCTAAATATGTCAAAACGGTATGGGGTAAAGGATACAGGGTTGAATAACAGAAAAAAAGAAACAAATAAAAAACATTTAATCAGAACAAAACTCGGCATGAAATTATTGACTGCCGTTTTTTGTTCTCTTTGCATTTCTCTTTTGTTGTTTTGGATATTGTATTTGGTTAGTTCGCAAGTGGTCGATAAATATTCATCAACCCAATATGCGCAACGAAAATTAAGTGAATTTGAAGAGTATGTTGAGCACAAAGGGGTTGTCAGCAGTGATTTTTCCACTCTGACTTCGTGGATCAATCGCAACGATCTGAAGTTCATGCATATTTATCGTGGCGACCAGTTGATTTTTAATTCAGATGACCCGATTGACGATAGCTATTCGTATGACGAACGGGAAAGAGATTACTATTGGGACAGCCGGGTTATCCGCTTTATTGAACGCAAAGAGCAAGTTAAAATCAATCAACCAACGACGCAGGACTCTTCTGACCAGCCGGGCGCAGACAGTACGGATATCACTGATTCTGCTGGTACAGATGATATGGGTGTTGATTCTACTGATGATACGGATATGGCAAAGGAGCCTGACACGGATGAGGATGTTGACAGTACCTCTAACGCAAGTACGGAGCCAAGTTCTGCTTTTCCCACTGACGAAGCGGCAAAGCAGCAAGATATAGATGGAACAGAGGCTTTAGGCAACTCCAGTACGCCTGCCAATTTAAAAGACAACACATATGAGCGCATTTACTATGAAGACTTAAATGTTTTCATTGCGGTTGGTACCGATGTTAGATTGTTGTTGATTCTTTTAATCATTTCAGTTATTTTATCGTTGATTGTATTTTCTTTGTTGGTGCTTCGGTTTGTGCGCAATACGATTATGTATTTGAGCCAGATTGCCGATGAAGTTGCTGAAATTGAGGGCGGTCAATTCGAGAAAAGCGTCACCGTAAAGGGAAAAGACGAAATTTCTTATTTAGCGCAGAATGTAGATGACATGAGAATTTCGTTGATCGAGCGTTTGCAGGCCGAAAAAGAAGCATATGATGCGAACCAAGAACTGATTACAGCTATGTCTCATGATTTGCGAACGCCGCTTTCTGCCTTGATCGGTTATCTTGAAATTATTAACGCCGGTGTTTATTCTTCGGAAGCGCAAAAAGAACAGTATATTCAAAAATCAGTTGAGAAGGCTTATCAGTTAAAAAATATGTCTGATAAACTGTTCGATTATTTTACGGTATTTAAAAACGACGCACCGGAATCTCTCCATATGGAATGCTTTGACGGACGGGCGCTGTTAGAGCAAATGATTGCTGAGCAAGTGTATATGTTGGAAGAACGCGGCTATAAAGTGTCTTCTGAAAAAGAGGCGCTGGAGGCACAAGACGATAGCTTTTCGCTGTGTATTGATTCAGATGCACTGTTACGTGTCTTTGATAATATTTGTTCAAATTTATTGAAATATGCCGATAAAAAAGAGCCGATCCAAGTGGCGATTGACCATGACGATCCGTTTATCCGAATCATGATTAAGAATCGGATCAACAAAACAGCCGTTAAGGTGGCCAGCACTAAGATTGGCCTTAAAAGCTGCCGGCGTTTGCTGTCTCGTATGGAGGGGCAGCTCCGGATCAAAACGGAAGGGAACTATTATACCGTTACGGTTATGTTAAAAAAGCATGTCCCGGAAAACGAAAAATAAAAAAGGTATAAAAGAATAGCCGATTGTTTTTAAATCGGCTGTTCTTTTGTTTTAGGGCAGTCGGCTTTATATTGAGTCATAAATGAAAGCGCCAATGCATACCAATGAGTGTAATAATAATCGGAGGTGCGGTCATGGTTGACGCAGGTGTATACAAAGATATTGCAAAAAGGACAAACGGCGAAATGTATGTGGGCGTTGTTGGCGCAGTGCGCACAGGCAAAAGTACATTTATCAGAAAATTCATGGAATCCCTTGTGATTCCGAATATAGCGAATCCCTTTGATCGGGAACGTGCTATCGATGAAATGCCGCAAAGCGGCTCAGGCAAAACGGTTATGACGACCGAGCCTAAATTCATTCCGGACGAAGCGGTTGAAGTGACAATGAATGATGCTATCTCTATGAGAATGAAGCTGATTGATTGCGTCGGTTATGTAGTGCCCAGCGCGCTTGGCTATTATGAAGACGAGCAGCCAAGATTGGTTATGACGCCGTGGAGCGAAAAGCCAATGAAATTTGAAGAGGCGTCTAAATTCGGCACAATGAAGGTTATCAAAGAGCATTCAACGGTTGCCGTTGCCATAACAGCCGACGGCAGCTTTGGTGAGCTGACCAGAGAGGATTATGTGTCGGCGGAAGAAGAAATTGTGGCTGATTTGAAAAAATATGGCAAGCCGTTTGTGTTGGTGATCAATAGTGCTTCACCCGAAAGCGAGCAAACAATCAACCTGGCTATGACATTGGAAGATAAGTACCAAGCGCCGGTTGCGCTTGTTAATTGCCAAAGTCTGAACACAGAGGATATTCATTCGATTATGCGCATGATTTTAGATGAATTTCCGGTGAAAGAGTTAGGCTTTGATCTGCCTGCTTGGCTGACTTTGTTAGAAGAAGAAAGTCCGCTTCGTAAATCATTAATGGATGCATCCTTGCAGTGCGCCAGAAGTATTGTGAATTTGGCTGATGTAAAAGGCGCTGTTGCTTATATGAGCAGTGAAGAGGCGATTGAGGATGCGAGCGTCGCCAGTATCGATTCAGGCAGCGGAGCGGTTCGTGTAAAGGTCAAGCTGGATGGCGATGTATTTTATCAGTTAGTCAGCGAGTATACGGGCAGCACAATTAAAGATGAAGAAGACCTTATGTATTCAATAATTGAGCTTTCCAGGCAAAAAAAGAAGTTTGATTCAGTGGCAGCGGCATTGACTGAGGTGGAAAATCGAGGTTATGGTATTATTATGCCGGATATTTCTGAGCTGTCTTTGGATGAACCAGAAATTGTAAAGCGTTCGGGCAGTTATGGTGTAAGACTCAAGGCCAGCGCTCCTTCCATTCATATGATTAAAGCGAATATTGAAACGGAAATTAATCCGGTGGTTGGCACCGAACAGCAGTCGGAAGAGCTTGTCAGCTATCTGCTTCATGAATTTGAAGAAGATCCCAAATCGATCTGGAATTCAAATATTTTCGGCAAGAGTTTACACGAACTGGTGAACGAAGGTCTGCACACTAAGCTGGCCCACATGCCGGACGACGCGCGGATGAAGTTGGGCGAAACGTTACAGCGTATTATCAACGAAGGAAGCGGCGGTCTTATATGCATAATCCTGTAAAAATGTTTGGCTGTTCGGTGGATGAGTTAAAAGAGAAAGAAGTTATCAACGTATGCGACGGCCGCAAGCTTGGCTACATCTGCGATTTGACCATTGATACTTGTTCCGGCCGCATTCTTTCCATAGTTGTTCCGGGTGACATGAAGGTGTTTAGCTTTAAAAAGCCGGATTTAATCAGCATTCCGTGGTGTAATATCGAACGTATCGGTGATGATACAATCTTAGTACGTCCGGAACCGCATCCATCAGGTCCGCCCAAATAAAAATCCATGTTTGTCCTATAAAACTTAGAAATACCCCTTGATTTAACAGACTATTTATGGTAAAATACCAAGGTATAAAAACACACACTATGCCTATTCGGTTCTTGCTTGTATGGCAAGCTAACGGCGTGGTGGTGGAATAAACCGAAGGAGGACATAAATATGTCTGTTATTTCTATTAAGCAATTGCTTGAAGCCGGTGTTCATTTCGGACACCACACCAGAAGATGGAACCCGAAAATGGCTGAGTACATTTTCACCGAGAGAAATGGTATCTATATCATTGACCTGCAGAAAACCGTGAAAAAATTTGACGAAGCTTATATGTTTGTTCGCGATGTTGCCACCGCTAAAGGAAATATTCTTTTTGTCGGTACAAAAAAGCAGGCGGCTGACGCGATCAAAGAAGAAGCGCTCAAATGCGGCATGTATTATGTAAATGTACGTTGGCCGGGCGGTATGCTGACTAACTTTAAAACCATTAAAAGAAGTATTGCCAGATTGAATGCGCTGAATCAGATGCAGGAGGATGGCACTTTCAACCTTCTTCCTAAAAAAGAAGTAGCGGCTCTGTTAAAAGAGCGTGATTCTTTGGAGAAAAACTACGGCGGTATTAAAGATATGCCTGGTTTGCCTGACTGTATCTTTATTGTTGACCCTCGCAAAGAGAGAAACGCTGTTTTAGAGGCAAAGAAATTGGGTATTCCGGTAGTGGCTATCGTTGATACGAACTGCGATCCGGACGACGCTGATTATGTTATTCCTGGTAACGATGATGCCATTCGTGCGATTAAATTGATTTCTTCCTCTTTGGCTGACGCTGTCATTGAGGGCAGACAAGGCGAACAATTTGATGACGCTGCAGAAGAAACAGCCGATGCAGAAGAAGTAAATGCAGATAACGCAGAAGCAGCAGAGTAAGGGGGAGTAGAAAATGGCAAATATTACAGCAAGTGCGGTTAGCGAACTCAGAAAAGCAACCGGATGCGGTATGATGGATTGTAAAAAGGCTCTTGTAGAGGCAGACGGTGATTTTGAAGCAGCCAAGAAAATTTTGCGTGAAAAAGGACTTTCAGTAGCCGCGAAAAAGCAGGATCGTATCGCTGCTGAAGGACTGGTTGATATTATGCTGACCGACGACGGCAAAACAGCTGCTATGATCGAGGTTAACTCGGAGACTGACTTTGTCGCTAAAAATGAGTCGTTTGGCGAATTTGTAAAAGGATTGCTTCGTACTATTTTGAGCAAGCGTCCGAACAATGTAGACGAGCTGATGGCACTGCCTTTCGATGGAAGCGATGTCAGTGTAGAGGATGAACTGAAGGACAAGACCTTTGTTATTGGTGAAAAACTCTCGATTCGTCGTTTTGTTATTGTAGAAGGATATTTGAATACCTATATCCACGGCAAGGGCACAACCGGCGTTATTGTTAAAATGAACGCCAATGATGACGCGGCAAAGAGCGAGCAGTTTGCTGAGTGCTCTAAAAATATCGCGCTTCAGATTGCTGCGATGGCACCGGCGTATACAGCCAAAGAAGATGTGCCGGAGGCAATTATTAACGAAGAAAAAGAAGTGCTGATTGCACAGATTAAAGCAGACCCGAAAAATGAAAGCAAGCCAGAGCAGATCATTGAAAAAATGGTTACTGGACGTATTGGCAAGTTTTATGAGAAAAACTGCTTGAATGAGCAAGCTTATGTAAAAGATGATGGCATGAGCGTTAAACAATACGTAGAGTCTGTTGCAAAAGAATTGGATGCACCTCTCTCGATTCATTCTTTCGTTTTGTTTGAAAAGGGCGAAGGTATTGAAAAAAGAGAAGATAATCTTGGCGATGAAGTGGCTAAGATGCTTGGTAAATAATTGACAAATTATTTTATAATTATAAAACGGATCATGTGAAAACAATGATCCGTTTTTTATGTATTTCAGTCGAATGTAGAATAATTGATTGATTAAGAAGTGGATTTGTTTTAAAATCTTGAAAGTCTATTTACAAACACGGCTTTTTCATGTAAAATATGAATGGTAAATTTGGAAAAGGATGAAACAAATGGAGTGTGAAAAAAAGCCGTCTTATCGGCGTGTGTTGCTGAAGCTTTCGGGAGAAGCTTTGCGCAACGGAAAAAATGAAATTATTGATTTTTCCTATGTAAAGGAAGTTTGCCTTGAAATTATGAAATGGAAAAATGCGGGTGTGCAGATTGCAATTGTCATCGGCGCCGGCAATATATGGCGCGGTCGTCAGGGCGATAAAATGGATCAAACACGGGCTGATCATATGGGCATGTTGGCTACAACGATTAACTGTTTGGCTATGCAGGATGTTTTTTTATCGCTGGGGACAGAGGCAGAAGTATTTACCGCCGCTGATATGCCATCGTTTGCACATACCTATACGCGGGATGACGCTGTGCAGGCTTTAGAGGATGGTAAAATTGTGTTGTTTGGCTGTGGGCTTGGCAATCCTTATTTCTCGACCGATACGGCCGCTGTTTTGCGTGCGGCTGAAATAGGGGCCGATATTTCTTTATTTGCTAAAAATATAGACGGGGTATATACGGCTGATCCCAAGAAAGACGCGCAGGCAGTTCGCTATGATACGTTAAGCTATGAGGAGATTCTCAGCAAAAGATTAGCGGCTATCGACTTAACGGCGGCGGCATTTTGTCTTGCCAATCAACTGAAGGTTCTTGTTTTTGGATTAGACGATCCAGCGAATATTGGCAAAGCGATTCAAGGTGAAAAAATCGGTACAATATTACGGAGCGAAACATAACGCAAAAGTAATGGTACTATATTTTCTATATCATAAATTAAACAGCTTCGCAGCTATATGAGGAGTTGTTTCTTTCCGAAAGATAGTCGAATTTTATTATTATAATGGAGATTAATATGAGTTTTGAAGTAAAGCCTTACGAGGAAAAAATGAACAAATGCATTACAGCTTTTGAAGGGGAATTGGCCACTGTGCGGGCCGGCCGTGCCAATCCGTCTTTGTTGGATAAGGTAACAGTCGATTATTATGGATCGCCCACACCGGTCAATCAGGTTGGGGAAGTAAAGGCAACTGATCCAAGAACGATCGTGGTTTCCCCATGGGATCCTTCGTTGCTCAAACAAATTGAAAAGGCTATTATGGTGGCGGATTTAGGCCTTCAGCCCCAGAACGATGGAAAAGTGATTCGTATTTCCATTCCCCAGCTGACCGAAGAAACCAGAAAAGAGCTTACCAAACAGGTGGCTAAAATGAGCGAAGAGGGTAAGGTGGCTATCCGAAATGTACGTCGGGATGCCAATGATAAACTAAAAGCGGCTAAAAAGGCGAAAGAAATCACAGAGGACGATGAAAAAACCTTGGAAAAGAAAATCCAAGATCTTACTGATAAGTTTATTAAACAAGTAGAAACGATTACGGATAAGAAAAACAAGGAAATCATGTCAATTTAAGGTTATTTTGGGCAGACGTTGGTCTGCCCAAAGAACTATACTGGCTAAAAGCTGTCTTTGGCAGAAGTTGTAAATCGTTTGGGTAAAAAGGAATTGTGATGCTGATGCAGACTGAGTCAAAAATGCAAAGAGAAAAGGATATTCGACATATCGCTTTTATTATGGATGGCAATGGACGCTGGGCTAAAAAGCGCGGTTTGCCGAGAGAATACGGCCATAAGGTAGGGGCAGATGTTTTTCGTAAAACAGTAGAATATTGCGATGATATCGGTATTCACTGTGTGACGGTATACGCATTTTCGACCGAAAATTGGAAAAGGCCAGGCCACGAAATCAGCGCCATTATGCTGTTATTCAAACAGTATTTAAAAGATGCGGTCAAAACAATGATGAAACGGGATATACGCATTGTTTTTTTAGGGGATAAAAGTCCCTTTCCTAAGGATGTTGTTAAGCAAATGGAAGAGATAGAGCGGGATTCATCGCAAAACACAAAGCGGTTGAATATCGCGATGAATTATGGCGGCCGAGCAGAAATTGTACATGCCGTTAATGAATTAATAGCGCAAGGGTATGAAAAAATTACAGAAGAGGATGTCACAAATCACTTGTATACCTTAGATGCGCCCATGCCCGATTTAATCGTGCGTACAGGCGGCGAACAGCGTATTTCTAATTTTCTCATGTGGCAGAGCGCTTATTCAGAATTGTATTTTACCGATGTTTTGTGGCCGGATTTTACCGAAAGCGACGTTGATCAGGCTGTTGCAGAATATAAAAGGCGAAATCGGCGTTTCGGAGGCATCTAATTTGCGAGGGTAATCGAATCAAGGCCGCTTCAGGGCGGCGGAATGGAGTTTTGTATGAAAACAAGAATTATAACTGCTATTGTGGCGTTAGCTGTTTTTGCACCTATTTTGTATTTTTCCGACACGTGGCCATTTGTCGCTTTTGCTTGTGTGGTCAGCCTTTTGGCTTCCTATGAAATATTGAAATGTGCCAGTCTTGATAAAGAGTGGTTTTTATCGATTCCAACTATGTTGGTCTTCACCTTTATTCCTTTTTGTACACGGTATGTATTTGTTGAAAACAGTGCTTTTTTAAGGTATGTTTGCGTTGTACTGTTAATATATATGTTTTACGTTTTTGCTGTGGCAGTTTTTTCTAAAGGAAAAATTCAAATTACAGATGCTTGTCTTGTTTTTATGATGAATGCCTATGCTTGTGCCGGCTTTTGCTCGATGGTCTTTCTGCGGGATTTAGAAGGGGCTGGTATGTTTATGTTTCCGCTGCTGTTTATCGGGGCTTGGGTAACCGATACAGGCGCCTATTTTGTAGGCGTGACGTTAGGAAAGCATAAGTTGATTCCCGATGTGAGTCCCAAAAAATCAGTCGAAGGCGCTGTGGGCGGTCTTTTGATTACTACGCTGGTATTTCTGTTGTATGGTTTATTCATAAACAAGGTTTTTGATCATCAGGTTAATTATGCGGGTCTGTTTATCATGGGGCTTTTGGTTGCGGTTGTTTCTATGATTGGCGATTTAATTGCATCGCTGGTCAAGCGGCATTACGGCGTCAAAGACTTTGGTACGCTGTTTCCGGGACATGGCGGCGTGTTGGATCGATTTGACAGTATTCTTGCTTCCTCATTATTTATTTTCGTTTTATGTAATCTTTCAGATTACTTTATATTAATTCAATAAGGATTGCATATGATGGACATGACATTATCAAAAGCAAGAAATTTTATCTATCGAAATGCAAGGCCGATCGATTTGGCAAGATGGCAATATCATTTTGAGAACGGCAGTCAGGATGCTGTGCTTGGCGCTTTGTCTTATTATCAAAACGAGGACGGCGGCTTTGGCCATGCGTTGGAAGCGGATGCATGGAATCCGCATTCATCGCCGATTCAAACATGGGCCGCAACCGAGATTTTGCATGAAATTCGTGTTACCGATTCTTCACACCCGATTGTATCGGGTATTCTTCGATATCTTGAAAGCGGGCGGAATTTTGAAAATAATTTATGGTACAATACCATAAAAAGCAACAATGACTATCCGCATGCCCCATGGTGGCATGCCGATGGTGAAAGTACATCACATCATTCCTATAATCCCACAGCATGTCTGGCTGGATTTATCATTCGATTTGCAAAACCGGGAAGTCGTTTAAACATGCTTGGCCGCCGTATTGCCAAAGATGCTTATGATTCTCTCTTTTCAGATGAAACAGTAGAGGATATGCATACTATTGCCTGCTATATCCGATTGATGCAATATATAGAGGAAGCCTATTATAATGATATTCTTGATGTACCGATGCTGAAAGAAAAGCTGCGTGCACAAGTAAAGGGTAGTATCACCGCTGATTTGACAGCATGGGGAAATGCCTATATATGTAAGCCGTCACAGTTTTTCAATACAAAAGATAGCTGTTTTTATGCGGACAATCAATCAATAGCAGAATATGAGTGCGATTTTATTACAAAAACGCAGCTTGACGATGGTTCGTGGCCAATCCCATGGGACTGGAGCGATTATCCGGAAGAATGGTCCATCAGCAAAAACTGGTGGAAAGCAAACGTTGTTATTTCAAATTGTTTGTATCTTCGCGGATTCGGAAAAATATAACTCAGCTCTATGCTTAGACACGTTACTAAATGAAAGAAAAACTTTATATATATTATGGAAAAACAAAGCAAAAAAATTATTATTTTGGGTTCTACCGGTTCGGTAGGACGTCAAACGGTTGATGTTGCTAATTCTTATTCGATTACGGTAGATGGAATCGCCGCCTATCAGAATATTGCATGCTTAGAGGAACAAATCCGTATGCTAAGTCCCCGTTATTGTGCTGTGCTGAACGAAGAGGCCGCTAAAGACCTAACTGTGCGAACGGCAGATACAAACACTCAAATTCTCAGCGGACCGCAAGGACTTTTGCATATGATTGAAGAATCAGATGCGGATATGGCGTTTAATTCGATCATGGGTCGTGCTGGTTTGGAACCGACATTAGCGGCTATTCATCGTGGTATGGATATCGCGCTTGCCAATAAAGAGACACTGGTTTGTGCCGGTGAGCTGGTTATGCAGGCGGCCAAAGAAAACAACGTGAAAATTTTGCCGGTGGACAGTGAACATTCGGCTATTTTTCAGTGTTTATTGTCTGGAAAACGCGAAGAGGTCAAACACTTGCTTTTAACAGCGTCGGGCGGACCTTTTTTGGGCCGGAAAAAAGACGAACTTTGCGGCATTACAAAAGAGCAGGCGTTAAAACATCCTACATGGAGCATGGGACAAAAAATCTCGATCGATTCAGCAACGATGATGAACAAAGGATTTGAGATTATAGAAGCTTGCCATTTGTTTGGCGTTTCGGCTGATAAGGTGGAGGTTGTCGTTCATCGAGAGAGTGTGATTCACTCTATGGTTGAGTTTACAGACGGCTGTGTGATGGCACAAATGGGCGTGCCTGATATGCGAAGCTGCGTTCGATATGCGCTTTTTTATCCCGATCGCTGTGACTATCAGGGCGAGGGGCTGAATTTGGCGGCTCTTGGCAAATTGACTTTTTATGCGCCTGATGAAGAGACATTTACCTTGTTGCCCTTAGCAAGGCAGGCTTATGTGGCCGGCGGCCTTTTGCCATGTGTATTAAACGCGGCAAACGAGGCGGCGGTAGACTTGTTTTTGCATGATAAAATTGGTTTTACCGATATTTTTGATATAGTGACAAGGGCGGTGCAAACGTATCCAAATCAAAAAGCGCCAACGCTTGCCCAGATCATGCAGGCAGACCAGCAGGTAAGAGAAGCCGTGAAAGAGGGATGATAGGCTTTGGAGGATTGTTTCACAGTACGAAACCTGTTGTTGCTCAAGCGGCGGTTTCTTGTTTTGAAAATCTGTCGGTATCAAGAAAGGATATAAAATGATAAACATTGTAACGACCATATTGATTACCGTTCTTGTTTTTGGCGCACTCATTCTTATTCATGAGTTTGGCCATTATCTGTTCGCCCGCCTTTTTAAGGTGAGCATTCTGGAATTTGCCATTGGCATGGGGCCAAAGGTATTCTCTAAAAAATCCAAAAAAACAGGGATTGCTTATTCGCTGCGCGCTTTGCCCATCGGCGGCTTTGTCTCTATGGTGGGCGAGAATGGAGACAGTGAGGATGAAGGCGCGCTTCATAAAAAGCCCAAATGGCAACGGGCGATTGTTTTGGCGGCCGGTGCATGTATGAATCTGCTGCTCGGTTTTGTAATTTTAGTGATTTATGTCTCGCTCTCGCCGGCACTCGGGTCAACCGTGGTGGCCGAATTTTCGGAAGAGGCATCCTCGTATCAAGCGGGCTTGCAGACCGGTGATGAGATTATATCGGTTGACGGCCATAGGGTGCATGTTCTTTATGATTTATCATATGCTATTGCCCGACACGGTACCGAGCCAATCTCGCTTACCGTTGTCCGAAACGGCAAAAAAATCGTCTTAGAGAATGTCTCTTTTCCCTCTTACACCGAAATGGGCGTTGTTTTTGGCGAGCAGGATTTTAAGGTAACCAGAATTGAAAAAAATCCTGTTTCGGTTCTTTATTATGCGTATCATCACGGCGTTACCACCGTGCGCATGGTGTGGGAATCGATCATTGATATGATCACAGGGCGATATGGTTTAGAGGCGATGTCAGGACCGGTAGGGGTTTCCTCGGCTATTGGCGATGCAGCCAGCTCTGGTATGGATAGCTTTTTAATATTGATAGCGCTGATCACGATTAATCTTGGTATTTTCAATTTATTGCCTTTTCCGGCACTGGATGGCGGTCAGCTGTTGTTTCTGCTGATTGAGGCCATACGTAAAAAGCCAATGAAACCGGAAATTGAGGGACTGATCAATGCGGCAGGGCTTGGTTTATTAATGCTGCTTATGATTGTTGTAACCGTAAAAGATGTGATAGGATTTATGTAATGAACTATAACGAGTATAGACGAAAAAGCCGTCAGGTTCAGGTGGGCGGATTGTATATTGGTGGAGATGCGCCCCTTTCGGTTCAGTCAATGACCAACACCGATACCGGCGATGTGCCGGCAACATTGGCACAAGTGCGTGCTTTGGCCGCTTCGGGCTGCGATCTTGTGCGAATCAGCATACCAAGCGTTGAACAGGCTGAAACGATTTACAAACTCAAAAATGCGGGCGTAACGCTGCCGCTTGTTGCTGATATTCATTTTGACTATAAAATTGCCCTTGCCTGTGTGAGTGCAGGAGTTGATAAAATTCGTATCAATCCAGGAAACATTGGTGCAAAGGACCGGGTTCGGACGGTTGCTAAAGCTTGTGCTGCCAAGAATATTCCGATTCGCATTGGCGTGAACGGCGGGTCTCTTGAGGCTTCAATCTTGGCTAAATATGGAAAACCATGCGCCGAGGCGTTGGCTGAAAGCGCACTCTATCATGCCGCTCTGCTTGAAGAGGCGGATTTTGGCGATATTATTTTATCCATCAAATCGTCAGATGTGAAAACTATGATCGAAGCCAATCGCCTGTTGGCGGAACAATGCGATTATCCCTTGCATTTAGGCGTGACCGAAGCAGGCGGTGTCCATATGGGCACGTTAAAAAATGCGGCCGGGATCGGTGCGCTGTTGGCAGAAGGAATCGGCGATACACTGCGCATATCTTTGACGGCTGATCCGTGCAGGGAAGGAATCGAGGGAACAAATTTATTAAAGGCAATGGGACTTTATAATAAGCCTTATGTCAATTTAACTTCTTGCCCTACTTGCGCCAGAACTAAGGTTAATTTAATTTCGTATGTAGAAACGCTTGAAAAAAGAATCGAAGCCGAATGTCATCCATCAAGACCGGTTCATGCTGCATTTATGGGCTGTGCGGTCAACGGCCCAGGCGAAGCAAGAGAGGCAGATGTAGGTATTGCCGCCGGCGCCGGCGAAGGATTGCTTTTTAAAAACGGCCAAGCAATCGGCAAAATTCCCGAAGAAAAAATGATGGATGTGTTAATTGAGGAGATCAATAAATACTAATGACCAAAACATTATTGGAAGTATTTAAAAAATATGCCCCGACGCCCTCCGAGCGAATGCTTCTGGAAAGCGGCGTCAGTCAGGCGGTTCGGGTGGATCGCGAGCATAAGTTTATTGAAGTGGATGCTGCTTTTGAGCAGATTGTCAACAAAATTGAATTATATGAAGTTGAATCTCATATCAAAAAAGCTTATGAGGTCAATTCCGTGCGCATTTGTCCTAAATATGACAGCAGTCTGTTTGAGCCGCGCTATATTCCTCAAGTCATTATGGAAACAGAGCGGATTGGAACGGTGTCCCGCGGCTTTTTTGACGGTTTTCAATATGCTGTGCAGGATAATATGATTACGATTGATATACAGTCTACCAACGGCGGTGTTTTATTATTAAACGAGGCTAAAACCAACGATGTTATCAAACAAATTTTGATGGATGAATTTTCTCTCTCCTTTGAGGTGGTGCTGCGCCGTGGTGCTGCGCCGTGGGCCGGCTATGAACAAATGGTGAGAGAACAGGAAGAAACTTTATCCCGCATTCGTCGTGAAAATATCGAAAATATGAAAAAACAGACCGTCGAAGAAGACAATGCCGAACAGATGCCGCCGGCCGAAAAGGTCAGTACCCTCATGAGTGAGGAACTTACCTTTCAGGCGGAAACTGATACCATTTACACGATTGGTCATTGTCGGTTTGACGTGTCTAATCCACGCATTCTTTTCGGCAGTGATTTTGCGATAAATCCAAAGGCATTGCGTGATCTCACGGCCGAAGAAAACAACGTGGTGGTGTTAGGCCAAGTGGTGACAGTTGATGAAAGGGTAACCAGATCGGGTGAAAAGACTATTCTTAATTTGTCAATCACTGATCACGACGCCTCAATTATGGTGAAACTAATTGCCGATAATGAGGCCGCCGGTGTGATTACCAAAGCGATTAAAGAAACCAAAGAAAAGCGGATAAAGGGCAAAGCATCAGTCGATTTTTATGATGCGGCTTTAGCGGTAAAGGGCAATCTGAAGATCGATAAATTTGATGGAGAGCTTGCCATTACACCCAAAGCCATTTCACTGGTTACTTTGCTGAAAAGAGAGGACAAAGCCCCCAAAAAACGGGTGGAGTTGCATTTACATACCAATATGTCCCGTATGGATTCAACCATTTGGCCTTGCGATGCGATTCAGACAGCGAAACGATGGGGCATGCCTGCTATTGCGCTGACCGACCATGGTAATGTGCAGGCCTATCCCGAGGCAATGGAAATACAGAAAAAGACCGGCATGAAGGTTATTTACGGCATGGAGGCCTATTTTGTTGACGATACGGCCCGGGCTTTTTATGGAGAATCATCTGCCGATTTTGACGATGAATATGTGGTCTTTGATATTGAAACCACCGGCCTTTCGGTTTACACCTGTGAAATTACCGAAATTGGTGCAGTGCTGGTACGGGGCGGCGAGGTTGTCGATGAATTTTGTACTTATGTGGATCCCGGCATGCCTATCCCTGCAAATATTGTAGAATTAACCGGCATTACCGATGAAATGGTCAAGGGAGCACCAAGTCCCTTTGAGGCGGTGCAAAGCTTTTTGGATTTTTGCGGCGACCGCATTTTGATTGCTCACAACGCAGGGTTTGATATCAGCTTTATTCGTTCGGTATGTGATAAAAACAAAATATTGTTTACCAATCCCTATTTGGATACGGTTGCGTTATCTCGCTATCTGAATCCGGAACTGAAACGGCATCGGTTGGATACGCTGGCCGCTTATTTTAAATTGGGTGAGTTTAACCATCACCGTGCCAGTGATGACGCCAAAATGCTGGCTGCCATTTTCTTTTGTATGGTGGACAAATTAAAGTTAGAAGGCGTGCGTGATTTTAACGGCATGTCCGCCGCGATGAGCGCGGGGAGCGATCCCTTAAAGCTGCGCCCGAATCATATGATTATTTTGGCAAAAAATCAGGTGGGGCTTAAAAATTTGTATAAGTTAGTTTCGATGAGTTACCTAAACTATCTTTACAAAACCCCTCGTATACCTAAAACCGTGTTAAATGAATATCGGGAAGGGCTAATTATCGGCTCTGCCTGTGTGTATGGTGAGTTGTACAGCGCGATATTAGATAACAAGCCTTTTGGCGATCTGATCAAGATTGCCTCCTATTATGATTATCTTGAAATTCAGCCTGACTGCAATAACGCCTTTTTGATCAAAAAAGGACAAATCGCTGATGTAGAGGGACTGCACGAGATTAACCGCACGATTATCAAATTGGGTGAAAAAACCGGAAAACCGGTTGTTGCTACCTGCGACGCGCATTTTATGGAAAAAAGCGACGAGATTTACAGACAGGTGCTTATGTCGGTCAAAAAAATGGGCGAGGAAGAGAGCGGGCTTTATTTCCGGACAACCGATGAGATGCTGGCGGAATTTGCCTATTTGGGCGAAAAAAAGGCCTATGAGGTGGTTGTTGAAAATACAAACTTGATCAATGACCAAATTGATGTGCTGCAACCGATTCCCGACGGCACCTTCACCCCTAAAATGGAAGGGGCGGAAGAGGATCTGCAAAGGCTTTGCTGGGACAGAGCGCATGAATTATACGGCGCAGAGCTGCCGCCGCAGGTCAAGGATCGTTTGGATAAGGAATTGACCTCAATTATAAAAAATGGCTTTGCTGTGCTGTATATGATTGCCCAAAAGTTAGTGGCCTACAGCGAAGGGGAAGGCTATTTGGTTGGCTCGCGCGGTTCGGTCGGTTCTTCCTTTGTTGCCTCTATGTCGGGCATTTCAGAGGTCAATCCATTGCAGCCTCATTATCGCTGTCCATCTTGTAAATATTCAGAGTTTATTGACGATGGCTCGGTTGGCTCCGGTTTTGACCTTCCTGCGAAAAATTGCCCTCACTGCGGGGAACCGCTGGTGCAGGACGGCCATGATATACCCTTTGAAACCTTTTTGGGATTCTATGGTGAAAAATCACCTGATATTGACCTGAACTTCTCGGGCGATGTGCAGGGACGTGTCCATAAATATACCGAAACGCTCTTTGGCAAAGAAAATGTGTTCCGGGCGGGTACACTGGGTACGGTGGCGCAAAAGACAGCTTTTGGCTTTGTCATGAAATATTTAGAGGAAAAAGGCGTTTCGATTAACAAGGCGGAAATTAACCGCCTTGTGACGAACTGTATGTGTGTAAAAAGGACGACAGGACAGCATCCCGGCGGCATTGTGGTTATTCCTCGTGAGTATGAGGTATATGATTTTACGCCGGTTGAGCACCCGGCTGATGACCCCAACACGGATATTATTACCACGCATTTTCCGTTTTCCTATCTGCATGACACCATCCTCAAGTTAGATGAGTTGGGGCATGATATTCCAACCAAATATAAAATGCTTGAAACTTATACCAATACCTCGGTTTTGGATGTGCCCATGAGCGATCCCAAAGTCATGGAGCTGTTCCTTTCGGTGAAACCGCTTGGCGTCAGTCCGGATGATATCGGTTGTACGGTGGGTACCTATGGCTTGCCTGAGTTTGGCACGCGGTTTGTACAGCAGATGATATCCGAAACAAAGCCAAAGAACTTTTCAGACCTTTTGCAGATTTCGGGACTTTCTCATGGTACGGATGTGTGGCTGGGCAATGCCCAAGAACTGATTCGTGAGGGGACCTGCAGCATTTCAGAGGTAATCGGTACACGTGACAGCATCATGACCTATTTAATTTATCATGGCGTTGAAAAAAGCACAGCCTTCAAAATCATGGAGGATGTGCGAAAGGGAAAAGGCCTCAAAGACGAATACAAAGAGGCCATGCGTGAACAGCAGATTCCTGAATGGTATTTGGACTCCTGCGAGAAAATCAAATACATGTTCCCTAAAGCGCATGCAGCTGCATATGTAATTTCGGCCCTTCGCATCGGTTGGTATAAAGTATATAGACCGATGGAATTTTACGCCGCGTTCTTCACAGTGGCACCGGGCGGTTTTGATGCAGCCATTGTTATGCAGGGCAGGCGGCATTTGCTGGCAACGATTAAAGACATTGAGAAAAAGGGAAATGATGCAACCCAAAAAGAAAAAGAAATGGTATCCAGCTTACAGCTGGCGAACGAATGTTTAGCCCGCGGCATTTCCTTTTTGCCGGTGGATTTGTATAAGTCAGATTCTCATGCCTTTTTGCCCGAAAACGGAAAGATCAGACTGCCGTTCTCTTCGCTCTCCGGACTTGGTGAATCGGCCGCTGATAAAATTATCGAGGCAAGGGAGAATGGAGAGTTTCTTTCTAAAGAAGATTTGCTTCATCGTACCGGCATTACCAAAGCCGTGATTGAAACTTTGTCACAAGCCGGTGTGCTGAAAGACTTATCCGAAACCAATCAGATTACATTTGCCTTTGATTGAGATGCAATAATAAACTGTTTAGTTCAAATTTTTTTAGTCGAATGATTCTGTGATGCAATGTTTTACGTGGAGATATAATGATGACAGCAATTCAAAAAGATGAATGTATTTTTTATGTTGATACTGAAAAAACAAAAAAGTATTATAAAACCCATTCTGTTTGTGACTGCGCATTATGTCGCAACTGTTGCACTCAAATTAAAGAAAAATTACCTAAATTAAATGATTTTTTAAGCGAATTTGGTGTTGACATTGCAAAACCAGATGAAATAATGAGTGTTATAGCAGATGATGATTGTATTGATTATATCTGTGTGGATTATACTGTTTGCGGAAATGTAAAATCAGTAGGCGAATATAAAGTTGATGTTTATGATAATTTGTTTTTAAGTATAGTTGTCGTCAAAGGCTTTGCTTCACCTAATGAACAAACGGAAGAATATTTTACGATGTCTGTTCGTGGAATTAGGCTTTCGTGGATGTTAGATGAACCATTCCCAAGGTCAGTAACGGCAAAAGCGATATTGAAGAAAAATATTTTTCATAAAATATTCGGAAAATAATGTCGATAACAAAAAAGCTTCTCTTGCGTTAATAGGAGAAGCTTTTTTATTTATTGTTTAAATTTAGAATTGCCAGAATGCTTTGGCACGTGAGAATTCATCCACTGCTAATATTTAATAAGGCGCTCTTATATTTTATGCTTTACCCTATGCATGTGTATATGAGATAAGCAACATAAGTGGTCAACATGGCGGCCCCTTGCCATTTCATGAATTTTTTCGTAAACATAGGCGGAATGAGGGCAATGCAGGTGACCAAAAGACAAATAGGTATATCCAAACGAGCGGTGGTGGCCTCTACCGGCAACGCGCCGCCTTTAATGATTGCGCAGACAGGCAAAATCAGGGCAATGTCAATTAAATTAGCGCCGATAATATTGCCAACGCCTAAAGAAGGCTCTTTTTTGATTAGCGAAGAAACCGTCGTTACTAATTCTGGCAAACTGGTTCCGATGGCAATAGCCGTGAACCCAATGATTTTTTCGGATACGCCCAGCATTTTCGCAATCACGCTTCCTTTATCAACTAACAGCTCTGATCCAATAACGATGGCCGCCGCTCCGATAATGAGGAAAACAACTTTTTTAACAATGTCTCCTTTTGCTGCAGTTTGTACAGAGGGAATATTCTGCATCTCGCTTTTAGCGCCCTTGATATTTTCCGCAATAAAGATGATAAATATGATGAGCAGAACAATGCTTTTTTGCAAAGTCAGGGTGCCGGATAGGCAGAGCAGTGTCAAGGATATGATGGAAACAATCAGCAAAATTGCTTTAGGAATGAATTTTTTTCGTTCAATAATAGAAGGCATAAACAATATGCTGATCGCTAAAATCATACCGATATTGCAGGTGACCGAACCAACGGCGTTGCCAATCGCCATGAGCACTTTATCGTCTGCCATGGCCCCGGTCAGAAAACGAGAATCATATGCGGCTAAGGCTGAAACAAGCATCTCGGGCATGGTGGTAGCAAGGCTTACGATCGTTGCACCGATAATAAATTTTGGCACGCCGGATACCTCGGCAATAAAGCTGGCGCTGTCAACAAATAAATCGCCGCCTTTGACAATCAGCAAAATACCAATTCCAAATAAAATAAAAGTGAATATGTTTTCTGTCATTGTATTCCTCCAAGACATAAAATAAAAGACTTTTGGCACATAGGTACCAAAAGTCTTGTTCCTTACGAAGAAGGGGTATACCCAGGACTTTCATCCGAGATTGTTGAGCATACCTGATAACTACTCCCTTTTGATATAATAGCGCTATAAACATATACAGGGCTTGCCTCTATATTATTTATATTCTATCATAGGCTCTCTCATTCTATTTTAAATGTTTTTTGATCATTTGTAAATAGCTTTCTGTCGACATATCCCGTGCTCCATAGTAACGGGGAATGGCCATATCAGGTGTAAACCCTTCTTGGCCGTAGGTTCTGGCCAAATAACAGTATTTAAAATACCGTTCGGCGACATCAATTACATTTTGATCAAAATTACCGCCGGGATAAGCCAAAGCGGTGACCTTTTGGCCGGTCAATTCTTCAATTTTGGTAATGGATCTTTCAAATTCATTGATTAATTGCTGTTCGTTGAGATTTGGCAGTGAAGGGTGGGTGGCGGTGTGACTTTCAAATTTAACAAGACCGCTGTCTGCCATTTCTTTGATTTGTTCTTCGGTCATGTGCTCGGGTTTGCCAATTGAATCAGTAATTAAGAATATAGTTACCTTGACATTATATTTTTTGATAATTGGAAACATGGTCGTATAATTATCTAAATAACCATCATCAAAAGTGATCATAATGCTTTTTTGTTTTGTTTTCCGATAATCATTGGCAAAAAGAAAAACATAATCCTCTTCAATAAGGGCTTTAATCTGGTCTTCAAAATCGCCCGGACGAACAAAAAGCGCCGTGTTTTTATTGTAGGGCTCTTCCATAATTAAATGATACATAACAGCGGCCGGCAGATCGCCGTTTTCGTCATAAATAACCGGCGATTCGGTGGGCGCAGGCTCTGTCGCAGTGGGTTCTGTGACAGGTTCGGTTTGTAGGATGGAGGGCTCTGTGTTCAAAGGTTCAGTCGGCTGATTGTGTTTATTATCCTTGCAGGAGACCAAAAAAATCATACATAAAAAAATTAATAATAAAGCAAGTCTTTTCATCTCTACTCCTATTTTACAACTTATGGTACTTTAAACATTTTTATACAAATAAGTATAAATTCCTGTTTATTATAGACCATGAAGAGAAAGGATGTCAAGTCTATTATAGCCCAAAATGAATGTTTTTGGATATTTCGTTTTAGTAAAAATCACAGTCTAAAGCCTGTATTTTCGTGTTTAGAGGGAATTATGGCAAAAAACAACATAAATAACGCCCCTTTTGTACATAGCAAAAGGGGCGTTAGCCTCTATTTAATCATTTTCATTCCATCCACGATGCCTGACGCTTAATTGTGCATTGTTTCGCAGTGCTTCATAGGAATATTCCACAATGCGGCCTAATATAATATCGTTTTGATTTTGTGCGCAGAGTTTCGCATTTTGTACGGTGAGATCAGGGGCATTTAATATTCCTGTACCGCTTAGATTGGTTTCTAAATAATCAATATGAGCATTGCCAAGGTTAACATTGCAATCACCGCTTGAAGTAAGATGGACATATTTATGCGGTTCTTCAATTTCAATGGTGGCTGCGCCATTTATTTCTATATTCGCACCATCCGCACGCGCGCAGGTAAAATAACAAGTTCCCGGAGCATATATGCCGAGTAAACCAGTATTTTGGCAATGAATCTCAGCTTTATTATATACGCTGACGCCCAATTCTGCAAAGTCACATTCAACCATGACATTGGTATCTCCATATAGATTTAGTGTTAACAGCTGCGGTGCGCTGGGAGTATAAATTTCAATTCGGTTTGGTTCAGTTCCTTTTTGTATTGCATTGGCTTCTTGTGTAAGGCAGAGCTTGTTTCTATCGTTCGAGGATCTTATGGAAGAAGTAAAGCATTCACTGCCATAGGCCATAATATGAGTGTTTTCATCCTCGCTATGGAAAATATGAATCTCGTCCGCTTCGTAAACGGTTAGTTCAAGCCACTCTATTCCAGAACAAATATATTTGTATTCTCCTGTTTTATCGTTTTTGAAAGAGCGGCCAAATGTTTCTTTTGTACAAAAACGAATTTCACCTTTTCCATAATTATCAACGGTTAGTGACGGAATGTTTGCTGCGCTTCGGTCTTTGAAATAGACGATGCCGTCTGGATAGATAACATCTACTTCTTTGTCTGAATAGCAGGCGGTTTTGCCAAAACTGGTAATGAACGGGAGTCCTTGGTACGTCTCATCAAATCCATTGCAGTATCCAAACAAATGGTCGATTGGAATTTGCAGTATTTGGGCAATTTCCGGAATAAGGGATATATCCGGAAAGCCTGCGCCGCTTTCCCATTTGGATACTGCCTGAGCGGTAACGGATAATTCTTTTGCTAATTGTTCCTGTGTAAGTCCAAGTGCTTTACGTGCTGCTGTAATTTTGCTTCCGAGTTTATCGATGTTATACATATCTTTTATCCTTTCTGAAATGAGGCTGGGATCCCTTGTCCTTACTGTAGCATATTTCTCTGTTTATTTCAATAAACGCTTGTTTGAGGTTTGTATAAGAGTAACTCAACGCAGCGTTGTAGAAACAAGACGATATGCATATAAAGATAGTACATTTGAGTTTGCAGGCCGGGTACAGCCGTGCTATGTTATTTTGCAATTGACACAGGACGGATTATAAAATATAATAAAGATATTCGTCATTTTGTATTTTTTATAAGTAATAAAAAGGAAAAAACAAGACAGCATTTTTGTCCATACCATATTTTGATTTAACAAAGGAGAAAGTAATATGAAGCTTCATATTTTTGGTTCATGTTCTGGTACAGAACCAAGGCCAGGACGGCATCATTGTTCGTTTGCACTCGAAACGCAAAACGGTTTTTATTGGTTTGACGCGGGGGAAAATTGTTCGTATACCGCTTATCTGATGGGTGTTGATCTTTTGCGTACCCGAAAGATTTTTATATCCCATTCACATATGGATCATATAGGCGGCCTTGGCAATTTGTTTTGGAATATCCGCAAGTGTTGTTGGGTCGAATCAAGAGAAGCATGTGATGTTGATTTATACTTGCCTGAACCAGCTGTATGGAATCATTTAGAAGAAATCTTAAAACATACGGAAGAAAATTTTGAAAAATCTTGGGAGATTTTTCCGCACAAAATGACGGATGGCATATTATGTGACGATGATATAAAAGTCAGCGCACTGCACAATCATCATTTGGAAAAGAATGCTGATGGCTGGCGTTCATTTGGCTTTTTGATTGAAGCAGAAGGCAAGCGAATTGTTTATACGGGCGATACACGAGGATATGCCGATTATGAATCGATGCTGCCATGCGATATTCTCATTACCGAGACAGGCCATCATCGCGCAGCGGATGTGGCTCGCACGGTCGAGGAAGGCGGCAAAACGGTGGGCACATTACTCTTTACCCATCATGGACCGTGGATGCAGGATCATTTGGAAGAAGAGCTGGCCGCCGCAAAAGCTATTTTCTCCCATCCAATTATAGCAGCCCACGACGGGCAGACCATTGAATTATGATAATCATCAGATCGAACAAAAGGCAGAGAGTTTTTACTCTCTGCCTTTTTGTATTTTCGGAACCATCATAAAATAATATATAGATTTAATCTTATTTTTATTAGACAGTTTGGCGATATCTAAATTTAATTACACGAAGAAATCGATTTACGGGAATTTTGTCGAAAAACAATCATTGTATCAAATGATACGGTTTTGTGAAAAATATACTTATAAAAATGTATTTTTTGTGACTAAAAACAAAAAAGTTGTTGACAAATACACTAAAATATAGTAATCTATTATTAGAAAAATATACAGATTTATTTTTAAAGTGCAAATGCGTTAACATGTTTCCCACCTGAACCCCCACTTAACGCATGGATGTTTTGTTTAATCAAAAAAACTTATGGATCAAGAGTCTTTGTGAAGTGTTGAATTTTAAAATATAGAAGTGATTGGAGAGTTAATAAGTGATTTTATGTTTGCAACTGTAATCTCATTTGATTCAAATAAAGTATGTCTTAACACTTTAGACGGGATCGTGTTTGTTGATAAAATTAAAAGTTTTGCAGAGTATCTTAATTATCAAAAAGTAAGAGGCGCCTTAATGAAAGTGGGGCGCTGTCTTATTTGCGCTAATAAGACAAAATCAAAATTGGATAGGAGTGTGGGGAAATGATGTTAGAATGTGATTTTGGTGTTGTATATCCAGTTCAGAAGGTGAAAGAACAGTTTAATGGATATATAAAATTCTGTGGAGTAAATAGTAAAAATCAATTTGTTTTTCGCGAAGAATTTGCTCATGGTTTCAGTAACACTATACATATTGATAAAGGGTATGTTGAGAGCACAGCTTCAAATGAAAAAAATATAGTTGCACAACTTGAATCATGTTTTGATAATCAGATATATTATTTGTGCAGTAAGCCGTTAAAACTGGTCGTATACCAGAACAATGCATTATTGCGAACAATTATTTTTGAGAAATACAAAAATAACAAACCTCTTTTTTTGACTGAAACCGAAAATGAAATAATAATAACTATGCAGCCGGCGCGATTATTGGTTATCTCAAAAGACGACTTTGGCATTACACTGGATTTAGACTTACTAATGATTCATGCAATTGAACCGTATTTTGTACAAAAACTTGATGATAGATTTTTAATTACGGATAGTTCAAATAGTACGGTTCGTCTCATTGACAGTTCACTGCATATATACTGGCAATATGGTGAATTCAATACGCCCGGAAGTTTACCAAATCAATTAAGTGTACCTGTAAATGCTATCAAAAAAGGGGATTTTGTGGTGATTTCGGAACAAAGATCTCACCGAATTATTATAGTAGATTACTTTACGAATAAAATAGTTCATCAATTTGGAGTGACAAATCACGTTGGTTGTGACACTTCTTTTTTGTGGGCGCCGCAAGCTGTATTTATCAATGACAGTCTCTTTGTTGTCATGTGTAAAGGCGCCAATATATATATAAGAAAAGTAACGGATGATGGTAAAAATGTGGAAGATTATTATGGCCGGCCTGTCATAATCGAATCAAAAATGAATTTTCCCCGGGCGTGTGATTACTCGCCGTCAAAGCAACTTTTAGCTGTGGCAGATACATATCATGATCAAATACTTGTTTTCAATATGGAGGGTGAAATCATTGAAACGATTAATGAATCTGTCATTCCCGGTTTGCACTGGCCCCGCTGTGTTAAGTGGTTGGAGAATGATTTAATCGTTGCAAACAGTGTTTTGCGAAATATCGTTATTCTGGATCAGTATTATAAAATAAAACAAAAGATCGATATTCCATCAAACTTTTTGCCAAATCAATGGATACAAGCTGTTGATTTACATTGGAATATTATGTTAATAGCCTTTGAAACAGAGGTGATTTTATTCGATATAAATACTGAAGAGATAATTTGGTCGACGCAGGATTTGCAGTTACATATGAGAGATATTCATCACGCCCAATTTTTAAGCGGCAATCGAATCTTAATATCTGATACAGGCAATAATCGTGGGCTGCTTATTCAGGACAACGAGGTTACTGTTATACAAAAGTTTATGTATAAAAACGAAGAAGTATGTCTTAAAAAGCCGCGTATGATGTTGATGAATGATGAATATTTATATATTGTTAATAGCGGTACTTCACAGATCTATGTTTGCAATCACGATGCAAGTCATATAAAATATATTTTCGGAGAAGGACGCGGTTTGGATGATAAAAAATTATCAATACCTCGTTGGCTGTGTCCAGGAATAGATGGTATGTTTTTTATATCAGATACAGATAATCACCGCGTTGTATTAAGAAAATTCGAAAATGAATCTAACTTAAAATAAAGTATCGCTGCGAATTATATGAATTTAATGAATTGAGCATTATAAACTTTATGTTAATGTGTTATTTCGTTCGATATAAAAAAGTTTACAAAGGAGGTATAGTGAAAAATCTAAAAATATCTAAATATAATCTGTGGCAGAATACGGTACATATTTTTTCGTTTGCGTAGCGGGTAAATGACTGGGAGTATCGGCAGAATGCAGAAGGGGCGAGTTACGATATGTGCTCGAATGTTCACAAAATATTGCGATGGCGAAGGATATTCGCATCTTTGGTTTGCAGGCATGGCTTATGGGCATTTATGAACGCACGATTGGGTTATACCGCGCATTTTTCCGCAGGATAAAGGCGCGGTATTTAGCGGTCAAAGTTTTAGACCAGTTGCTTTTCCTGCTCCGCAACGGTATATCTTATGCGTATCTCGTCACGATGACGGCTGGGCGGTATCTGAGTTTTTTATTGTACTTTCATGCTATCACCGACTTTGTGAATTGGGTGTTCATGTTTATGAACGGTTATGATCATTATCTCGGCAGGACGGTACACGTGGACGGCATAGAACTTTCAGGCGGACAGCCCCAGCGCCTGATACTTGCCCGTGCGCTGTATAAGGATGCGCCTGTGTTAATTCTCGATGAGCCCACCGCAGCGCTTGACCTGATTGCGGAGAGCGAGATTTATCAGAGCTATCACGAGCTGACCGTAGGATGCTCAGCAGTGTTTATTTCACACCGGATAACATATTAGGGAAATAAAAATTTACGCCAAGACGCAAGAGGGGTGTGAAGAAAAACTTGCGGAAATGATTGTGCAGATCAAGGCTCACATCAAAGCGGGAAAAGAAAAATGACAGGGTGACTGTTTTCAGTACCCTGTCACAATATGCGACACAGTAGACAAAGAAAAGGGAATATGAAAGTACAAGAAATGGAATGGTGTATTTGCAACAAAAAGTCGATAAATACTGCAATCGCAGGATTTATCTGCCGAAAGCTGTTGAAATTCAACGGAGTGTGTGGTATGCTATATATTAGTGATACAATGCACTGACTATAACGACTTACGAGGTGTAATACAATGGCCGCAAGCTATAAAAAATTGTTCAAGCTTTTGATCGACCGTGATATGAAAAAGAAAGAACTCGCCGAAAAAGCCGGCATCAGCATCGCTACCATCACTAAGATGGGAAAGGACGGCGCTGTTGTCAGCAGCGATGTACTGGTAAAGATATGTACCGCACTTGATTGTAAAATGGATGATATCGTAGAAATAGTTTCAAACAAGAATATTGCGAGGTAGTTGTAAATGAAACAAAACGAAAATATACAGATGCCGACATATGCTCAGCTTGTGGAGGCAACATATGTTGCGCTAAGAGATCTTGGAGGTTCGGGGAAAAACGATGAAATCAACGCAAAAGCAATTTCAGGCTTAAAATTGTCAGATGAAATTTTAGATATTCCTCACCTTAACAGTACAAGTTTGTCTGAAATTCATTATAGATTAGCATGGGCTAGAACACTGTTAAAAAACTATGGTGCAATTGCCAATAGCGCAAGAAGTGTTTGGACAATAACACCAAATTTTTCAAATAAAAAGTCTGTTGACGGGTTATATATTCAAAAGAATTTTCATCAAAGAGCCAAGCCTAATAGTTTTCCGGAAATTTCAGATGACCAACTCGAAAATAGTGGCTTAGATTTACCTGATGAAATTAAACCGTGGCGAAAAAAGTTATATGAAGTATTAATTCAAATGAATCCATATTCTTTTGAAAAGCTTTCTCAAAGACTCTTAAGAGAATGTGGATTCGATGATGTACATGTTACTAAAAAATCCGGAGACGGAGGCATTGACGGAACTGGAAAATTAAGAATTAACGGTATTTTTAGTTTTAATATAGCGTTTCAGTGCAAGCGTTATCAAGGGTCTGTTGGTGCTGCCGAGATAAGAGATTTTCGCGGTTCTCTGACAACTGATATTGAAAAAGGAGTTTTTATAACAACAGGATCTTTTTCGAAGCCAGCTATCGAAGAAGCTAGCAATCCTGGAAAACAGCAAATAGATTTAATTGACGGCGAAGAGTTTATGACTAAGTTGGCTGAATACGGTATTGGTGTAAGAGAGATAAAGGACTATGAAATTGATGAAGAATATTTTTCCAAAATATAGTAAGTACGTTTTATGGGACATCAGTTGTGATACTATAGTTAATGTAAGGGGGTGATTAATGTGGATAATCACACTCCTGAGCAGAGAAAAAAGAATATGCAAGCAATTCGGTCAAAAGATAGTAAAATCGAAGTTGTTCTGCGAAAGGCGCTATGGGCAAAAGGCTATAGATATAGAAAAAACTACAAAAAACTTATCGGAAAACCAGATATAGTTTTTATCAGTAAAAGAGTGGCCGTGTTTTGCGATAGTGAATTTTGGCACGGAAAGGATTATCATGCTTGCGTTGATCGAATAGGAACAAATTCTTCATATTGGAAACAAAAAATCAAGCGCAACATTGAACGTGATATAGAAGTGACTCAGACCTTAGAAGAACAAGGCTGGATTGTTCATAGATTTTGGGAAACTGAAATATTAAAAGAAACTGATAGATGTGTCGAGTTAATAGAAAGATCTTTACAAACAGGAAGAGGTATTTAAAATGGTTATAAGCAACAATAACAAACCAAAAGTTATTTCTTTGTTTTCCGGCTGCGGAGGATTAGATCTTGGATTTCATTTGGAAGGATATGATACAGTATGGGCAAACGACTTTTCTGAATGGGCTTGTCAATCATTTGCTAATTATTTTGGAAATGTAATTGTTCACGGAGATATTACTCAAATAAACCCATACCAAGACAAAGATATCCCGGAATGCGATTTGGTTTTAGGAGGTTTTCCTTGTCAAGACTTCTCAATTATCTGGAAGCAACCGGGGTTAAATGGAAAACGCGGCGGTTTGTTCCGTCATTTTGCGGAGTTTGTTGATGCAAAAAAGCCGAAGGCTTTTGTTGCAGAAAATGTTAAAGGATTGCTTACTGCAAACAAAGGAAAGGCTATCGATGTTATTATCAAGGATTTCGAAACAATTGCACCTGGGTATATTGTCAAGCCGCATTTGTACAATTTTGCAGAATATGGTGTACCTCAATTTAGAGAACGAGTTTTGATAGTTGGAATACGAAAAGACACCGGTTTTAATTTTGTACATCCAAAACCAATATGCGGTCCAAGTACAAACAAACCATATTTTACCGCAGGCGAAGCACTTAAAGATGTTGAGAAAGTACCTTTTAACAATGAGCCGTTGGGCTGCAAAGAAAAAACACGTCAAATGTTAGAATTAATTCCGGAGGGAGGCAATTTTACAGATATACCTAAAGACAGTCCGTTATATGTCAAAGGTATGATAAGTCATGTTTATCGCCGTATAAACCGAAATGAACCTGCAAAAACAATTATTGCTGCCGGTGGTGGAGGAACATGGGGATATCATTATCCAGAGCCTCGTCCTCTTACAAACCGAGAAAGAGCGAGATTACAATCTTTTCCCGATGATTTCGTATTTGCAGGTAATATTACAGAGGTACGCAGGCAAATTGGTAATGCTGTTCCGCCTGAAGGAGTACGTCTTGTTGCAAAGAGATTGATGCCGCTATTTACAGATGAATATAAGCGTGTTGATTTAGAAAAAGAATATGAGGAACTAAAAGAATTATCCGTACAAGAACGCTTGGAGCGCATTAATAATGAAATGAAGTAAGAGGTATCATATTATGGAGTTGTTGTTTTCGAACTTACCGCCAATGAGAACGCCATTTAGAAAGTTTTCTGAATGTTTTTATGAACAGTTACAAATTCATAAAGGTGCAGATATTTCGGTTGGATATATAACAGCTGATTCTTTAACTGAATTAAAAGGAATGGTAGAACAAAATGATATTCACAGAATGAATCTTACAATCGGCATGCATTATTTTGAAAAATTTACAGCTTTGGAATACAATGCCGCTCTCGATCTCAATTCATTTTTGCGAGAAAATCATATCGGACAAGTTAATTTGGTAACCACTTTCATGTACCACGGAAAACTTTATTCATTTGTGAATCAAAACGGTAATGCACAAAGCGGTATAATTGGCTCGAATAATTTGAGTAGCATCATAGACAGCGGACATAGAACTTATGAATCGGCTATTCTTGTTTCTCAGCAGCCTATAGTTAATCAGCTTAATGGTTTTATTGCTGATTTAAGCGCAAGATCATCGGATGTTATTTCGAATATAGAAATAACTGAATTCAGAAATGCCAATCCGCTTCTCGAAAATCATGAACATGTTCGGAAAATATCTGAACCGGATGTAGAAGCTTATCGAAATCATTTGTCAAATATTAGTTTTGAAATTCCGCTAAAAGGATACGAGGTTGCGCCTAGAAGTAATTTGAATGTATTTTTTGGTGAGGGACGAAGAACTCCAAATGGTTTAATTATGCCAAGACATTGGTATGAGATTGAATTGATCGTACCTGCGGAAATTGCAACACTTCCGAATTATCCGATTAGCAGAACCGAGGATGCTGTATTCAATGTTATAACTGATGACGGATGGGAATTTTCATGTAAAGTTAGTGGACAAAACAACAAAAATTTCAGATCTGAAAATGACCTGAAAATTTTAGGGAAATGGATAAAAGGCCGTCTTGAAAACGCTGGTGTATTAAGAGTTGGTGAACCTGTAATGCAAGAAACGTTAGTACGCTACGGTCGAACAAGTTTCACATTAACAAAGTTAGAACAATCTGATAAATGGTACATAGATTTTGGAGTGAGAAGATGAGTCACGCAGAAAATTACATAAACGAATTATTACAACGAAACAGAGCATCACTTGCGGATGCTGTGAAGAAAACGATTAATGATATTGTACCTCAATATATTTCAAACTTTTCATATCGAGAGCATATTGTTAGTCTCCTTATGGGAAATGTACAAAGCGGAAAAACAAGCCATATGTTTGGACTTATTGCCGCTGCTGCGGATGAAGGTTTTAATATTTTTGTATTGCTAACAACTGATAACACATTGTTACAAGAACAAACATTTAAACGCGCTCTTGCCGATTTGGATACATTTTGTGTGTGCGGAGAAAATGACTATATTCGTTTTCAAGCCAATGCATTGAAAAAGCCTGTGTTGATCGTATTGAAGAAGAATGTTCATGTTCTGAAACAGTGGAAAAACAATTTTAGTTCTACAAATTTCTGCGCAGGCAATCCTCTATTTATTGTTGATGATGAGGCAGATGCAGCCAGTCCTAATACCAAAGTTAATCAAAAGGATGTAAGTGCAATAAATAGAACTCTTAACGCTATCAAGAAAACAAGCGCTAGCAGCATTTATTTACAAGTGACAGGTACCCCGCAGTCTTTATTGTTGCAAACTAAAATTGCCGGATGGAAACCCGCGTTTATATATTATTTTGAGCCCGGAGCAGGATATCTTGGAGGTGACTTTTTCTTTTCTGATGAGAACTGTCCGTATGTCATACCGACAGACAATGATGAAGGAAAAGAGCTTTTATCAGATGATGAATTTCCTGAAAACGGATTAAAACAAGCGTTATTAATGCACTTGGTATCATCCGCGCATTTGTTTCTTAATGGTTCTCAAGTTAGTAACTTTGTTGTTCATCCAAGCGTTAAAGTTTCTGAACATCAAAAGTTCGCTAATAAAATTGGAGAATATTTAAATGAATTGAATCTTTCTATTGACGAAGATTGTACTATTGAAACATTACAGCAAACATACGAAAATTTCAAAACTACAAAGCCGGATATTGCACCGTTTGATGACATTTACTCATACATAAAGGAAGCACTTGAAAACGATCAAATTAATGTTTTGGTTATCAATTCAAAAGCTTCTTATGATGAAAACATACGATATGAAACAGGGCTCAATATAGTTGTGGGCGGCAATAGTTTGGGAAGAGGCATTACTTTCCCCATGCTTCAAACAATATATTATTGCAGAGTTGCTAAAAATCCTCAGGCAGATACGATGTGGCAGCACTCGAGAATGTTTGGATACGATAGAGATCCAGGACTTGTGCGAGTCTTCATGCCTCCGTTATTAATTAAACGGTTTAGCGAGATTAATAAAACTAACAATTCCATTATTAATCAAATTAAGAAAGCAAAAAACGCGGATGATATTAAAATGTATTATCCGAAAACTTTACGTCCAACTAGGAAGAATGTACTTGATCATTCACATTTGAATATGCTCGTAGGCGGAGTAAGTTATTTTCCATTTTATCCAACCAATGATGACATTTCCCAAATTGACAATATTCTGTCAGCTTTTAGCGAAAACGAAGGCTATTCTGTGAACCTTCAATTGATTTATCAAATTATCCAAATGATTGATAGCGAAAAAGGTGATTGGAATAAGAAATCATATTTATCTTTCTTGAATTCCTATATATCAGAAGATCCCTCTAGACAGGGAGTTTTGATTGTTAGAAGAGGCCGAGATATTGCAAAAGGAACAGGAACATTGTTATCTCCTAATGATCGTGCGCTGGTTTCAAAAATAACCGATCAAGTATCGTTAACAATGTATAAAGTTACAGGTACTAAGGGATGGGAGGGAAAAGAGATTTGGATTCCTAATATAAAATTCCCCGACGGTTTAGTTTTTTATGATGTTGATTAGTCTTCTATGCTAAAAATTGTATTTTCTCTGGACTTCCGCCTCTTCCTGTGGTACTGTTGTGTACTGCAAAGGAGGTGCGGATATGGCACAGATAAGCATAGCTGAAATTTACAGCGGAGAAAAGTATGATGTGATGAGTGCGGCGATGGCAGAGTATCTGAAAGACGGGCGACCGTCAGAGTGCGACGAGCGGACGTGGGTTGACATGTTGCTTGTAAAGCATGCGTTAATTGCGGCAGAAAAAATGAGACAAGAGGGCGACACGATATCGGGTATGACCGATGATGTGTCGTCCTCTTCTTTGTGAGGTGGGACGATGACAACGCTTGAAGATCTGTATTACGGCAACATCATTCCTAATGAGCATAGTTTTCAGCGAGGGAGTGCATACAGCGAAGTGTTAGGATATATCGTCCGGCATCAGGATGATTTGATACCAACGCTCACCGAACAGCAGAAAGAAATCTTTGAGAAGCTCAAGGACTGCGAATCGGAGCTGCACGGAATGAATGAGCTTGAGGCGTTCATCAGCGGTTTCAAGCTTGCAACAAGAATCATGATAGAAGTGATGCATGAACCGTCCGATAAAGAAGATTGAATTTGAGAGAGAAGGCTGAGCCGTTAATTCTGTTCAGCCTTCTCTCTTTCAATAACAGGTAAATAAAATAGTATTCCCGTAAACCTCTGAGTTTATTCAAAAGCCTTGACAAATTTTTTTAATTATGCTATACTAATCTCACAATTGAATAAAGTGCCACCTTAACAGGTTGCCACTGAGCAACCGTACATATTGAATCGCAAAGATCTTACTTACATATTCAGGCACGGAACATTCCCCTAAGCGAACGCCTGTCCGCTTTATTTGTGTTTCCGTGATGAAATGTAGGTAAGGTCTTTTTTGTTTTGCAAAATAGCCTGATTTGATACATACACGGCAGGAAAGCTGTGTGAATTTGAAAGGAGGCACAAGCCTGATGAAAGAATCTGTTTACACCACTTACGATGAACTGCCGCTGTTTCTCAATGCAGAAACGGTGGCGAAGCTGCTCGGTATTTCCATATCGAGCAGCTATGAGCTGATGCATGAAAAAGGATTTCCGTCACTTCGTATCGGCTCACGTCTCATCGTACCAAAAGAAAAGTTCAGTAGGTGGGTCGAAGAAAAGACAGGAGGCCGCATTTGAAGTACAACTGTTATCAAAAGCGCGATGCGATCAGAGATTATTTTCCTCTGCCAAATGAAATTTTCTGCCTGAATCTTTCCTATGGAGAGATCGCCGTCTATGCATATCTGCTCTACCGTGAGGACAGAAAAACATTCAAATGCCATCCGAGTTTCAGAACGATCTGCGACGCATCGAAGATGTCACGCAATACGGTGAGCAAATATGTAAAGCGTCTGGAGGAAAAGCAATTGATCCGAACCGAGCCGACGGAAGTCCGAACAGCAAGCGGAGTGAAGCGCAACGGCAATTTGCTCTATACAATTCTGCCAGTTGAACAGGCAAAGAATTTGTATTTGCAACAGCAGTTACAGAGAGCTGCTTGTCAGCAGGCGCATGAAAAAGCGATCAGGAAATTGGAACGGTATGACCGAAAGAAAAAGCAGGAGGCGGTATGAAAATGAGGATAAAAAGAATCAGAGCGAGGTTAGTTAAAAAGTGCAGCTTATGCGGAAAGAAATTTGATATGTGGGACGAGGAAGAAAATTTCTGTTTCCGTCACCGTTTCGGATACGGATCGAAGTATGACTGTTATCAGCTTGATCTCAAATTTTGCTGCAAATGCTTTGACAGTCTGATGGACGAGCTTGTACCGCGATGCAAAATCAACCCGCTTCCCGATCCCTATGAGGAAATGGCGGCATACGCGGAAGATATGCCGAATTTAGAGTGAAGCAGGAGAAAGCAGGGTGGGTTGCGGTTGCTCCCCCCTGCAGTAACAACGGACGGCAATGCCGATCGTGTGGGCATTTTCAGCGATTTCTATTCTGTTTTTCAGGGTGGGTTGCTGAAAATGGCATGGAGGAAATCGTAGGTTGCTATGCGAATAAATGCCGATATTACAGCGGTTTTAACAGTGATTGCTACTTTGAATCTCAATCTACAAATGATTGTGAACTCTTTGATAAACTTTTTATTGTTGCTGGATATCTAAAAACCTTTGTGGTATGTTGTGTTGAAAAGAGAGGTGATTCTATATGGCAAAACGAAGACCAGCAGGCGACGGAATGGTGCGAAAGCGTGACGACGGACGGTGGGAAGGCAGAATCGTTGTTGGTCACAAAAAGAACGGTGATCCCATACATCGATATGTTCTTTCAAAGACACAAAAGGAACTGATGAAAAAACTGCACGATCATATTGAGATGTACCGCGATGCCGATCTTACCGATGACTGCAATATGACGCTCGGCGAATGGCTCGACCGTTGGATCAATGAATATATGATATTTACGGTTCGGGAAACTACGCTGGATGCTTACAAGGCTATGATAAAAAATCAGATCAAGCCGTATCTCGGCGACAGGCCTCTGTCGGCGCTGTCCACGCAGGAGATACAAAAATTCTATAACACAGTCAAAAAGTACGGCAGAGTAAGAGTAGACAAACTTCACGGAACAGAGCTTGCCGACAGCTTGATTCGAAAGATACATATGATGTTGCATGAAGCGTTGGATATGGCGGTGACACAGCGGCTGATCATAAAAAATCCTACAAACGGAACGACAATACCGAAAAATAATTATGCACCGAAGCAGATCTTGAATGACGAACAGCTTGACAGATTTATGGAGCGAATCCGACAGGATGAGCTGTGGTACGGTTTCTTCTATACGGAGCTGACAACAGGTCTGCGCCGAGGTGAAATCTGCGGACTCAGATGGGAAGACTTTAACGCTGACACGGGAAAATTAAAAATCAGGCGAGCGATCCATAAAAAGAAAGGCGGAGGACTTACTGTCGGCGAAACAAAAACCGCAACAGGCACACGCACAGTTCTTCTTCCGCCGAGCACGGCAGAGCTTTTGCGCAAGAGAAAAGAAAAATCAGTTAGTGAATGGATATTCCCGAATATCTACAAGCCGGAAGAACCGATGCATCCCGACTACGCTTATCACCGATTAAAAACGCTGTTAAAGCAAGCCGAACTTCCGCTGATACGCTTTCACGATCTCAGACATACCTTTGCAACGCATGCATTAATAAGCGGTGTAGATGCGAAAACGCTCTCGGGAATCTTAGGTCACACAAATGCAAGCTTTACACTGGATACCTATACACATGTAACCACCGATATGCAAAAAAATGCTTCCAACATTGTGGGTAACTTTATGGACGAAATTATGATTGAAGGAGATGATACTAATAGCTAAAAAACGAAAAAACGGTGAAGGCACATTACGCCTGCGCAAAGACGGACGTTGGGAAGGGAGAATCGTTGTCGGGTACAATGAGAAAAGCCTGCCTATTACGAAATGCGTAACGGCGAAAACAAAAACGGAATGTGCCGCTAAGCTTGAAACGCTGAAAGAACAGTACGGCAGCGCCACGGAAAAGATAAAGCCGGATATGCCATTCGGTGAGTGGATCGACTTTTGGTATCAGACCTATTGCGGGCACACACTTCGGATCACCACAAAAAGCGACTATGAAAACCGCATCTACAATCACATTATTCCCGAAATCGGAAAAATTCCGCTGAACAAGCTGTCGCAATCCGATCTGCAGCAATTCTATGCAAAGGAAAAGACAGGCGGAAGAAAACTGCACACCGAAACACTCGGTAAGGGACTTTCAGACAGAACGATAAGGGCGATACACGCCAATTGTCGTACAGCATTACAGCGAGCAGTGCAGGACGGACTGATCCGAACAAATCCCGCTGTCGGCTGTAAACTGCCGCCGAAAAAAGCGAGAGAGATGCAAGTGCTGACACAAAATGCGATACTGCGGTTTCTTCATCAGGCAAAGGATGAGGGATATTACGAACTGTTCTTGTTGGAGCTTGGTACTGGAATGCGCCGAGGTGAAATACTGGCACTCAAATGGAGCGATCTTAACTTCTCAACAGGTGAGCTTCGCATCGAACGGCAGGTATATATTATCAAGGCAGAAGTAATCATATCAGCGCCGAAAACAAAGGCGTCTGTCCGTACGGTGATACTGTCTCAGTCACTTGTAAAGATACTTGCGGAGTACAGAAAATCGGTGGATTCGGAGTGGATGTTCCCGTCACCGCTGAATAACAGCAGACCGAGAAATCCGTCGTCTGTCCGAAAGCGGTTACAACTGATATTGGAACGGGCAGGATGCAAAAAAGTGCGTTTCCACGATCTCAGGCACACATTCGCGACTATGGCGTTGGAACACGGTATGGATGTGAAAACGCTGTCGGCTACGATAGGTCATGTATCGTCCGCAACCACGCTTGATATTTACAGCCATATCACCGACACGATGCAGAGGCAGGCGGCAGTGCGGATTGACCGCAAAATCGGTGGCACAGACGCCCAAATGCCGACGGTTGATCAACAGACAAGGAAAGATACCGCCCCGATCGAATTCAAGCCGTATACGCCCAAAATACGCAAGCTTGGGACAGGTTGTGTAACGATGATCAACGACCATATATACGAAGGACGGTATACGCCGACCAACGCCTACGGCAAGCGCGAAAGCCATAATATTTACGCTAAGACGCGAGAGGAATGCGAAGAAAAGCTTGCGGGGATGATCGTTCAGGTAAAGGCGCAAATCAAAGCGGAAAAAGAAAAAATGACAGAGTGACCGGTTTCGGTCACTCTGTCAAAATCTGCGCCGCAGTAGACAAAGAAAAATCGAAATTTGCAGAGTTTTTTTATAAAGAACAATCTTCTGAGATATTATACTTGAACTTAGTCTTCTTCTGCGTAATCACAGTTGGAACATACCCACTCATCGCCATCCCAGTGTAAACAACCACCGCATTCAGGACATGGTCTTGTTTCTTCGTCATCTTCATCTAATTCCCCAGAACAATAAGGGCAATGGCTGTATTCGGATTCATCATATACTTTGTCACAAAAAGGACACATCTGCATTTTTGTCACCTCTCTCTCAATCAAACCTAAAAAGTCCGGCTGATTTAATATTCAATGCTAAATCAGCCGGAAAGGTGGTCGGAGTGACAGGATTCGAACCTGCGGCCTCAACATCCCAAATGTCGCGCGCTACCAACTGCGCTACACCCCGATTTTATTATACACTATTAGTCAGTATAGCAGATTAAATGAAAATTGTCAATATACAAAAACATGCGTCAACCACCTTTACGTATGTTGCATATGGTCAAGAGAGGAGAAAAGCGGGCCGGTTGCAGTCAGATATTGTAAAAAATACGGATTTATGGTATACTTAAATAAATATTGCTAAATTTTCAGGGATTCATGAAGAGTTTGTCAAATATAGCTGTCGTTCCTTGCGAAATGATTGCTGTTGTGATACCATAGAAGTCTAAGTACACAGACAGCGTTTGCTGCGCGGTTAGCAGGTTGCTTTTGTTGGGCAACAAGACAGGCTTTCTCATGATACATGTGCAACAAAAATCGGACGAAATGTCTATAAAAACATCGCTTTTTGGGAAATACTATGATATTCACTATAAAACGAATTTGATTTCCTGTATAAAATAAGCTGTGTAATCAAAATTGGCGGAGAAGAAAATGATTTGTAAAAAATGCGGACAAGAAGTCAACCGCGAGGATGCTTTTTGCGCGAACTGTAAAGAGCCGATAAAACACAATTTGATTGGCAGGGTGTTGGAACCATTAAAGCAAATGCCTCTTCGCAATTGGCTCTGCGTGATTATTTTGTTTTTGGCTTTGATCGTGGCGGGCTGGCTTTTGCTTTATAGCTTTCGTCCAGGCCCTTATTCTTCCAAAACAGTGACCATTACTTATGTTCAGGATGGAAGAAATACTGTATTTTTTTACAATGATAAGCTGCTTGAGGGAACCTTCTCCGGCAATATGCTGCATGAGTCTACTTCCATGTATGGTGATTTGCTTGTGTTTTTAACCGAGCAGGATGAGTTATACATGGTAAACAAAAAAGGTTTGTACCTCATTTCCAATAATGTGGCCGCATACCGCATGGCTTCGTATGGCGGCGGTGTCGCTTATGTCAATTCAGAGGGAGAGCTTTTTCGCTTTACCTGCAAAAATAAAAAAACCAAACAGATTGATACCGATGTACTTGAAAATCATATCAGTGTTTCTTCGGGCGGCGATACCATTGCCTATCTGAAGAAAGAGGCGGACAGCGAAGTGATGTATTGCTTCACCGGAAAAAAGGCCGAACGCTATGCACAGGATCGAATCCCCATTGCCGTGTCGGATGGTTTAAAACATCTCTATATGGTAGACGGGTCTATGAATTTATATTATGCATCGGGCGGTAAACAGACGGAAGTTTTTCGTAATGTAGCCAATACCTTTGCATTTGACAATGATTTTTCTGATGTTTTATTTTATGCCGATTCGGGGAGCTATCTGTTTAGAGGGGGCAAAGAAGCAGTGCTTGTATCCGAAGCGATGGTCAATTTGGTTTGCAGCACTGAACTTGCCAGTTACAGCAGTCCTCTTTTGTTTTCCATGGATACAAAGATTGTTTCTTATGGCATTCGTTCATTTGCCAATAAGTTTTATGAAGATAATAACCAGAGTTTGCATTATGTAGGCGGAAAATATCAATCCTCTTTAATTGATACATTGGTTAGCGCACCTTTGGTCAACGACAAAGGCAATCGTGTGTATTATATGAAAGATTCTCATTTGATTTCGTCTTCGGCTAAGGGAAAGACAAGCGTATTAGCGGAAGAGGTAATCGCTTTTACGATGACGGGTGATGGACGCTATCTGTATTATACTGATCGCAATGCCGCTTTGTGGGGTAAGCGAGGTAAGCTGAGGGCTAAAAAGATAGCAGACACAGTGAGTTCTGTACGTCAAAGCGGGCGGGACTATGTGTTTTATACAGTGCCGGAGAACGAGACGAATGATTTATATGTCATACGCGGCGTGTCCAAGCCAAAATGTTTGTGCGAAAATGTAGGAACTTTTTCTGCGGCGGCCGGTTCTGCTTATTATGAACAAGACGGCGTCTACTATTTCAGCAATGGAAACAGCAAATTCAAAAAAATATATGCCAAAGCAAAATAAACCGCTGGAAGCGGTTTATTTTATCGATTTTGGTCTTACAATAAAAGTAAAGTAAGACAAGATTGAGGGATATAGAATGAAAAGAAGTGTTTGCCTTTTGTTTGCGTTGGCTGTTTCATTGTCGCTTTTTGCTTGCAGCCGCAGTGATGATTGTGCTTTTGAAGCGGCCATATTTACATTTGACGAGTCAACTGCAACACTGTTCACAATCCAAGGCAAAACTATTTTGCTCAATACGGGCGGTCCCGAAGAGGCGAAAAAAATATTGCAATATTTGCGGGAACAAGAAATAAATAGGATAGATATGCTGATTATTTCTTCTTTCACAAAAGATTGTATGGGCGGCGCTGAAAAGCTGATCAAAAATATGGAGATTGGCATGGTCTATGAACCGGCCTACAGCTTGGGTAACGAATATGTCAAAGAATATTATTTTGCTTTAAGCACCAAGGATATAATGCCGATTGTGGTTGCTGAAGATATGGCACTGCCTGTCGGACAAGGCAGGCTCGATTTGCTGGTTTCAGGCAAAGAAATCGACAGAGAAATGGTCAATCAGACGATTGTCGTAAGGGCGGGTTTTCCGGGACAGACATTATTGTATTGGCCGGCCGTGGACGCAGCTTCTGTCATAGCAGACGGACACTGTGACTTGTCTTGTGATTTTGCTTTTGTGTCTGGATGTGATGATGTGCTTGCATTTGAAAAGCTGCTTGCACTGGCTAAGCCTCGTATGGTGTTTATTTCACCATGGCAGACAGAAAAAGCGAACCGTGAGGCAGAGCAGGCTGGCAGGGATGCCGGCTGTACGGTGTATTTTATCAAACAGAATTTTTTATCTATTCTATATAAGGATGGACAGATCAAGATAGGACAATGAAAAGTAAGGATCAGAATGTAACAAGAATAACAGGGTTTGTTTTAGCTATTCTGCTGGCACTGCCGATGATGGGCATGCCGGCTGTACAGGCAGAGGATGTATGGGTCTGGCCTGTGCCGGGCAGTTATGTTATCAATTCGTTGGATGTTTACCAGGATGGCTCGCCGCATAATGAAGGCCAGTGTATTGATATTGGTCACAATGGCTATAACGGAAGCCAGCGTCTTGACATTGTTTCCTGTACCTCTGGTGTTGTTGAGCGCACCGTTACTACTTATGGTGACTATAATGTCAATGACGGCTCTTGGGGCAATTATGTTATGATTCGGTATAATAGCATATATATTGTGTATGCACATCTGCAGTCGGTGAGCGTGAAAAAGGGACAGAAGGTATCTGCCGGTACGGTGCTTGGCAAAATGGGTACATCCGGCAACAGCACCGGGGTTCATCTCCATTTGCAGGCCTTTCCTGTCGGGGCATCCTCCAGCGATACGACGATCAAGGTGTTTGACAAATTTAAGGATAATCCCGATTACATACCAAAGTTTCGTTTTTTAAAAGGGTTGGCAACGCATAGCGCTCGATACGGCAGTTTGATACGAAGCAAATATACCAAGCTTTCGGGCAGTTATTATGTTTTCTCAGGGCAGATTGTGCAGGATACAGGAATCAAACTGGATCATTCTTCGATTGCTTTGCAGCTGGGGGAATCGTTTGTGCTGAAGGCCTCCGTGCTGCCGGATAATGCCTCAAATAAACAAGTGATATTCTTTTCAGAGAATGAGTCGGTCGCTTCTATTGGCGCTGATGGCACCGTGCGGGCCAATGGATATGGCACCACCTACGTGGGGGCGAGATCGGCGTCCGGTCACGAGGCAAAGTGCAAAGTGACAGTGGAAAGTCCGTATTTAACCTATGGGGGAAAGACCTATACCGACGTAAAACTTTCCGACTGGCATGTTAATGCGGTGAAGGGGGCTTTAGCCAATCATTTGTTTTATGGCACGTCAGACTCGACATTTGAGCCTGATTCTTTGATGACAAGAGGAATGTTGGCCACCGTGATCGGCCGAATGGCCGGGGCGGATGTTTCCGAATATACAACCAGCCGCTTTTTGGATCTTGATATGAATCAATATTATGCAGGTCCCGTGGTGTGGGCTGATAAAATGGGCTTTATGAGCGGTGTGGGATCAGACATGTTTGAGCCGGAAGAGCCGCTGACCCGGGAACAGCTGTGTTCGGTTATTGTTCGGTATTATGAATTGACAGGCAAAAAATTGCCGAAAGAAAAAGAAAAGACTGATTTTGCCGATGAAGAGGATATGAGTTCCTGGGCAGTCGATGCTATCTATAAGGCACAGCAGGCCGGCCTTATGACAGGCAGAGGAGAGAATCGATTTGTCCCGCAGGATTATGCCACTAGAGCCGAGGTAGCCACGGTGCTTTTGAAGGTACAAGACAGCGTGCGTTGACATAAAATAAAAGTAATGTTACAATATACAATATATTTTGATTAAATAAAGAGTATGGTGTCAAAAGATGTGCTGTGAAAACAGGGCATATAAACCGATTGCTCATTCATAGCAGTCTGTGAATGAGCAAACTCTTTATCGTGCTGTTTGAAATCGGTAAACGGATATCAAACACTCAGAATGGAGTTGCTATGATCGAAAATCGCGCAGTTACTCGAAGCGTTGAGGCGCTGATGAAGCGCTATGGCATAAAAGGAGAGATTATTTTGTGCCAGCGAAACGATACAGGCCATATTAACGACACTCATTATGTGGTGGTCTATACACCAGAGGGCACAAAACGGGAATTTATGTTCCAAAGAGTGAATACGGCTGTGTTTACCGAACCGCTCAAAATTATGTTTAACATATCGAAAATATCCAACCATTTGGTTGAAAAATATGGGGCCGGCAGTAAAGAAACGACTGAAATTATGTCCTATTTAATCAATGACGCGGGCGAAAATTATACGATTTTAGATGACGGCAGCTTTTGGCGGGTCAATGAATTTGTCGTTGGTGTTTCTTATGATCAGATTGATGATCCCTCGGTTTTGCATGATACGGGCTATATGTTCGGCCATTTTCAGAATATGCTTTCTGATTTAAATGCAGAGGAGCTTCAGTATACTATACCGGATTTTCATAATACAGCCAAACGGTTTGAAGCATTTGATAGGAAAGTCAAGGAAAATCCGGCAGACCGGGCGGCCGGCATAGAAAAAGATATTCAATTTTTTTATGATTATAAGGAAATAGCCGATCGATTGGTCCGATTGCAGCAGCAGGGGCGTTTGCCGCTTCGCGTTACGCATAATGATACCAAATATAATAACATGCTGGTGAATGCGCTGACCAAAGAACCCATTTGCGTGATTGACTTAGATACGGTTATGCCGGGCCTTGCCGCGCATGATTTTGGCGACGCGATACGCTGTGCCGCCAATAAATCGGTAGAGGATGAGGTTGATTTATCCAAAGTCGGCTTGGATAAAACCTATTTTGAAGCATTTACCAAAGGATTTGTGACGGAGGCTAAACAGTTTTTAACAGAAGATGAGGTAGAGTCTTTAGCGCTTGGCGCGTTGACGATTACATATGAGTTAGCCTCTCGTTTTTTGGCGGATTATATCGACGGTGATAATTATTTTAAAATTACCAGAAGATTTCATAATTTAGATCGTGCGCGCTGTCAGATTCAGCTCGCAAAGGATATGATGAATAATTATGACTATATGTGCGCCACAATCAAACGCTATTATCAGTAAAAAGAGAGTTTAAGTAAACGGCGGTTTTGTTCGCAGAATAAGATTGAATTTTATCTGAGTAATAAGACCGTTTGAATCAATAAGGATATTAAAATAGGGTGATGCGTTCACCCTATTTGCATATATAAAGATGAATCATAATCAGCGCTTTGAGGCGGCAAAAGAAAAGGCAGCATGCAGCCGGATTTCGAGTTATAATATCGGCACTTATCAGGAAAAGACGCTGCACAGTGTATTAAAATATTATTATGAGCCGGAAATCGATTATCATGAGGTCAAATTGGGCCGATACATAGCCGATATCATGAAAAATCATGAAATTATAGAGGTGCAGACCGGCTCCTTTACCCCGCTTAAACGCAAGCTTTCTTTTTTTCTGCCTGATTATCCGGTGACGATTGTCTATCCCATTGCCCATATCAAATGGATTTTATGGGTGGATCCTGTGACGGGCGAAGTGACCAAAAAGCGAAAAAGCCCCAAAGAAGGCTCGCCATACAGTCTTTTTATGGAGCTGTGCCGCATTAAGGACGTTATCCTTCATGAACACTTGCATATTAAAATAGCCATGCTGGATATGGAAGAATATCGCTATTTAGACGGCTGGAGCACTGACCGAAAAAAGGGTTCTCATCGCTGTGACCGTATCCCGGTGGCGTTTGACAGCGAAATTGTATTTCATGCGCCCGAGGACTATTTGTTTTTTGTCCCCGAAGAGCTGTATCAAGTGGAATTTACCGTCAGCGAATTTGGCAAGTGCTGTCATATTCGTCCAAGATTAGCCTCGACTACGGTGCGTATGCTGCGTTATATGGGACTCATCGATTTTGTCGGCAAGCGGGGCAAGGCCTATGTGTATAAAGTAAATCAGGCGGTAATCAACAAAAGAGATTAAATGAAAATAACCATAAAAAAAGGACTTCGGTATGATCCAAGTCCTTTTTTTACATTAAAGTTTAATTGCTTGCCCTAAATCAAACGAATAAATCATAATTTCTTCTACCTTTTTGCCCACCATTTTTTCACAGGCGGTGCGGTAATAGGAGAGTTGGTTTTGATGGCGGCGGCGCAGAATAGCTGCACAGTTTTCGGGATTCTCTTTTTGGGCAGGGGAAAACGAGTCGGTTTTGTAGTCTATAATTTTAATGGTATCCTCAGGTGTGATGAAAAAACAGTCGATGACCCCCTGTACCAGAATTTGCTCTTGCGCAAAAGCTGCTTGTTGGTCAGCTTGTTCGGTGAAATCTGCCGCGGGCAAGTTAATGTTGAACCGTATTTCTCGGTACATTTTTTCTGCGTTTTGCATTTCGTCAAATAGATCTGACTTGAAAAAAGCACGCAAATGCTCTCGATTGATTAATTCGCCGTATCGGGCGGTGATAAATTTTTGCGCGATCAGGCGTTCGATTTCGGCATCAATTCCTGTTTGCCTGACAGCGTCAAAATCGCAAAACTGCATAAATACATGGGTGGCTGTTCCGCGGTCCGCCGATGTGTACAAGGTTTTCTCTTCCAGAAACTTGGGCCCGTTGGCAAAATAAGAGGGCAGTGGCTCCTCCTCTTCATCCAGAATGCCAGGAAACAGATTCGAGACAGACAGCTTGGATGGCAAATGGGAAAGATATGTGTATGGATAGGAAAAATCAAACCGTTCCTTGATGATCTGGCAGCAAGTCTCATAATCAGGCATTGATTGTGATGGAGCCGTCTCTTGTTCGGGGCTGACGCTTTCGTTTGAGATAAACGATGGTGTATCACCTTGTTTGATGATTTGGAGCGTGTAATCCTCTTCGTTGCTTTGCAGCAGAGTGGAGAGGGTTAAGGAAATGAAATTACGGCAGGAGAGAAGGGCGAATTTTGAATAAAGCGCAGCGCTTTGCTGACATCTTTCCATCAGAGTTTTTACGCTTGATGGAGAGGCCGTGACAAATAATCGCTCTTTGGCACGGGTTAAGGCTACGTACAGTACGCGCATTTCTTCTTCGGTTCGGTCGGCCTCTAATTTTAATCCGACGGTTTTGCGAACAATGCCGTTGATCTTGGCAAATCCGGTGGTGTCGGGCGTATAAAGGCCTAAGCCAAAGTCCTTGGCCATTAAGATGCCATCGCGGCTTTCTTCGCTTTTGGATGTATATTCACACGCGCATAAAAAACACACCTTAAATTCAAGGCCCTTAGAGGCATGAACCGACATAATTTTTACTGCCGGCATGGCGTCGTTTTGCGCTTTGGCTTCTTCCACTCTTGCTTCACTCTGCATCATTTGATTCATATAGAGTATGAAATTGTAAAGACCTTTAAAAGAGCCTGCTTCAAAATGGCGCGCATGTTCGTATAGCAGCATTAAATTGGCGCGTCTTGCTTTTGCCTCGTCCGTGTTGTGATGATATGCGCAGGAAAGCAGGGAGGTGGTGGTATAAATGTGCCACAGCAGCTTGTCAATGGGCTTGGTTTGCGCATATGCGCGCATGTCTGCTAACCAGCCGAAAAAATGAGACAGTTTCGGATTCGGCTCCGATTCGTGGAAGAGCAAAACCGCATCGTAAAGAGAGGCGGGTTTTTGCGGCTTCGTGCATTGCCGGATGCGCGCTAACTCATCCAAAGTCAAGCCGAAGATAGGACTTTGCAACGCACCGGCCAGATAAATATCACGTCTTGGATTGTCAATGACGTTTAAAAGGCACATGGCTAATAGAATTTCTGCATTTTCAAAAAAGGAGCTGGCATCACTCGAAAAACAGGGAATGGAAAGGTTTTTCAGCGCTTCTTCAAAGCGTTTCGCGCTCTTTTTTGGCGAGCGGAAAAGAAGCGCGATGTCATCCGGCGCGTATCCTTCGGCGATGAGCGCTTTTATCTTTTGCGCGACCCATTCTTCTTCTGTGATGTCGGCACGTTCTTTGGGTGATTGATCAAACAGCGTGATTTCAACCGGCGCTGTGATTTTTTTCTCTTCTTTTTTTGAATAGACTAAATTATCCTCCGGCAGATAGGCCGCTTTGCCGTAGGTGTTGTTCATCATGGAAGAAAACAACTTGTTAGCGAAGCGTACTATTGGTTCGGCACAGCGAAAGTTGTTGGCTAAAAAGATGGTAAAGCAGTCCTGTTGCCGGGCATCATCATAGAGCGGAAAACGATCTCGGTAGGAAGCAAAAATATCCGGTGCTGCCCCGCGAAAACCGTAAATGCTTTGTTTCATGTCACCTACCATAAAGGTGTGAGAGTTGGTGGAGAGCATTCTGAAAATCGTGTCCTGCACTTCGTTTATGTCTTGGTATTCATCGATATAGATTTCATCAAAATTTGCTCCGTAGGCAAGTGCAAATTCACTGGGCTTGCCGTCATTTTGCAGCAGCTTTAATGCATAGCGTTCAATGTCCGGATAATCAAGAACGCCGCGATTGATTTTTTCTTCTGTGAAAGCTTTATCAAAAATAGACAGCATCTGGTACAGCTTAAACAGCATAGCAGCACTTTCTCTGAAACAAGTGGTAATTTGCTCTTGGGTATGGCAGAAAAAACGCTCGTTAATCAGCGATAAATCTTTTTTGAAAGCATTGCGCACGGCCTTGATGGTTTGTTCTTCTGATCCATTGCCGATACGGGCGCCCGCCAGCGACAGTGAGGAGTAGGAAAGCGCCGCTGCTTGGCTGTCCTCAAAATGCTCACGCGCCAATGCGTCTTGCATTGCTTCCAGACACAGTGCTATATTTTCAAATTCCTGTCTGTAGCGTATGGCGCTTTTGCTGTCTGACTCTTCAAAAAAAGCGACGGCGCGGTGCACCGGCTTTTGATAGCACGCAACAAAGGAAGTAAGATAGGTATGTACAAATTGACCGTAGGTGGACGCAAAAAATGGCTTTTCAGCTTGATCTGATAACTCTTCAGCCGTTGTTTTGATTGATTCAATGCCGCTTTCGTAAGAGGAAAGCTGGTCGTATAGCGAAAGGAATAGATCGGGCAGAGAATCGTCCCGGTCGTTGATAAAGGGTTCGGTAAAAGAAGCAAAATCGTCAAATGCAATGAATCCGCCGTAAATATCATCCAGAAGGGAGTTCATCAACTTGGTTTTTAATAAGGATATTTCTGCTTCTTCGGCAATGCGCATGCGGCAGGGTAGCCCCAGCTTTTCATAATTTCTTTTGACAATTTCATAGCAAAAGCTGTCAATCGTAGCGATATGCGCGCTGGAAAGGGATGTGATTTGTTTGGACAAATGTTTGTTGGTGGGGTCTTTTTCCAGCGCTTCTGTCAATTTGGCGCTCATGCGTGCTTTTAATTCGCCGGCTGCCGCGTTGGTAAAGGTGACAATCAGCATACGCGAAAGATCGGCATTATTTTGAATTTTTTCGATGATTCGTTCGGTTAAAACAGCGGTTTTTCCACTGCCGGCCGCGGCAGAGACCAAAATCTTGCCGGACTTGCCATGACTGTCGGCGGTGATCGCCTGCCGCTGTTTTTCGGTCCATGTAACGTCTGCCATCTTTACCCCTCCTTTCGGCATATGGGTTTCATGTCACAATAAGCGCAGGGCCGCGCCGGCTCACCTTTCCAGTTTGCTTTGGCGGCACCTGATTTTATCTGGCACCCTAATTCACATATGTTTGTTTCGATAGCCGTGACCATTTCGCCGAATTGCTCTAAGGTTCGTACTTCTTTGGTCAAATACTGGCCGGTGCCTGTTTTGTCCATCGCGAATAGAATGTCATCATTTTTTAATAAAATACCGTTTCTGACAATTTTTTTCTTGGCTTCTTCGTAGATGTCCTGTGCGTCTTGCGGGTTGTCTAATTTTAGCGAAGAGGCTTTGGCAATATAGTATTGTACACCGGCCGGCAGAAGCTGTCCTTCTTTCGCGCCCAGCTTCTCAAGAAAGGCTTTATCCTTCGTTTTCCAGATGGCGAAGAGATAGAGGAGCATTTGCATCTCCTGTCCCTTTTCGATCAAGTCAAGCGAAAGATTTTTCGTGCCTGTCTTATAATCCACAATGCGTATGTAGATATGATCATCTTGCCGGTAACAGTCTACCCGGTCAATCTTGCCATAGAGATAGATTTGTTTTCCGTCGGGCAGAGTGACCGCGTAAGGCGCCACGCAGAGGCCTTCCTGCGCTTTAGGATCGGAGATAGCCAGTTCAAAAAAGGCCGGTCTAAAATCGCTGTGGCGAAACTCATCTAAAATATTTTCAATTAAAAGCAGTGCGGTGCGGCGCAGCCGCTTGATTAAGGTTTGCATGCGGGCGCTGATTTGCTGCTTGTCCCGTAAAATATGCCGCAGATAGTCTTTGATAATGTCATCCACGATTTGCTCGCAGCTTGTCCTGCTTATGGCAAGATCCATATGACCGTTCTGCGAGATTTGATTCATAAAGCGCTCTAAGAGCATATGCATGAAGTTGCCGATGTCTACGCTTTTAAATTCAGGTGATTTGGTGCTTTGCAGTCCTAACGTATATTTGCAGTGGTAAGAAAATTCACACTTCGCAAAGGTGTCCAAGCGGGATTGCGATACATACAGATCGCCGCCGTAAAGTTCTTTGGCGAACAACTCGGAAAGATGGCTGTCGGTATTGGAAATTGGTGTGCCTAATGCCTCGATGCGTGCCGAATAGGCAGGATCGGCTTGATAAACATGGAGGAGCGCGTCACCAAGCGGCGTGCCGCTGTAGAAAGCCGCCCATTCAAAGGCCGAGTCGTAATCTTCGATCATAGCAAGCGCCGGCTGTTTGTCCGAATCAATAACCGTCAGATTAGGAAAAAGCGCTTGTATGCGGGTTACGCCAAGAGAAGGGGACAATCCCTTGCCGGCAAGAGTTGCTTTGGGATAACTGATCGTTACATTTTCAGCGGCGGCGCTGATACTTTTGTAAAAGAAGAAGAGTTCTTCTGCGTTTTTTACATCGCTGGCCTCGCTGAGTGTCACACCTAATGCTTTGAGGGTTCTTCGCTCACTGTCGGAAAATAGAGAGCTTTCCGATGCCGCTTTGGGAAAGCTGCCCTCGGTAGCACCGATGACATACACTTCTTTTACATCGTGCAGCCGCAGCAGAGAAGCATCGCCAATGGTAACTTCGTCAACAAAAGAGGGAATTTTGCCGATTGTCGCTTCTGTCAGGATAATGGTTAAAAGATCGCGATAAATGTCCGGAGTGGCCTTGGTGTCTTTCGCACAATAGACAAGCCGGTCGAGACAATGCATCAGGGCGTTCCAAACCTGTGTGCCTTCGGTTGTGGCTTTTGCTTTGTCCCGCAGGCCGGCGGCAAAATCAATTTGGTTGATATACGTGTAAAGCTGCTCTGTAATGCTTTGCACGGTGGCATCCGTGTCAAAGCATTCAAAAAAGGCAAGCAAAGGTTCCCGCACCCGTAAGCGCAGTTCATTGACTTTTTGCAGCTGGGCTGCGCCCGCTTCGGTCAGAATTTCAGAGTAACCGTCCGGGTTCATGTTCCATTCAAATTCGTCCGTCCAGCGCCGGCCGGTAATGCCCCAGGTGACCGCATAGTTTTCTAAAAGATCGCATTCATCGGGTGTTAGACCGCACACACCTGTTTTGATATAGGTGATGACATCATCAAGCCGCCAGTTGTATATACGAATGGAAAGAGCGCATAAAATCAGCTTGACCGACGGCATGAGTGTGATATCAATGCGCTTAGAAAGAAAGGCCGGCAAAGCGTGTTTTTCAAACACAGCGTCAATCACACCGGTATAATGCTCTAAATCGCGGGTAATCACAGCAAAATCACGATAACGTCTGCCTTGCCGCACCTTTCGTTTGATATCAACGGCGATCCACTCGGCTTCTTCGTAGAGATCATTGGTGCGGACAAGCTGGATGTGAGAGGGTGTTTTTTCAAACGGTGTGGCGGCAAAATGCCATAGATGCTGCTCTAAAAAAGCGAGGTCTTCCTGTTTGAAGCGGGGATGTTGGTCTAAAAGAATATCCGGTTTCAATTCCTGTCCGGAGGCTTCGGCGGCCCGACGCAGCGCCCGATCGGTTTGGCGCAGCGAATCGTACATGATGTTTTCGGTGCGGTCATAAGGCAGCGTGATAAAGCAATCCGTGCATTGCGAAAAGAGCGCGGCAATAATAGAAAGCTCTACGCCGGTAAAGCCGTAAAAAGAGTCGATCATGACCGTATAAGAGGATAGAAAATCAGCCTCGGGCAGTTTTTCTAAAAGCAGTGCTAAGTCGTCCGCCGGGTCGTCAAACTCGTTTTGCATAGCGCTTTGATAAGCCGCGTAAAGCAGAGAAAGATCATGCAGCTTGTCGGCCAGCGGTGCGTGGACTTCGGTCAATGCATTGGCAGCCGCTTCTAATTTGGCCGGCGTCACTAAGTATGCCTTGCATTCATCCATACAGGCAACCATTTCGGCAAAAAAAGAGCGTTCCTTTAATGTGACGCCGCGATATTTCTGTAAAAACGGCTCGATTGTCGTGAGGGCCCGCCACAGGATTACCGCTTTTTCCCCTTTGGTGACATAATCGTATTTTAATCCGCCGACCGCACGAAAGATCGTGTTGGCTAAGCGGCGGAAGCTAAGAACCTGTACATGAAAAGAAAGCCTGTCGCCGCAGAGCTCGGACAGTCTTCTCTCGAAAGATAGTACCGCCTGCTCGGGCACAAGAAGAAGCACCTGTTTTCCTTCTTCTGCACAGGCTTTTATTTTTTGATCAATGAGTGTGCTTTTGCCCGAACCGCTTGATCCATAAATAAATTGAATCATATGAATAAGGATACCTTTCTTTTTTGTGCCGATCGATACCGGTGCTCAATCGATTGTTTTTCTTGTTTTAGAAAAATAATAGGCTGCCAAGCAGTCATCGCTGCTTGGCAGAAACATTTGGAAAGCCGCTTAGACAAGCGGCTGGTTAAATATCGGCGTTGGATAAATATTCGTGACCATGCTGGGTGATAAATTCCTTTCGTCCCGGCAGATCATCACCTAACAGCGTGTCAAATAGCTTGGCGGTTTTTTCTGCGTCCGCCTCAGAGATTTGAATTAAGCGTCTGGTGGCAGGGTTCATGGTGGTTTCCCACATCATATCCGGTTCGTTTTCACCCAAACCCTTGGAGCGCTGCAATGTGTATTTTTTGTTGCCTAATTTTTCGGTAATCTCTGTTTTTTCCTGTTCGGTGTAAGCAAAGTAGATATCGTTGCCGCAGGTAATTTCATAAAGCGGCGATTCGGCAATGTAAACACGGCCCCGTTTGATGAGCGTGGGCAAAAGGCGGTAAAACATGGTAAGCGCCAGCGTTCGTATATGAAAGCCGTCTTCATCAGCATCGGTGCAAATGATGATTTTGTTCCATTTGAGCATATCATAATCAAATTTGGCAATATCCGCTTTGATTTTTTTATCTAATTCTACGCCGCAGCCAATCACGCGGAGCAAATCGACAATAATATCACTTTTGAAAATTCTGTCGTAGGAGCTTTTTAAGCAATTCAGGGTTTTACCCCGAACGGGAATTATCGCCTGAAATTCGGCAGAACGACCCAATTTACAAGAGGTAAGGGCCGAGTCGCCCTCCACGATATAAAGCTCTCTTTTTTCAGGGTCCTTTGAACGGCAGTTGACAAATTTTTCAACTTTGTTCGCGATATCCATTTTGCCGGTCAGATTGACCTTGACCTTGATTCGGGCACTTTCGGCCGATTCGCGCGAACGTTTGTTGATCAACACCTGATTGCCGATTTTTTCGGCCTCCAGCGGATTTTCGATAAAATAAATTTCTAATTTTTCTTTTAAAAAGGAGGTCAGCGCCTCGGCAATAAAGGTGTTGGTAATCGCTTTTTTTGTTTGGTTTTCGTAAGAGGTTTGGGTGGAAAAGCTGTTTGTCACTAAGATCAGACAATCCTCAACGTCGGCAAAGGTGATTTTGCTTTCGTTTTTGTTGTAACGGCTTTGTGCTTTAAGATATTTGTCAATGGCGAATACAAATGCGTTTTTGACCGCTTTTTCGGGCGCTCCGCCATGTTCCAAAAAGCTGGAGTTGTGATAATATTCCAGCATTTTGACGGTGTTGGAAAAACAAAACGCAACCTCTGCTTTCAATTTATATTCTTTTTTGTCGGCACGGTCCTTGCCTGCGGTCTCTAAATTCCACAAAACAGGGAGGGTGAGTGCCGTCTCGCCGGCGGCCTCTTCGACATAATCGCCAATGCCGTTTTCGTATAGAAATTCATAATTTTCAAATCCCTTGGCGCCCTCAAAGCGCAGCACAAAGGTGATGCCTGCATTCACGACCGACTGCCGCTTCAGCATATCTAAAAAGTATTCTTTGGGAATGGCAATGTCGGTAAATACCTCAAGATCGGGTTTCCATTTGATAATAGTACCGCTTTTCTGCTCCGCGCCGGTCGCTTCTTTTTTGACAAGTTCGCCGATCGGTTCGCCTTTTTCAAAATTCATTTCATAGACGAAGCGGCCGTCTCTTGAAATGACATGCATGTATGCAGAAGAGTATTGGGTCGCGCAGGCGCCAAGTCCGTTCAGTCCTAACGAATACTGGTAAGAAGCACGGTCTGAATCATTGTTGTATTTGCCGCCCGCATATAATTCACAAAAGACAAGTTCCCAGTTGTAGCGTTCTTCTTTTTCGTTGTAGTCAAGCGGAATACCGCGTCCGAAATCCTCGACTTGCATGGAATGATCCGCAAAAACGGTCATGATCACCTTGTGACCATAACCCTCTCTGGCCTCGTCAACCGCATTGGATAGAATTTCAAAAGCCGAGTGCTGGCATCCCTCAAGACCGTCAGAGCCAAAAATGACGGCGGGGCGTTTGCGTACGCGATCAGCGCCTTTTAACGAGGTAATACTGGTATTGCCATAACTGTTGTTTTGGGTAGATGACATGTTTTTTCCTGCCTAACTTTATTTCTCTCCTTAAAGAATACCCTTTTTTTCGCATTTTGTCAATAATCATAGCATGTATGTAGGTTTATAACTTGCTTTTTTAGGTATGTCCATGAAATATAAAACATATGCAAAAACACGCTGAATTTCAGCGTGTTTTGTGATTGGATCAGAGAATTGACTTGCTTTAATTAAGCATTTCTTATTCTTGATATTTATTCTGCACTTTTGCCGGCAGCTCGTCATATTGAACCTCTTCCCAGCGGTGAACGCCAAACATGCGAACTTCTAAGAGAATATAGGCGTCTTCCCGCAGCTCTCTTGATGTTTTGAATTTGAGCGTTTTCTTTTGCCCGTTTTTGTTGTAGCATGCTAAGGTATATTCATATTTCATGTTGTTGCTGGTGGAAAGCTCTTTCATTTTGGTGTTGTCAATTTGTGAGTAATAAATACCCTTGTGGTTCTCAAAATAGTATAGACCGCCCACAGTGCAGCATATTAAGAACAAAACAGTACCCAGTATAATTAGCATTTTACTTTTCATTTTTGACTTATATCCTTTCGTAGAATCTGTAACCATTATAGCGTATAAAAGAAAGCACTGCCATTGATACAGCTTACATGTGATGCTCTCTTCTTACATTTTTGAAAGATCAATAAAAAGGAACAACGTGTCAGCGCAGCATGCTTGTGAAGGATATAACGTCAAAGAAGCAGACGAAAAATCGTCTGCTTCTTATTGGTTATGATATGAAATCCATTTGCTTGCGATTATTGATGGCGGCGTTTGCCGGAAACAATCGTTAAAGCGCCTGCGGATAATATCATCAGGAATATCCAGCCCGCAAGGGTGTGTGTATATCCCGTTTGGGGAGGTTCTTCCTCATCAATCGGTTTTTTCTCAGAAGGATCTTTTTCTTTTGGCGGATCCTCCTCTGATTTATCCTCAGAAGGAATTTCACGCACGGTCACGTGTACGCTGTGTTCTGCGTCAACATCATTAAAGGTGAAGGAACCAGCCGAAAGTAAATCGGTCCGTTCTACGCCGTCCACAACCACACTGGTAATCTCATAGCCTTCCTCGACTTCCCATGTTACGGTAAAGTTTTCGCCTTTGCGTACTTCACCCGAATCAGTGATGCTGCCTTTACCGCCCGAAAGCTCGGTCTTGATTCCATAAACGGGAATTTTTTGCAGAATAACCTGTACACTGTGCTCTGCGTCAGCAGACTCAAAGGTAAAGGAACCAGCCGAAAGTAAATCGGTCCGTTCTGCGCCATCGATAACCACGCTTATGATTTCATAGCCTTCCTCGGCTTCCCATGTTACGGTAAAGTTTTCACCTTTGCGTACTTCACCCGAATCGGTGATGCTGCCTTTACCGCCCGAAAGCTCGGTCTTGATTTCGTAAATGGGAGGAATTTTTTGCAGGGTAACGTGTACGCTGTGATCGGCATTAACATCATCAAAGGTCAGGGAGCTGGCCGAGAACAAATCAGGCCGTTCTACTCCATCAACCGTGATGCTTATGATTTCATAGGCCGCATCCACTTCCCATGTTACGGTATGGTCTTCGCCTTCCTGTACTTCAGCAGAAGAGGTAATGCTGCCTTTTCCGCCAGTTAATTCAGTCTCAATCTGATAAGACTTGGTTGGCTCGCTATTGTCCTCAGGGACAAAGATAACATGAATGGTGTGATCAGCGGTAAGATCATTCAAAGTGACTTCGCCGGCTTCTGTTAAGCTGTCTGCATTGAGACCGTCGATCAGAACACCGCCGACTTTCCAGCCATCTGCCGCTTCCCAAGAAACAACATAACTGTCGCCCACTTTTACGATTTTTGTGTCGCTGATAGTGCCTTGCCCAGAGGTGGATGTTTTAATCTGAACCCGTTCCTCTGTGTCCGGATCTACCGGTTTAGGAGGATCAACTGGGGGATCAACCGGAGGATTATCGCCGGTTTTGGATTTAAAGATAACCTCTACGCTGTGATCCTTATCAATATCGGTAAAGCTGATTTCGTTTTTGTCTAACAGATCGTCACGGATCACGCCGTCTACGATCACCGCTGCTACAATATTGTCACCTTTCGGACTCCAGCGGATGGTTTTGTCTTCGCCCTTTTCGACCACAGCAGAGGAAGAAATGCTTCCATCCCCTTGCATAGTGGTTGTAATGTTATACTGGGGCAGGGGCGCAGGCGGATTTTCACCTGGATCAGTCGAGTCGATTTTGGTGAACTCTACATGAACTGTGTGGTCAGCCCCTATGTTGCTGAGGGTAATGCTTTCAGCACTAATAAGATTGTTCTTTTCAGCGCCGTCAATGATGACTTTGCTTACCTGATAGCCCGGAGCAGGTGTCCAGGTGACGACTACCGTGTCTCCCTTGTCAGCCATCGTACTGTCAGAGATGTCGCCCTGACCGCTTTGAGAGGTCGTGACGCGGTAACTGTCTTTATCAACCACACCGCCGGTGCCGTTCGGATCTTCTTTAATGAAAATCGCAACGGTATGATCTTGTGTAATATTTTCAAAGGTCAATTCGCCTGCCTTTAGCAGATCATCTCGCACTATGCCGTCCACATAGATGGTACGGATAGCCGAGTCATCGCCAAATGTCCAAGAAACGGTTTGATTGCTGCCCTCGGCAACCCCATTTACTGTAGGTGTGATGGTTCCAGCCCCTTTTTGGATACTGGTGTAAATCGTATAGGTGGCATTGCCGCCTGGGGTGGGATCGGTAAGAGCGTTTGCAGGGCGAAGTGTAACAACAACCTCGATATCATCGCTTAAATCATCAATGATGACCTGATTGCCGTTCACCATGCCGTCCTTAGCAACGCCATTGACCTTGACAACAACCGATTCAAGAGCGTATCCTTCTTCGATTGTCCAGTCTATCGTGTACGAACTGCCGTCCGCCAGCACAACACCTGGCGTAATGGTACCTATACCGCCGACCAGTGAGGTAGACACTGAATGTTTTACTGTCTGTTCAGGTGCTTCACCGATTTTTGTATAGATAACTTTTACGATATGGTCACGATCAATCGCGTTGAAATCGATCGGAGCACTTTCTGTGCCGGCTCCTTCTTCATTCAATGCTAACACGCCATGTGCAAAGGGAAGTTCTTCTTCGGTTTCTTCTGCAATTTGGGGCTCACCGTCGATATAAATCTGTTTCAGCTCCCAACCATCAGCAGGCGCATAGTTTACCTGATAATTTTCACCCCAGAACAGGGTAGCACCCGACGTGATGGTTCCTTCTCCCTCAACGATGGTCTTAACCTGGAACAAATTTGGCTCCAGTACAACCAGCACGGTGTGGTCGCTGTCGATATTTGTAAACTCAAGTTCTGTATCAATCGCGCCCTCGTCTTTGACCGACTGGCCGTCGATATAGATATCCTTGACCTTGTAGCGCTGATCGGTCACTTCCCATGCAACGGTATAGTCTTTTGCCTCAGGATCAGCATTAGGCGGGGTGATCACTTCAATAACCGCGCCCGGGGTAATCGTACCTGGGCCGCCGGTGATCAGTGTCTCAATGGTGTAAGAATTGCTTGTTGCATCGGGATCAACCGGTTCCGGCTTGTTGGGGCTATCCGGATCCGGTTCAAAGATGACTTCAATCGTACGGTCATGCTCAACGGGGAAGATGGTGAACTCACCTTTGGTGAGGATGCTTTCATCGGTGTATTCTACCCCGTCAATAATAATCTTTGTTACCTTGTAGCCTGGATCAGGCTGCCACTCTACGGTATAAGAATCACTGTTTTTCACGCTGGAGCTCTGGCTGATCGTTCCGTTGCCTTGTTTTGAGGTGGTAACAGTGGAATAACCATCGACTGCGTGAGAGATATCAGGCTCTTTGAGCGCCTCAAAAACAACCTCTATATTATGATCACGCTGAACTCCCTGGAAGGTGTAGCTGCCATCTTGTTCGATATCAACCAACACACCATCGATAAGAACTTTGGTGACGGTATAGCCTGTTCCGCATGACCAGGTAACAGTTGCGTTATCGCCAGGCTTCACTGAAAGAGAATTGCTGACAAGGCAAGTCGAATCGCCGCCGGTGCGGGTGGTGGTGATTTGGTAGTGATCGTTGTTGACTACCTTGTTTTCCGTACCGAATTCTACGTATACCGTATGATCTTCTTCTACTTTTTCAAAAGTATATTCGTTTACATTTAATAGGTCATCTCGAATCACGCCGTCTACGATAACCTGGTTGGTATACCAGCCTTCTTCCGGCTGCCAGGTTACTTTGGCGGTATCACCGTAGTTGTAACTGCCGGTACCGCTGACGGTGCCCCGGCCGTTTTTAACAATAGAGACGTCATAGGCGTTAATCCGCCAGATGGCGTACACAACGGTATCATCTGGCAACGTCGTGTCGGCGGTGAAGGGGGTGAAACTATTTGGGTTCGCGTCCGGATCAGTAGACCAGCCCATAAAGGTGTAACCTTTGGTGCTGGGAGATTCGGGAAGGGAATTGTCACCATCTTTTACCGCTTGGTCAATGATGTAAGGATAATCATCTTTATAAATAAGATTGTCTTCCTTGTGATCGGGATGATTCCACTCATAGGAAAGCTGCAGTGCATTGCGTACAGTTAATGTTTTGCTGTTGGTGATATAACCGCCTGACAAGGTGTTGGAGGTGAACCATCTGTATTCCAAACGGTACACGCCAATGTCCTCTTCTTCTGCATCTCTTTGGTTAAGCAGGAGCTGCTGCAGATGTTGATCGGAGGCAATCTCCAACTCTTCGTATTCACCGGTATCCGGATTCAGTTTAGAGACAACAACGAGGATCAGGCCGCTCATTCCCTCGCCGGTTACTTGGATGCCTTGCGGTGTTTTATCTTCGGCATAGCCAAAGGTGGTGTCGTTCTCCGGATAAGGGAAGATCTTGATTTTAAGCTGATCTAAGTCTAACGCCTTTCCTGCTGCAAAGGTAACATTTTTACGATGGTCGTAAGAAATATCTTCTTTGTTCAAGCGATTATCTTTTGCCACGTAGATGACTTTATCGACGCCAGCGCTGGACGCCAAAGAAATAACGGTAGTAGGTACTAAACGCATGAAGCGTTCGCCGATGATGTTTTTACCGTTTTGTTCATTTACAATGCCGGTGTCCACCGAAACGTCAACCCATCCTGTACCAGGGGCAAAGTTTGTTACCTCATAGGTTTTAGAATCAATGGTGATAATCGGCAGACCCTTCATTTCACCCTCAATTTGACAGGTATAACCGTCACGAACGGTCCAGGAAATAGAGGGATCGCCCGTGCTTGGCTCGTAACCGGCTAACGCGTTGTTCGTTAACGGGAAGAGCACGCTGATATCACGTACGGTATCATATTGATCAACCGGATAGTTTTCTAATTCTTCCTGCGTTTTGCCTAAGTTGGAAGGCTGGAGCAGGGCGGTACAAACCGAAGCGGCCGAATAAGCCTTGGCAATGGCCCGGTCGTTCTCGTTGCCGAACGTTTCATCCGGATTGGCAAACACCGAAAGCTGGGGATACATACCGTCTTGGTAAACCCAGTTTTCGGTACCAAATTCCTCTGTCATAGCATCGCCGATCATTTGCCCGGTCAAGTAACCGGAGATGTGGGTCATAGAAGTATGCTTGGTTGAACCAATGGCAAATTCTTTCATGCCGGAGGTTTGCTTATCATAATAGCAGTTGTTAAAGCAGGTCTGTGTTGGGACGCTACCGCCAAAACCGCCGATTGAACCGGGGTTGGTGTCACTGTTGGTCTTGGTGGTGCCTACTTCACCGGCGCTGTAACAGTTTGTATAGCTGGAATAGGTTTGACCAGCACCGTAGAAGCCGCCCATGTAGTCCGCATTGTTCTGCATGCCAACCATAGAGGTGCTGTAACAGTTTATAAACTGGTCTGTTGACCCGTCGTCGACTCCCAAGAAGCCACCTACACTGTTTGTACCCTCCACTACGCCGGCGGCAAAGCAGTTTACAAATTTATTGGCGAAATGGCCGATACCAACAAACACACCACCTCTTACATTGCAATACAGCTTTACATTGGTGAAACAATTTTCGACTAAGCAGTTGCCGGGGCAGGAAACAAAACCGCCCGAATGCTGGTCTGTGGAGATATCGTAGCTGTCAATCGAATAACAGTTGGTAATTTTGTAACCGGAAACAGGTCCTACAAAGGAACCAACACACGAGGTCCCATAGGTAGTTACGTTGCGTACATGGCATTGATCCATTTGCACATAAAAGCTGTTCAAACTTGAATCGCCGTCGTTGTTCCATCCGCTTACCATACCGCCGGTGTGGCTGTCCCCTCGAACCACTGAATCTTCTACCGCAACTTGTTTCATTTGACCGGCCAGCATCCAGCCGACTACTGTGCCGGAATGCGTTGCCGTGGCATAGGTGTAACAATAACGGAAGCGGATATTCTGCATTTTAAAGGCAGAACTTGCTCTGCCTACGGTTGAAAGCATACCGGTATTAGCGCCGCCGCTGCAATACATGTTGTAAATGGTGTAGCCGTTTCCTTCAATCGTAATATTGCCGGGATCAGCCACAGGGGTCCAGTTTACATTGTTGCGGCCGCCTAAGTCAACGTCGTTCTTGAGCTCTAAGGACCTTTTATTGACCAGAGCCCAGCGCAGCTGTGCAGCCGTGTAAACGTCCACTAAGCCATTGCCGTCTTCATCAGTGGCCGCCACTTGGTTGCCGGTCCATACTTCTTCTGCTGGTACGTTATTATCGGCATTTTTCTCGCGCAGCGCTAAAAACTCATTATAGCGTTCCTGGTAAACACGGCCAAGATAAGTATTCCACGCCTCACCAGGCGCTTGAATGACATCAGCGTTGACCGTAAGGTTCCCAAAAATGAGAGAAAAAAGAATGGCCATACATAAGAACATACTCAGCGGTTTTTTTAGCCAAAAATTCTTTTTCATACATTTCCTCCTTAAATTTTTATCATTTATATGAGTATTGTTGTTTGTGGAAAGTTTACGGAAACAATACTCGTCATGATATATTATTATAGAAATTTTTTCGGTAAATGTCAACGAATTTTCTATGTATTTCTTATATTTCTGATAAAAGCAATAAAAAACAGAGCAAAGAAATCTTTGCTCTGTTTTTGGCTGCGGCACTAGGATTCGAACCTAGGTAATGACGGAGTCAGAGTCCGTTGCCTTACCGCTTGGCGATGCCGCATTATTTAATAATATCTGAACACGGTGCTTATTATAGCAAATTCGTCTTCTTTTGTCAATATCATTCTTTCTCTTTTTCAAAAAAATAATTGAATTTGTTGTGGTAAAAAAGACAGCAGCTTGATTTAGTCAGAATACATCTGTTTTTATGAATTGATAATGCAAGGAAGAAAACACAGGAGATTTGACGAAGAAAATTTTGCCTGCTCCTCTTGAATAACAGGGCAGAGTGTAGTAAAATTAAATTGCTTTTATACATACTTTATGGAAGGTCAACCGGAAAGACAGTTTCTGCCGCAGCTGATATTTTCTTTAGAAAAATCAAAATCTGCTGTAAGTATGATAAAACAAAACAATTATTTTTGAAATGAGGATAGGATGAATCAACGTTATCTCGCTTTTAAAGAGTATGTCAAGGGAAAAAAGGTCGATGTAATCGGCATGGGCGTTTCCAATACGCCAGTGGTGGATCTGCTTCTTGACATGGGCGCCAAGGTGTGCGCCCGGGATGTGAAAAAAAGAGAAGAAAAGGCGGAATTAGCCAGTGCATTAGAGCATAAAGGCGTGCAGGTTCTTTTTGGTGAACATTATTTAGAAAATCTCGATGCAGATTTGATTCTCAAAGCACCCGGTATTCGCTTTGACCGGCCTGAATTGGTTCAGGCTGTGGAAAAAGGAGCGGTGTTAACCAGCGAGATGGAGCTTTTTTTTGCACTTTGTCCGGCCACCATCTTGGGCGTAACCGGCAGTGACGGCAAAACCACCACGACCACGTTAATTTATGAGATGTTAAAACGTAAATACGGCCGCGCTTATGTAGGCGGCAATATTGGGCAGCCCCTTTTGCCGTTCGTTCATGAAATGACGGAAAAAGATTTTGCGGTGGTGGAGCTTTCCAGTTTTCAGTTGCACACTATGAAGCGTTCGCCCGACGTGGCGGTGATTACCAATGTGAGTCCAAACCATTTAGACTGGCACACCGGTATGGATGAATATATAGACGCGAAGAAAAATCTGTTTCGCTATCAGACCGCCGAAAACCGGCTGGTACTCAATTATGAGAACGAGTGTACCCGTGCTATGGCGGCCGAAGCGTCAGCGCCAGTGACCTTTTTCTCCTCGAAAGGAATACCGCAGGGGGCGCACGCGGTCTATGAAAAGGCCGGCGCGATTTACCTGGACCAGGAAAAGGTAATGGATACAAAAACCATCTTGATCCCCGGACGGCACAATGTAGAGAATTATATGGCCGCGATCGGCGCGGTGCAGGGTTTGGTGGATAAAGAGACGATTTGTGAGGTGGCGAAAACCTTTCCGGGTGTAGAGCACCGTATTGAGTTTGTGCGTGAACACAAAGGCGTATCTTATTATAACAGCAGCATTGACTCCAGTCCGACCCGTACAGCGGCAGCGCTGCACTCGTTTAAGCAAAAAGTGATTGTCATTTTGGGCGGCTATGATAAAAACATTCCGTTTGAGCCGCTGGCCGATCCGGTAAAGGAATGCGTAAAAGCCGCAGTGTTAACCGGAAAAACAGCCGGGAAAATTGAGAATGCATTAAAAGATACGGGCGTACCTATTTATCATGCGTCTGATTTGGCTCATGCGGTCTATACCGCGTCTGATCTGGCGGGAGAGGGAGATATCGTGTTGCTTTCGCCGGCCTGTGCCAGTTTTGATGCGTTTGCCAATTTTATGGAAAGAGGAAATCGATTTAAGGAGCTTGTAAAGGAACTATCATGAATTCACAAAAAACAAAGGATTTAATTAAAGAAGCAGAAGAAAAATTAAGAGATGCATTTGCCCGTTTTGACGAAATGGCATTTCTGAATACCCAAAAAGTAATGGCGGCTTTTCAGAATAACCGGGTAGGTGATGCTTGCTTTATGCCGACAACCGGCTATGGTTATGACGATAAGGGCAGGGAGACACTGGATGCTGTGTATGCTGAAGTGTTCGGCGCACCGGCAGCCTTTGTGCGGCATAGTATTGTCAGCGGTACACAGGCGCTGACAATTGGACTTTTTGGCCTTTTGCGGACAGGGGATACCATGCTGTCGATTACAGGCAAGCCCTATGATACATTAGAAGAGGTGATCGGCATCGCCGGCACGCCGGGTAATGGCTCGCTTCGCGATTTTGGCATTACTTATCGAGAAATTGATGTCATTGAGTCTGATCGATTAGCGTTAGAGCGTATCGATCAAGCGCTGGCTGAAAACACCAATGTGAAGGTGGTGTTTATCCAGCGTTCCAAGGGTTACTTGAACCGGCGGACTCTTTCAGTTGAAGAGATTGGCCGTATGGTGGCCTATGTAAAAGAGCGCTGTGATGCTTATGTAGTGGTTGATAACTGCTATGGTGAGTTTACCGAATGCATTGAACCAACGGCGGTTGGCGCTGATTTAATTATCGGTTCACTGATTAAAAATCCGGGCGGCGGCCTGGCGCAAAGCGGCGGCTATTTAGCCGGCAGTGAAAAGGCGGTTGAGCTTTGCTCTTATCGTTTGACCAGCGTGGGCATTGGGGCTGAAGCCGGTGCCACGCTTGGGCACAATCGTGAGCTTTTTCAAGGCTTTTTCTTCGCACCGCATACGGTTGCACAGGCGTTGAAGACAGCGGCGCTGGCGGCTTATGTTTTTGAGCAGCTGGGTTATGAAGTGGAGCCAGGGCCTTTTGACAGACGATATGATATTATTCAGTCAGTAAAATTAGGCAGCGCTGAGAAATTATGTGCTTTTTGTCAGGGCATTCAGCACGGTTCGCCGGTGGATTCGTTTGTGACGCCGGAACCGTGGGCTATGCCGGGCTATCAGGACCCGGTTATCATGGCGGCGGGTACCTTTACACAAGGCGCTTCCATTGAACTTTCGGCTGACGGGCCGTTAAGAGCGCCTTTTACAGCTTATTTCCAAGGGGGACTCACCTACGAAAGCGGCAAAATTGGCATTATGAGCGCGGCCGATGCGGTACTAAACGGAAAATAAATAAAGCCGACTGTTCGATGACTTGTTTGTTCAGCGAGAAAAAATCATGTTATGTGAACTGGCGAATGAATTTTGTTAGTGGCCGATGGATGATCCGAATGGGTGCGCGTTGGCTGATGACAAAAAATCCCTTGCAGCCGTTAAGGCTACAAGGGATTTTTTATCGTGAATTTTTGTGAATTATGCACGCTTGCTATGGGTTTGAACAAAGGTACAAATATCCTTGGATGCATGAGGATTGATATATTGCCTTTGTTTGTTTATCATTGTCTGACGGTGGCTGCTGTCCGCGATCAAGTCTAATACACGCTGTATGTCTTTACTGTTTTTGTAAAGGACAGACATGCCTCTTTCTGAAAAGAAACGAGCATTTTTTGTTTCGCAGCCGGGAATTGGCTTGGTATGCACCAGCGGGATTCCCAAAGCGGCCGCTTCGGTTGAAGAAAGACCGCCAGGCTTGGTAAACACAATATCAGCTGCGCGCATATATAAATCAGCCTGCTCTGTAAAGGGCACTGTATGCACCTGGTTGCCGAAAAGGCGATCCAAACGAGCTTTGAGCTTTTCATTGTGTCCTACTAATACGGTATATTCAAACGCATCGCCCATCTGATTCATGATGTGATGGAGAACCATCTCGATTCGCCCGAACCCCATGCTGCCGCACATAATGAGCGCTTGTTTTTTGTGCAGGGAAAGGCCTAAAAGCCCTTTTGCCTGTTCTTTTTCATGAGCTGAGGGATGAGAGGCGAATTTTTCTTGGCAGGGTATGCCGAGCGCTATGCGCCGATCGGGCGAAATCCCGCGATATTCGTCTGCAATATCCTTGTGCGGAATGAAATAATAATCCGGCTTTGTCTCTTCGTTGAAAGGAGAGCAGGTGTAATCGGTGGCTACAAAGTAGAAGGTAAAAGAGTCATCACAGGTGCGGCGTATACGTGTTAATGCCTCGGCAGGGAAAAGATGTGTGCAGATAACTGTGTCAAATCCGCCGGCCTTCATATATTCGCGAATGGGCTTTGCATATTTGAGATTAAACAGATATACAGGCGAACGGCCGCTCGGATGGCTGATCCAGCCGGCCAGCTTATATACCGCGCCGAACAAGGTGCTCATGTTCACGGCAACAAAGCTGTACAAGGCCGCTGCCTGCTTGGTACGCTTTTTTTCAATCAGAGAATGCATGTCGCGCAGCTCGCAAAAGATTCCCTGTTTCTCAAATTGCTCTTTTAGCGCAATCCCCGCTGCATTATGACCGCCGCCGGTCGAACAGGATAAAATCAATACTTTCATTGATTTTAAATCAGATCAGCAATTTCATAAATCAATTTCTGTGATTTTTCCCAGCCTAAGCAAGGATCCGTGATCGATTTGCCGTAAACACCTTCGCCGATTTTCTGGCAGCCGTCCTCAATATAGCTTTCAATCATGAAACCGGCTAACATGCCTTGAATGTCTTTGTTGTGTCTTGCCGAATGAAGAACCTCTTTGCAGATTCGTATCTGCTCAAGCGGTTTTTTGCCCGAATTGGCGTGGTTGGCGTCAACGACCAAACTGATGTTTTCAAGGCCGGCTTTGCAATATTGCTCGTGCAGAAAGGCTAAATCTTCATAGTGATAGTTGGGCAGCGATTCGCCATGTTTGTTGACGTAGCCGCGCAGAATGGCATGGGCATGCGTATTGCCGGTGGTGTTGACCTCCCATCCTCTGTAAACGAAAGAATGGGGATGCTGGGCTGCTTTGATCGCGTTGAGCATGACCGAAAGGTCACCGCTGGTCGGATTTTTCATACCTACCGGCACGTCAATGCCGCTGGAAACTAAGCGATGCTCTTGGTTTTCAACCGATCTTGCACCGATCGCAACATAAGATAAAAGGTCGGAAAGGTAACGATGGTTGGCAGGATAAAGCATCTCATCCGCGCTGGAAAGCCCGGTTTCGGTCAGACATCTGGTGTGCAGCTCCCGAATGGAGAGAATGCCTTTATATACATCTGGCTTTCCCTCTGGGTCGGGCTGGTGAACCATGCCCTTATAGCCGTCTCCGGTTGTGCGGGGTTTGTTTGTGTAGATACGGGGGATGAGCACTAACTTATCGGCAACCTCCTCCTGCACCTTTTTCAGCCGGTAAATATAGTCCATAACCGGCTCTTCCGAATCGGCAGAGCAGGGACCGATGACTAAAAGCAACTTATTTGATTTGCCTTCAATGATTTCTTTAATTTCGTCATCTCTTTTTTTCTTTGCGGCAATTGCCTTTTCGCTAAGAGGATATTTTTCTTTTGTTTCCTTTGGAATCGGCAGTTTTCTTAAAAATTCCATAGACATCGATTTTTCTCCTTTTTCGCGCGGGAGTGATCGGCCGCGCACAGTTTATTTTGCTTTCGTTACAATTTGTTTTGTATCAGAAGCAATCATAAATTCCTCATCCGTAGGAATTACATATACTTTTACCTTAGATTCTGTCGTAGAAAGCTCTACAATATTCGGCTGGCGAAGAATCGTGAGATTGAGTGCTTTGTCGAACTGAATGCCGAAGCAGTCCATGTCAGTGAGTACACGTTCGCGCAGCTGCGGGTTATTCTCGCCAAGGCCGGCCGTAAAGACAATGGCGTCCAGTCCATTCATCGCAGCAGCATAGGAACCAATGGTTTTCTTTACCTGATAAGCTAATATCTCGGCGGTCAGCAGTGCCTGGTGGTTGCCGTCTTCAATAGCTGCCTCAATATCCCGGCTGTCAGAGGATATCTCAGAAACGCCTGCGATACCGCACTGCTTGTTCATATAATCGTTCATTTGGTCAGGAGTAAGCCCCTCTTTGTCCATAATGAAAGTAACGATTGCCGGGTCAATTGAGCCGCAGCGTGTGCCCATTAACAGACCATCGAGGGGGGTAAAGCCCATCGAAGTGTCGATGACCTTGCCGTCTTTGACTGCTGATATCGACGAGCCGTTGCCAATATGGCAGGTGACAATACGAGTGCCGGCTGCTTCGCCGCCCAGCAGTTCGATGGCTTTCATGGAGACAAACCGGTGTGATGTGCCATGGGCGCCGTATTTACGAATGTGATATTTGTCCGCAATTTGTTTGGAGATGCCATAAGTATAGGCATAATTCGGCATAGTCTGATGAAAAGCGGTGTCAAATACCAATACCTGCGGCACATTCGGCATCGTTGCCAGGCAGGCTTCAATACCCATAATATGGGCCGGTGTATGAAGCGGGGCAAATTCTACGCATTTTTTCAGCTTGTCCATTACCTCATCGGTGACAAGGCAGCTTTCAAAAAAGTAAGGACCGCCATGCACAACCCGATGGCCTACTGCTTCGATTTCGCTCATATCCGAAAGGCAGCCCATGGAAGGGTCGGTCAGGGCGTTGACAACTTCTTTCATAGCCTCAGCATGGTTCTTCATGCTGACATTGGATTCAATGGAAGAGCCATCTGCATTTTTGTGTTTAATGAGGCTTTCGTCAAGGCCAATTCTTTCGCAAATGCCTTTGGCTAAGACGGTGTTTTGATTCATGTCGAAAAGCTGATATTTTAAGGAAGAGCTCCCGGCGTTTACAACGAGTACTTTCATTTTTGTTTGTCCTTTCTGTATTCAATATAAGCAGCAAGTCATGGCTGCTTATTTCATTGACAATGGTTGCTGAACATGCTAAAATAATCTGTCCGGCCCATAGGCCGTATGGAATACAATCATGTTGTTTTGTGACTGTACCTCTTTTTATTATACATGAAAAAACCAATATTTTCAAGGACAAAACCATAATTTACGGCATTTTATTAGGAGGCGGATATGACAGTTGTCGCGGTGATCTGTGAATATAATTTGTTTCATAACGGTCATGCGCGTCTTTTGACGCAGATTCGCCGTCAGTTTGGGGAGGAAACGGTCATTCTTTCGTTAATGAGCGGTCACTTTACCCAGCGCGGTCTTTTTGCCGCAACCGATAAATATACCAGGGCTCATGCCGCCCTGCTTGGCGGCAGTGATTTGACGTTAGAGCTGCCTATGCCGTATTGCTGCGGCGTGGCAGAGCAATTTGCCTTAGGCGCTGTACAGCTCTTAGACGCATTAAGCGTGGTGGATGTGCTGGCGTTTGGCAGTGAATGCGGTGATGTGGAGCGGTTATCGGCCATCGCTCAAAATCGACGGTCTGACTCTTATCAGGCGGCGCTTACTAAAGCCCTGGCCGAAGCGCCGGCCGATGAGTCTTATCTTAAGACGGCAAACCGAGTGTATGATATGTTATTTGGCCCGGCGCCATTAGGGGCTAACGATACGCTTGCTGTTGAATATCTCTGCGCTTTACAGCGTATCAATAGTACCATTACACCTTATACTTGTAAGAGAGAGGGAAGAGAAACAGCTACCCAAGCAAGGCGGATTTTTCAAAAAGAGGGACCGGCGGGCTTAACCGAAATGGTACCGGCTGCGGTACTTCCTGTGTTTGAGAAAGCCGAGCGTTCTTTGCCGCAATTAGCGCAAAGCGCTGTTTTGTGGAGACTTAGAACAGCTGACCCTGTGGCTTTGGCATCGCTTGCTGATTTTAATATCGACTTGGCGCACCTGCTTGTCAAGCAGGCAGAGCAGGCCAACAGCTTATCGGATTTTTATGATCGCTGTGTGTCTAAAAAATATACAAGAGCGCGTATTCGGCGCTGTTCACTTTATGCGATGTTAGACATTACAAAGAACGACTTTGCGATGCGGCCATCCTATACATTGCTTCTCTCGGCCAATGCGCGCGGCAGAGCGTTATTGCGTACAGTAAAGAAATGTTCGCGCATTCCCGTTTACACAAAAGGTGCCAAAGCGCAGACGCCCCTTAATGGCCGGGCGGATGCACTGTATACGCTGTCTTTAGAGGGGGCAAAAAGCAGCGGGGCGATTCTGCGAAAAAATCCGGTGCTTTTGTTTGATGATGAATAGAGGCAGATTTTTGCCTCAATTGAAAAATAGGTATTGCAAAATGATCTAAAATAAGGTATGATATAAAAAGATATTGTAACGGAGGTGCTGGTATGCCCGAAATTGAAAACGGCAAAGGAAAATACCTGATATACAAGGGGAAACCGCTTGTCCGGGAAAATAATTTTATCTGCTATGGCGATATGGAGGACGAATATATTCTTTTTATGATGATTCTTTCCCAGAAGACGGTTGAAACACCGAAAGGAAAAGAAGAGGTGCCGGATATGATTTTGGTTCAGGTGTTAGGACGTGAGCCAGGCAAACCGGGACACGCCAAAATTGCGAAGCAGTGGAATAAAAATGGTTTGTATGAGGCGCTTGACATCGGCATTGTTGCCTTGGAACGGTTAAACGCTGAAACGAAATGAACGAAGCTGTCTGCAAACGCAGACAGCTTTTTGTTGGTCGTTCTATGAATAAAGTCTGAATCGGTGGAAAAGTACTGCAAAAAATTAAACAGAAAAAACGAAGTATGATACGCTTTGCCGTAAACCGGTAAAACGAGTTTTATTTCTGCTGCGTGAGCGGTTGCATTAATTTTATTTTTTTGTTTATGCGTTTCTATTAAGCGAAAAATTGAAAGGGGGTTATCAATATGAATCAGGAAAAAAATCTGATGGACAGCGGGGAGCATTCTTTTCCGGAAAACAGTTTTTATGTTGGCTTAAAAGACGGGGTGCCAATTGCGCTTGGCTATCTGTCGGTTTCTTTTACCTTTGGCATGATGGCGGTTGGCGCAGGCCTTCCTGTTTGGGTGGCTGTTTTGGTGTCGATGCTCAATCTCACTTCGGCAGGACAGTTCGCAGGCCTGCCGCTCCTTCTTTCCGGTTCCTGTATTGAAATGGCTTTAACTCAGTTTATTATTAATATGAGATATGCGCTGATGTCCCTCTCTCTTTCCCAAAAGCTTCATCATTCTGTGAATATTCTTGATAGGCTGCTGATTGCGTTTGGCAATACCGATGAAATTTTTGCTGTTGCCAGCAGTAAAAAAGGTGAGGTTGGTAAACGATATTTGTACGGCTTGATTTTAGCTCCCTATTTTGGTTGGGCCTTTGGTACTTTTATCGGGGCTGCTGCCAGCAGCCTGCTGCCGCCTATGATTCAGTCGGCGCTTGGTATTGCTATTTATGGTATGTTCCTCGCGATTATTATTCCGCCTGCCAAACATGCCCGCCCTGTTTTAACGGTTGTGCTTTTTTCTGTTGTTCTTAGCTGTATTTTTCGGTTTGTGCCGGGATTAAAGGAAATTTCCAGTGGTTTTGTGATTATAATTTGTGCCGTTACAGCGGCCGGACTCGGCGCTTTCTGTTTTCCGGTGCAAACAAGAAGGGGGAAGGATTGATGGAACCGTTATTTTGGCTGAATCTTTTCGTGATGGCCGGTGTGACCTATTTAATCCGGATGGTGCCGCTTGCTGCATTTAAACACAAATTAGAGAACGAGCGTATACAGTCTTTTTTATATTATATTCCTTTTACCGTGCTGGGCGCGATGACGTTTCCGGAAATCCTTTTTTCTACCGGGAATATCTGGTCAGCTGTCGTTGGTTTACTGGTTGCGGCTCTTCTCGCCTATTTTGAAAAAGGACTTGTAACGGTGGCGCTTTCCGCCTGTGGCGGTGTCTTATTAACCGAGTGTGTTCTTCGGTATTTTGCATAGTCTGAAAAAGTAGAAGGAGTGTTCGTTTTAAAGAGCGTCTGTTATGCTATTTTTTGCATGATAGAATAAGAAATATAACAATATAAAAAGCGCGGCAAATTGCCGCGCTTTTTATATTGTTAAAGAAGACATTCCCCCAAAATAAGGGGAGAATCTCTTTATGAAACCTTGCTCTTTTACAATTTTTTTTGATTTAAAACATAGTGAGATAAGCGTCCCGATCCGGTCCCACCGAAACATAGCGAATCGGGCAGTTTACAGCCTTTTCGATAAATTTAATATAATCGATTGCCTGTTTAGGCAGATCTTCTAATTTTTTCGCCTGACTGATATCGCATTGCCAGCCTTCTAAATATTCATATACTGGTTTTGCTTGATTGAGCGCTTCGCCAGACGGGAAAAGATCAACCTTTTTGCCGTTGATGTCATAGGCAACGCAAACGGGAATTTTATCCATGCAGGATAAAACGTCTAATTTTGTCAGCGCCAGCTCATCGGCTCCTTGGCAAAGTACACCGTATTTGCTGGCTACCACGTCAAATCCGCCAACCCGTCTGGGGCGTCCGGTAGCGGCCCCATATTCGCCGCCTGCTGCCCGGAGCGTTTCTGCTTCTTCTCCGAACATTTCAACCGTAAAGGGCCCCTCGCCTACACAAGTGGAATAGGCTTTCATAATGCCGAGAGAGCGATCGATTTTTAAATGGGGCACGCCGGCGCCGATCGGTGCATAAGCGGCAATGACGTTGGAAGAAGAGGTATAGGGATAAATACCAAAGTCAATATCCCGCAAAGCGCCGAGCTGCGCTTCAAACATAATCCGTTTGCCGGCTTTGTTTGCTTCGTCAAGAAAAGCGGTGGTATCGACAATGTAATCGCGCAGCGGCGCCCCATAGGTTTCAAACCAACTGATCATATCGTCCATGGTGTAGCCAGGCGCGTTATAAATTTTGGTGATGGTGAGATTTTTATATTCTAAAATATTGGCTAAACGCTCTTTCAGGTAGTCCATATGGAGCAAATCGCCCATACGAATGCCTTTTTTCATATATTTATCGCCGTATACAGGGGCAATGCCGCGATTCGTGGAACCGAACTTTTTATCACCCAACCGCGCTTCTTCCAATTTGTCGCAGGCGACATCGTAAGGCGGGCAGATAATAGCTTTATCACTGATTTTAAGGTTCGCAGGCGAAATAGCAATGCCGGCTTCTCTTAGTTTTTCAATCTCGTGGACTAAATGTTCAATGTCAATGACCATGCCGTTGCCCATGACACAAGTGACTTCCGGACGTAAAATTCCAGAGGGCAGCAGGTTTAGAATAAATTTGCCCTTGTTGTTAATGACCGTATGGCCGGCGTTGTTGCCGCCTTGGTAACGGACGACAATGTCCTGCTCTTCACTGAGCAGATCGACCATGCGTCCTTTGCCTTCATCACCCCAGTTGATGCCTACAATCGCTGTTAGCATGTTTGTGCCTCCTTCCTCTCCAAGAGAGGTTTTATGTGATTTTTTTGTTTATTTATTGAATTGTCGGCGACAAGCGCTCTTTCTTTTTAATCAAAGAACAGGCAATGACGCCGTTTGTAACCATGGCTATGATGCTGCATAAATGGCTGAACAGCACCATTTTGCTATATAGTGCCGCTTCGGGCAGCAGGGAAGCCGCCTTTGAAAGGTCGGTGTAGTCGCGAAAGCCAAACGAAAGAAAAGCGTTAATCTGAGAGGCAGCTGTTTGTATGCCGGGCGCAACAGCCGCGGCCAAATTGGATACGACAATCATAAGAATACGCCCCAACAAATTCAAAGTGAAAAAGCCGAACAGCGCCGCTAATACAGGATGTTCTTTCCGCATGCGGCTGAAAGCGATGGCTGCATACAGCAAAATAATAAAGCGGATATAAGAGAATATTGCATTGAAAGCAATGGTCATGCCAAATAACGAACTTGCATAGCCTTTTTCGGTGACAATCGTTAAAAAGTCAGAGAGCGCCTGCATCTGTTCCTGCAGCGCGGCTGCGGTTTCCTCTCCGTAAATTTCCTCCATACGCGGATTTGTTTCTATAGAAAGGGATGTGTGTGCCATGTCTGAATAATAGGGAGAGAGCAGCACACCGCCGGCTAAGAGAAGAAACACAAATAACTGTAAAAGACAGTGTGCGCCAATACTTTGTCCGAAGAAAATAAATGGTTTTTCAAATCCTTCGTTTGCATTCTGTTTTACTTGTTTGTAGTAGGCGGATGTATTGACAATAAATAAACTGACCAAACAAACGATTCCCGAGATGATCATGCCGGCAAAGGCAAAAAGACTAAGCGCAGCATATGAAAATGAAAGACACGCGGCTAAGATGGTAATCAGTGCAAAGCAGATGAAGACAATAAGCTGTATTTTGCATTTTTTAATCGTGGCCAGAAACTGGGCCGAGAATGTTGTATGCATAGTCGATATCCATCATTCCTTTCGTGTATTATGTGTCATGTTTTGCTATTTCACCACACAATCTATATTATACCAAATAGCGGCTTTGCTTGTCAATAAATTAAGCATATGATTTAAATCATAAATAAAAGGGGATTATGAAACTTTTGTAAAAAACAGGGCTAACTTCTTGTAATTTGGGATGAGTTCGCATATAATCTAATTAGTTTTAAAACTAATTTATCAGGAGGGTATCCCACATGAATGGGTGGAAAGAGAAAGAGCAAACGCCGTTTATGGTGATTCATGATTTATCTAAAATTTTTCATGGCCGATTAAGGCAGTTGGCAGAGGAATCTGGCTTAAACGAAAGTTATCGGCACATTCTTTTTCATTTATCTCATCAGGATGGCGTAACGCAGTTGGCGCTTGCCGAGATGACTCGTTTAAAACCGCCGACCATCAGCGTCACCTTGCAGAAGATGCAGGAGGAGGGCTATGTAGAGCGAAAACGCGATGAGGAAGATTTGCGAAATACAAGAGTTTTTATGACCGAAAAAGGCCGTGCTTTTAATGAAGAAGCGAAAAGTTTGGTGGAGTCATTGGACTCGGCGGCTATTGCGGGTTTTGATGAGACGGAAAAACAGCAGTTAATGGCCATGCTTTTTCGCATCAGAGATAATCTGGTGCCAAAAGAATGGGCCTATGCTAAAAAACAACGGCATTGGCCGCATACACACCAAGGAGGGATGGAATGAAACGTTGGTATAAATACATAAGGCCCTATCTTGCTTATTTTATTATTGGACCTGTTTGTATGATTGTTGAAGTATTAGGTGAAATTGTCATGCCAAAGCTGCTTGCCTGTATTATTGACTATGGCGCGCAGGGCGGGGCGAAGCCTCCTTTCATTGAATGGTTTTATCAGCTCTTCGGGGCGGATGCGCCTTTTATTTTGGCGATCATGGCCGGCATGATTCTTACGGCCGTGCTCATGATGCTCGGCGGCATTGGCGGCGCCTATTTTGGCGCCAAAGCGGCGGTTAATTTTGCTGCCGATCTTCGGGAAGATGTGTACGGAAAGGTGCAGCAGTTCTCTTTTTCCAATATTGATAAATTTTCAACCGGTTCGTTGGTGACAAGACTTACGAATGATGTGACCCAGCTGCAAAATTTCATTAATATGATGCTTCGTATGGCGCTGCGGGCACCTGGCATGCTTATTGGTGCGTTGATTATGGCGGTTGTGCTGAATCCTTCGCTGACGCTGGTGCTATGCGTAGCGCTGCCGCTTCTGCTGCTTACCATTTCATTTTTCATTATGAAGGGCTTTCCGCGTTTTTCTAAAATGCAGGAAAAAATTGACCATTTGAACTCGACTGTTCAGGAAAACATAACCAATGTACGGGTGGTCAAATCTTTCGTCAGAGAGGACCGCGAAAGAGAAAAATTCAGAGCCGCCAACGGCAAACTGAAAAGCGCCGGTATGAATGCCATGATGATTATCATTTTAATGTCGCCGGCTATGACCTTTTTTATGAACGCCACAACGATTGCTGTATTGTGGTTTGGCGGGAATATGGTGGTTGACGGCGGGATGTCTACCGGTGATTTAACTGCATTTGTTACATATATTACACAAATTTTAATGTCGCTTATGATGCTGACCATGGTCTTTATGATGTTTTCTCGCGCTATGGCTTCCGCTCGCCGGATTGCAGAGGTTCTTGATGAGCCAATCGACATTGCAGATGATCATGTTGAAGATCGTTCGCTTACGATTCGGCAAGGCAAAGTTGAATTTCGGAATGTTTCTTTCCGCTATTATAAGAATAGTGAACGGGAAGTGCTGGATCATATTAACCTGACCATTGAGCCGGGCTCGATTACCGGTATTCTTGGTTCGACAGGCAGCGGCAAAACTTCGCTTGTGTCTATGATTCCGCGGTTATATGACTGCGATGAGGGCGAGGTGCTGGTAGACGGCGTCAATGTCAAAGACTATACCCTCTTTCATTTGCGAGAGGGCGTGGGCATGGTTTTGCAGAAAAATGTTTTGTTCTCGGGTACGATTGAAGAAAATCTGCGCTGGGGCAATCCGGATGCTTCAGAGGAAGAAATTCAGCATATGGCCGCGCTGGCGCAGGCCGATAAATTTGTCAACACGTTTACAGATGGGTATCAAACTGATCTTGAGCAGGGGGGCACGAATGTGTCCGGTGGACAAAAGCAGCGTCTGTGCATTGCCAGAGCATTATTAAAAAAGCCTAAGATTTTGATTTTAGACGATTCCACCAGCGCTGTTGATACAGCCACCGAAACAATGATTCGCAAAAGCCTGCGCGAGGATTTGAGTGATTCGACAAAAATTATTATTGCACAGCGAATTTCCTCGGTTATCGAGGCCGATCAGATTGTTGTGATGGATGAGGGCTGCATTACGGGTATTGGAACGCATGAAGAACTTTTGGCGTCTAATCAGACATACCAAGAAATTTATTATTCGCAAATGGATAAAAAGGAGGCTTGAGGATGGGAAAGCAAAGAACCTTGCAGGATTTACAGCGGCAGTACAGCAAAGCGCCCTCAAGCCAGGGCGGTCCGATGATGCCTGGTCCCGGGGGACGTGGTCCGGGCGGCCGGCAAAGAGGAAAGCCGGCGAAGGGAAAGCCTAAAGATACAAAGCATACCATACGGCGGCTCTGGCATTATTTGTCTGCCTATAAAGGCCGGCTGGCGGTGGTCGTTTTGTGTATGATGTTCAGTACCTTTACTTCGTTGGCCGGTTCCTATATGCTGCGCCCTATTATCAATAACGTGGCCGATGGCAGCAAAACGGCTTCGGCGCGCATCGGTTATCTGGCCATGATTTTGTTGATTTTAGGATGCATCTATGCAGTTGGTGTTTTGTCTACGTATTTGCAGGGACGAATGATGCTGACGATTTCACAAAATGCAGTCGAAAAGCTGCGAAACGATTTGTTTGACAAAATACAAACCTTGCCGGTGCGATATTTTGATAATAACGCAACAGGCGAGATTATGAGCCGTTTTACCAATGATATCGATAATATTGATATGATGATCAATAATACCATAACCAATTTGATTTCGGGCGCGGTAACTCTTATTGGTACTTTTGTGATGATGGTGTATACCAATATTATCCTGACACTTATCACAGTGGCTTTTGTGCCAATTTACTTAAAAGCGGGCATGGCCATTGCCGCTCGTTCGAGCAAATATTATGGGGCACAACAAGCGGCGCTTGGGGCGTTAAATGGCTATATGGAAGAAACCGTAACCGGTTCTAAGGTGATTAAAGTATTTAATCATGAAGAGGTCTGTGGTGAAGAGTTTAAGCTGCTCAATGAAGATATGCGCGACAAACAGTTTAAGGCGCAGTTTTACGGCGGCGTGGTAGGGCCCATTATGGGCAATACTTCGCAGATCAGCTATGCGGTGACAGCAGGCGTCGGCGGCGTTCTCTGCGTTCTGCGCGGATTTGATGTGGGCGGTCTGTCGGTATTCTGCAACTATTCCCGTCAGTTTTCGCAGCCGATTAGCATGATTTCGCAGCAGATGTCCACGATTTTTGCTGCACTGGCCGGAGCAGAGCGAGTCTTTTCGGTTATGGATTTATCGCCGGCGGCCATTGATCGGCCAGGGGATGAAAATGCCCCCACTGAAAAAGAGGAGACAGACGCCTTGACCGAAACGATTCACGGTGATGTGGCGCTCGATCAGGTTACCTTCGGCTATAATCCGGATAAAACGATTCTCAAGAATATTTCGCTTTATGCGCATCCGGGGCAAAAAATCGCGTTTGTCGGTTCAACCGGTGCTGGTAAAACCACCATTACCAATCTGTTAAATCGTTTTTACGATATTGAAAGCGGCCAGATCACGATTGACGGCCATGACATCAAAGAATATAACCGCGATCATCTGCGGCGTAATATTGCCATGGTGCTGCAAGATACCCATCTGTTTACCGGCACTGTAATGGAAAACATTCGGTATGGACGCTTAGACGCCACCGATGAAGAAGTGATGGAAGCTGCGAAAACGGCGAGCGCCCATTCTTTTATCATGCGGCTGGCAGACGGTTATCAGACCATGCTTGAGGGCGATGGAGCCAATTTATCGCAAGGACAGCGCCAGCTTTTAAATATAGCACGAGCCGCTTTAAGCAAAGCGCCGATTCTGGTATTGGATGAGGCGACATCATCGGTCGATACGCGCACCGAGCGGCATATCGAACACGGCATGGATCGGTTGATGGCAAACCGAACGACGTTTGTCATCGCACACCGGCTCTCGACCGTGCGTAACGCGAATGCTATCATGGTTTTGGAAAACGGCGAGATTATTGAGAGGGGCAGCCATGAAGAACTGCTCGCTCTTCAAGGCCGATATTACGAACTGTATACAGGCAAAAAGGAATTAGACTAATATCGAAAAAGAACAGCTTTATTATATAAGCTGTTCTTTTTTTATGTACGGAGAGAAGCCTTCGGAAAATGATTTTGTCACCGCGTTCATACTAAATTCAAAAGATGATGGTATCATGTTCACAAATCATGATTAAAAAAGGAGCCATTCGTTATGGCGAACATGCTGAATATAAAAAAAGACGAAGAACAGACCCCGCACGCTATGGGTGTTGATGCGGTGCCATCAAAGACTGCGCCAGCCCCGACAGCGGATGTGGATTCTGACTTTATGACGGCAGAGAAGCGCGGACACAATGCTCGCAAAAAGCGAAAAAGTATATGGAAAGACAGCAGAAGTTATTGGAAAAGACTTCTTATATCCGCTTGTCTTTGGTTGGCTGTTTCATTTACCTTTCTTTTTTTCGGACCGATTGAGATTACCGCAGGCAGCAGCGATTCGGTGCCCTTTACGATTTGGCAGATCACGCCCCTTATGGCGGGTGCTGCTGCTATTGTTTTTGTCATTGGTGCCTTTCTCCTGCCTTTGCTGCGGGGACGTGTTTTTAATTATACCGTTTGTGTACTTTTTGCAGGACTGGCAGGCGGCTATATACAGGGCAATTTTTTAAATGGCCAACTCGGCGCGCTTACCGGTGACGCGGTGGATTGGTCGGGACAGACCAAGAAAATGCTTTTGAATCTGCTGGTCTGGACCTGTATTCTGCTGGTGCCTTTTGTGATTCACTTTTTCAGTCGTAAGGTATGGCGCCGGGTAGTCACATTTCTTTCGGCGGCACTGATTGTCATGCAGACGACGGCGCTTGTCAGTCTCTATACAGGGGCGGCGCGTGAAGCAGGACCCGAAACAAAGGGCTGGTTTTTATCCGAAGATGGTTTGTATACATATTCCAGCCAGAAAAACACACTGCTTTTTTTGCTTGATCGGCTGGATTATGATTATATGGAACAAGTGATGGCCACTGATCCGGACTTTTTTGATCGATTAGACGGCTTTACTTCTTATACCAATGCGATTTCCGAGCATGCAAGAACGATGCCGGCGGCTAATTATATGCTGACGGGCAGTGAAGAAGCGTTTATGATTCCGAAAAAGGAATTTTTCACAAAATCATGGGAAAATGAAGGGCACAATGCGCTTCGCGCTATGCATGAGGCAGGCTATGAAGTTTCTGTGTTTTCGGATATCAAGAATATATTTGGCGATGGCGCAGCGGCAAAGGAGTATGTTTCAAATATCACAACCGCGAATGACAAAATGAATAAACCGATGCTCTATAAAAATCTGTTAACCTTGTCTGCTTATCGATATACGCCTTTGGCGATGAAACCTTTTTTCTGGTGCTATACCGATGAGGTGGCAAACAGTGCGTTTATTGAAAGCAAGCGGTATGAAATTGATGAAGCAAAATACGCGGCTGGTTTTAGAGAGACAACATCACTGACAAAAGCGGCAGGCTGCTTTAAATTTTATCATTTTATGGGACCGCATGCACCTTATTCATTGCAAGAGGACGGAACCAGAAGCGCAGGAGGCACATCCCTCGTAGCGCAGACAAAAGGTTCTTTTCAAATTCTGTTTGATTTGTTTGACCGCATGAAGGAATTAGGAATATATGAGGACACCGCCATTGTGATTACCGCTGATCACGGGGATCCCGTTTATGATACCGAACCGGTGCAGAAAGCAACCCGAATTGGTTTGTTTTACAAGCCGCCTGGCGCCGCAGATGAGCCACTTGTCTGGTCTGAAGCGCCGGTGTCGTTAAAGAATATTCCGGCCACTTTGCTGAAGTCGATGAATTTGGATTATGAAGCCTATGGGCGGCCGCTTGATGAGATTGGAGAGAGGGAAGAGATAACACGCACCTTCTATAAATCGGTTGTACATGACGGGAAAGAGAAAGAACTTTATATTTATGAAATTAACGGTCATGCGGCCGACTTTAATCATTGGGTCATCAAAGAGAAAAAAGAAATCAAATATCCGTTTTATTAATCGAAGTCTGTTGCGTGTGATAAAAGAACCCCCGCCGTATTTTTACGGCGGGGATTGTTATTACCTGTTTTGGTGCGGAAAAGATGCGCTATAAAAGCTCTTTGACGGCCTGCACAAGATAGTATACATCATCATACGTGTTAAATGCACCGAATGAAATGCGTACGGCGCCGTGTTCCGGCGTGCCGAGCGCCGCATGCGCCAGCGGCGCACAATGCAGACCGCTTCGTACACAGATGCCGCGCTCGGCTAAGGCGGCGGCTGTTTCCTCTGATTTCATGCGGTCGATATTAAACAGAAGAATGGAGGAACGCCTGATTTGGCCAGCGTACATGGTGAGCCCGTACATTTGCGAAAATTCATTGCGCGTGTATTCATATAAAGCTGATTCTCTTGTGAAGATTTTAGAGGGTCCTTCTTTTTTTACGAATTTGAGTCCTTCACCAAGACCAACGATATTGGGCACGGATAAAGTTCCGGCTTCAAAGCGTTCCGGGGTAAACGGCGGCATGAGCATTTCTCTGGAATTGACACCGTTGCCGCCTTCAATGAGTGTAGGGCCTTTTTCGGCCGCTTTCACGGCTTCATCTGAAAACAGAACAAAGCCGCTGCCTTGCGGTCCGTACAGACTTTTGTGGCCAGGCGCGCACAGCGCGTCGATATTCATTTTTTCGATGTCGATGTCGTGCGTGCCGGCATATTGCGAAGCATCCACGATGAAAAAAATGCCGTGTTCCCGGCACAGCTTACCAATTTCTGAAAGTGGCAGCGAAGCCCCGCAGATATTGCTTCCCGCACTTGCGATGACTGCCTTTGTATCTTGGCTCAAATGGGCTGAAAGATCATAAAGAAGCTCATCCGTTTCGGCCAAGGCACTAAAAATGCTGTATCGCAGACCAGAAGCAAAAACAGGTCTTACCACTGCGTTATGCTCGATATCAGACAGCAAAACATGGCCTTGCGGTACCAGTGACTTAATGGCAATATTCAGCGCACCAGTCGCATTGGACGTAAAGACCACATTTTCCGGCGACTTAGAGCCGAACATTTCGGCGATTTGTTCGCGCACGCCGAACACGGCCTCGGCGCTTTTTTGTGATAGGGGATGAGCGCCGCGTCCCGGGTTGCCGCACCAGCCGTCTATGCAGTTTTTCATAGCAAAACTGACGCCGGGCGGTTTAGGAAAGGTCGTGGCTGCATTATCTAAATATACATACTGCATTATTCTTCGACCAATCCTAAATAGTGAATCCCGTAAATGTTAAACAGGTTTTCACAATTTCGTGCTTGCGCACAGGAAATAACAAGGGCATAGGAACAGCCCTTTTGACTGTTTTTAGGGTCCTTTTTCACAACTTCCGAATCGATGGCGTTTTGCTCAAGGACCTGCTTGCCTTTCAGGGCAAGCGTCAGGGATCGAAATCCCGCGTAACACCGTCTCATAATGATTAAACCTCCCTTATCATCTTATGCAGAAGGGAGGTTTTTAGATAGAAAATATTATTGATAATAAGCAGGCAGAAACGATTTGTCTACAGCGTCGGTCACAAGCTTTAACAGGGTATCATAGGTGAAAGGACCGGTGTACTGAATTTGCGAACCGTGTTTGGTGGCTAAATCGTTTGAATAATCTTCTAATTTGTATATTTGCAGTCCGTCACGATCCATGGAATAATGGCACATTGTTGGAATCAGCGCTGCGTTTTCGATGCGTACCTCATCGCCTTGTTTCACAAGGTCAAAGGAGGCAAAACCGCCGACCATGCAATAATATTCATACATCGTTGAGATCATATTGCCCAGTGAATAGTAACAGAGCGTTTTGTGCGTGCCGTCTTGGCTGGTAATCCATTCTACGGGCTGTAATGTGTGCGAATGGGTGCCGATGATGATATCTACACCGTTGTTGCACAAGAGCTTGGCTACGTTTTTTTGGTCGTTGGTTACCTGAATGGCCGAATCCTGCCCCCAGTGCATGGAAGCGATGACGATATCACCCACCTGTTTGGCCAATGCTGTTTGCCGGATGATGTCTGCTTCGTCAATATAGGGGACAACAAGACCGCTCGACGAGTCAAGCGTGATGTCGTTGGTACCATAGGTGTACGAAAGCCAGGCAATGGTGATGCCGTTAACGGTTTGTGTGCGGATGGCATCATAGTCGCTTTGGGTATAGGCGCCCAAAAGGGTGACGTCTTTTGTCTGCCAGTAAGCGATGCTGTCTTTTAAGCCATTTGCGCCCTTATCAAGCATATGATTGGTGGCGATATTGACGGTGTTAAAGCCGAGTGAAACTAAGGCGTCGCCGCATGCCTGCGGTGTGTTAAATACAGGCCATCCCGAATAGCCGTAGCTTTCGCCGGCCATGGGTGTTTCTTGATTGACATAGGCGACATCCTTGCCCTTAATTAAATCTGCAATGCCGGCATACATATCAATAAAATTAAAGCCGTTGCCATTTGCCCGTTTTTCGGCATCTTCAAAGACAGATGGATGAATTAAATTGTCCCCCGCAGCGATGAAAGAGACTTTTCCATTTTGATTTGCGGTCGGCGGAACCGACGATGAGGGGTCGGTTGCGGCCAACGTGTTTGATTGGCCCGGTTCACTGTCGCTGCCGAAAACATCGTCCGGATTGGTGAAGCCGAGAACCCCTGTGAATTTAAGACAGGCAAAGACGATGAGCGCAAAAAACGCAATGACAAGCACGGCGAGCGAAAGGGTGACCAAAAGGCGGCGTCTTTTCATCTTTAGCTGCTGCGCCTTTCTCCTGGCAAGCATGGCCTCGTATTCGGCACGGGTTATTTTTCGTTTGGGTGGATTTGGTTGTTGATTCATGATACACCTTTATATGGTAAGTTCGTTGGCATCCGGGATAAAAAGCTGGGCCGGCGGCGTGGGGATGCGCTTTAATAAATCATAAGAAAATCGCCGGCAGTGATATTCTTTGTTGACAACACCCTTGTGATGACACAAAACATTTTCTTGGTCTGCAATACAGACGGCGTGTTCGCAAAAAGCGCAAAGCTGCGGTCGTTCGATGGATTGATCCTTTGACATCATTTTTTCCTTATTTTTTCTTTTCATACTTCCTTCCAGCCAAAACGGGCCTTCCTGCAAATGTCAGATAAGGCAACCCTTTATTGGCTGAACATTTTTATCAAATTATTTCTATTATAATTGATAAAAATGAATATTTCTACAATTTTAGAAAAATTACATAGATTGGCACGCTGATCAACGCGCAAAGGATTCCCTGCAAAGCCTTGCCGCCCATATATTTGATCAGCGAGAGCTTCGCGGGCAGCATAAATGATGCCGATTGGGCGTGAACGCATAGGCCCGCCCAGCCGATAGCAAATGCAGCGAATATAAATCCGCCAATGCCGGTAAATTCGGCCGCCAGCGAGACGCCGGCGGTGACTTCTAATAGGCTGCTTGCAAGAGCAAGCAGAGAAGAAAGACCAGCGGATAGCAATAGTTCGGTTAAAATACTCATGAGAACCGAAAAGAATACGACAAATCCGCAAACGAGCAAAACGGCGCTGACCGCTTCTTTGACTGCCGCAGGAAAATCCAGACGGTAGCAAATGACGCAGCGCTGTACGGGACGGTTTCTTTGTTTTCCGATTGAGAGAATAAACCCGGTTAAAAAAGCGGCGAGCACTTCGGTCAGATAAAGGGCCGCGCCAACAGCCGGGCGGCCAAAAAAGCCAGCGCCAATCGCGCCAATAACAAAGGCCGGCCCTGTGTTGTTGCAAAAGGTGCAAAGTCTTTGGGCTTCGTCTTTATCGCAATAGCCGTCTTTATAGAGAGAAACAGCCGTTTTAGCACCCACCGGAAAGCCCGCAATAAGACCAATGATCACCGCTGCGCAGCAGTTGCCGTTCATGGCAAAAAGCTTTGAGAACGGTTTGGCAAAAAGCCGTCCGACAAACGAAGCAAGTCCGGATGAGACAAAGAGGGCGGATATGACCATATAAGGAAAAAGAGAGGGAATGACATTGCGCACGCAAAGAAGTAATGCATCGTAGACAGCCATAGCGGCGTCATTTGGTTTTTGTAGCACAAAAACAGAAAAAAACAAGATGGCACACCAGGAAAAACTGATGGCGGCTTTTTTGGCATATGAATTAATTTGAATCACTCCGCATAATAGTTTTAATACATTATACTGTGTGAAAAGCGGGGGTATTCTGTGAAAAGAGAAAAGGTGAAAGCGGCCGCCGCCGCTGCGTTAGAGGCGGCGGGTGTTTGTTCTGAATTAACTGTCAGCGGCAGAAGAGAGGTCATGGCCCATGGCTGCCGGGCTATTTTATCCTATTCGGAAAGCGAGGTGAAGCTTCGTCTAAGCGATATGATTTTGACCGTTTGCGGCGCGGGACTCACGATGAAAAGCTACTTTGGCGGCGCAGTTCGGGTTTCAGGCCGGCTGACGGGGCTGCATTTTGAGAGTTAATTTATTAGAAAGAGCAGCGAATTATTTATATGGCTATTGTCTTATGCGTGTCGAGGGATATGCCGAGCGGGCGCTTACCGCTATGATGCGCGCCGAAATCAATTATTGGGGCCTTACCCGAAGAGAAGAAACGATTTTTTTCTATATTCCCTGTAAAGAAAAAAGAAGGCTTTGTGCGGCGTTGGCTGATTGCCGCTGTCATGTGGAGCAGATTCGCATTTGCGGCGCTATGAATACGGCAAAGCGTTATAAAGGCCGTCCGGGACTGATTGTAGGCGCGTTGATTTTTGCTTCGGTACTATGGGCCTCGACTTATTTTGTTTGGGATATATCCGTTACAGGCAATCATGACTTGACCGAATGGCAGATCATCGATTCGTTTGCGCCCTATGGCGTGAAATACGGCGCGTTTATCCCCGCTCTTGATTTAGACAGGCTTTGTCACGAATATTTAATTGATTCAGAGGATATTGGCTGGGTATCAGTGAATCTTTCAGGTACCTGCGCCAATATCGTGGTGCGGGAAAGGAATGATAAAGGCGAAGTATGGCAGGATGCCACACCCTCTAATTTAATTGCCACGGAAGACGGGCAAATTACTGGCCTTTGCGTATGGAGCGGCGAGGGCAAAGTCAGCGTGGGGCAGGTGGTCACGAAAGGAGAAGTGTTAGTCAGCGGGGTAAGCGACCGTGTGGAACTGGACGGCACGGTAAGCGGCTATACGCTGGACCGCTCCTACGGCAGCGTGTATGCGCAAGTGTATCGGGAATATACGGCGGAAGTGCCGCTGCACGGGCAAAGCCAGGTGTATACAGGCCATGAAGAGACAGAAAAAGAGTATCGTTTTTTTACACAAGAACTGAATTTTTTGGGGAAGAAGAGAAACAGTTTTGCCTACAGCGATCAGATTGTTGATTATGAGCGGGTGATGCTCTTTGATTTCATTAAGCTGCCTGTGTTTGTGACAACGACGGTCTATAAAGAATATGAACTGGTGGATTATGTGCTGGACGAAGAACAGGCAAAGCAGATGGCCGAAGCTAAAATGATGAAACTGTTGGCGGATGAACTAAAGGACTGTGAGCTGGTCAGCAAAACAAGCGAGGGGGAACTGCAGGATGGTGTCTATAGACTCACCTGCAAAGTGTATTGCATTGCCGATATTGCCAAAGAAATCGCCATAGACGATAGTGAGGACAGCGCAGAATCATCTTGAAAAGACATTCTTGCATTTTGTTGTGAAATATGATATATTAGTGAAAAATAGAATCATGCTCGCCGCCGGGTGAGGTTTTAAGCGTTGGATTTCGTATCGTTAGGCCACAGAAGATACGAAGTTCAGCGCTTTTGTTTTATTTATACGGTGGTTTGCGGCGATGCAGCATCGAAAGCTTTTGATTTTATAACCTGGGTTTGTATAACCCGGGCAATAACTTGACAGGAACAGGGGAAAAAATGGAACGAACAAATATGTGCAGACTTTTTTTGAAATATGTTTCTTTGAATATCATGGGGCAGATGGCATATTCCTGCTATACGTTGGCGGATACGTTTTTTATCGCCGCTGATTTGGGCGCTGAGGGCTTGGCGGCGCTGAATCTGGCCTTTCCCTTTGTTTGCTTTATCAACGGGATCGGTTTGATGATTGGCATAGGCGGCGCAACGAAATATACGATATGGAAAAGCAGAGAAGAACACAGAACAGCCAACCGAATCTTTACGCAAGCCTCGTTTCTTGTTTTTGTGTTTTCAGCTCTTTTTGTTCTCGCGGGTCTTTGGGGCGCGGAGCAATTGGTGACGTTATTGGGGGCTGATGATACGATTTTTTATATGACAAAAACCTATATACGTGTTTTACTGTTGTTTTCACCCGCTTTTTTGATAAACAGTCTGTTACAGTGCTTTATACGAAATGATGGCGCTCCCTCTCTTTCTATGGCCGCTATGATCGGCGGCAGCTTGTCCAATATCCTTTTGGATTATATCTTTATTTTCCCTCTGCGTATGGGCATTCTGGGTGCTATCTTAGCTACGGGACTGGCCCCGGTTATCAGTATTGCAATTTTACTGCCGTATTTTGTGCGGCGTAAAAACAAATTCCATTGGATTGCATGTCGCCCCGGTATAAGCGACATCTGCGCCATTAGTTCAAGCGGTTTTCCTTCTTTTTTTGCCGAGGCGTCATCGGGTGTTGTGATGATTGTCTTTAATATGATCATTTTGCGGCTGGCGGGCAATACAGGTGTTGCGGCTTATGGCGTTGTGGCGGCCGTTTCGCTGGTGGTGGTAGCCATTTATACCGGTTTGTCACAAGGAATTCAGCCTTTAATGAGCCGTTCGTTCGGTCTTTCCGATACGGCCGCGGTAAAAGTTCTGTTGAAATATGCGGTTGTTATGATGCTTTTTTTATCCGGTGTGATTGAGCTGATTGTTTTTACCGGCGCTTCGCCTATTGCCGCTGCGTTTAATCATGAAAAAAACAGGCTGCTGCAGCAGATGGCCGAACAGGGGCTGCGGCTCTATTTTATTTCCTGTCCGTTTGTTGGCTTTAATATGGTGCTGTCGATTTATTTTACTTCGGTGGAGTGTTCTTTGCCTGCGCGTGTTCTTTCGTTTTTGAGAGGATTTTTGCTTATTGTGCCAACAGCCGTTCTTTTGTCTGCGGTCATGAAAATTGACGGCGTTTATCTTGCCTATCCTGTGAGCGAATTTGTCGTTGCAGGCATCGGTCTTTTGCTGTATGGTAAGTACAAGAAGAAAAACGGAGTGCATAAAAGTGGGCTGCTTTTTAACTGATTTTGGCGATTGACTCATGAAGCATTGGCCGCAGGGAAAGAATACGGTCATAGGCAATTATGATATATAGCTTGAAAATAAAAAGCGTATTGATTATAATAGTTGTATGTAAATGAAAATAACGGAGGAAGCGCCATTGCAACTGGAAAGTATCTATATGAGCTCGATTGAGCAGCAACAAGCGGTGTTTGGCACGTTTGACCGTTTTGCCGGCATGATTGAAAAAGCCTTTGCCGTGTCCATCGTACTGCGTGAATCGATGGTGGATGTAAAGGGCGAAGAGGCGGACAAGGTGGAAAAAGCGGCTTCTGTCATACGGTCGCTGCAAAAAATATATGAGCAGGGCGAGAGCGATACGGTGAATGATGACACTGTATATCGCTTGATTGACCATGCGTCTGACGGTGAAATTGAAGAGACGATGAAGGCCATGGAAAACACGGTAACCATGACCCATCGCGGTGTCGCTGTCAAGTGCAAAACCTTTGGTCAAAAAACGTACAGCAAAGCCATGAAAGAGAATGCGGTGACGGTCTGTATAGGTCCCGCCGGAACCGGAAAAACATATTTGGCAGTGGCGCAGGCGGCAGAAGAATTAAAAAGGGGCGACATCGAACGCATTATCATGAGCCGGCCGGCCATTGAGGCCGGTGAAGAGCGGCTCGGCTTTCTGCCGGGCGATTTATCGCAAAAAGTGGATCCCTACCTGCGGCCGTTGTATGATGCGCTTTATGATATCTATGGCGCTGAAAAGGCAGAAAAGCTGCGCGAACGGGGCGTGATTGAAATTGCTCCTTTGGCCTATATGCGCGGCCGGACGTTGAACCGGGCCAGAGTGATCATCGACGAGAGTCAGAATGCTTCTGTTTCTACGCTTAAAATGGCCTTAACACGGTTGGGCGAAGGGTCGAAGATGGTGCTCACCGGCGATGTCACCCAAATTGATCTGCCGCACAAGGCTGATTCCGGTCTTGAAAAGTGCGCGGCCATTATCGGCTCGGTCGAAGGCGTTTCGGTTATCCGTCTTGACAACCGTGATGTGGTCCGTAATAAAATTGTGAAAGATATTGTCAAAGCATTTGAAAAGGCGGAAGCTGGTAAAAGGGAAAACACCAGTCGAAATTTTCGTGTGGCAAGAGAGCGCAAATAGTGTTTTGCGTTTCGATGAATGTAAAATGTGTTTGACGGCGAAAGGAATGGTGAATGGGAACCGGAATCATCGTATGCGGGTTAAACGGCAGCGGTAAGAGCACCGTGGGAAAGGCGTTGGCCGATGCGCTGGGGTTTTATTTTATCGATCACGAGGCATTGTGCTTCGGTGGGATGAATACTGATTATACTGCGGGAAGATCACGCCGGGATGTTATCAGTCACTTTAAAGATACCGCAAGCAAGCATGCTGATTTTGTGTTCGCTGCGGTGAACGGCATGGGCGAAAAAGAACTTTTGGGCTATTTTCAATATGCCGTATGGATTCGTGCACCAAAGGAGGTTCGCATACAGCGGATACGAGAGCGCTCGTTTCAGCGTTTTGGGGACCGCATGCGGCCGGGCGGCGATTTGCATGCAAAAGAAGAAGCGTTTTTTACAATGGTGAGCAAGCGAGAGGAACAGGAAGTGGAGGAATGGCTGTCGGGATATAAGCATCCCATCATACAAATCGATGGAACAAGGCCGGTAAGCGAGAATATCGAATTGATTTTAAAACAATTGCCGCTGTGCGAGGAAGGGTGTCATGAAGCTTGAACGAATGATAGGCATTTTGTCTATTTTGCTGCAGCAGCAAAAGGTAACGGCACCTTATTTGGCTGAGAAATTTGAGGTGTCTCGCCGTACTATCCATCGGGATATTGAGGCGCTCTGCCAGGCGGGCATTCCCTTGATGACCGAGCCGGGTTCTCACGGCGGCGTTTCTATTATGGATGGCTATATCATTGATCGCGCCCTGCTCAGTACATCGGATATGCAGGCTATTTTGGCCGGGCTGCGCAGCTTAGACAGCGTGAGCGGCACGAATCGGTATGTTCAATTGATGGAAAAGCTGTCGGCAGGGGCATCCAATCTGCTGGCCGGCGATGCACATATTTTAATCGATCTTTCCTCTTGGTATAAAACATCCCTTTCTCCGAAAATCGAATGCCTGCACGAGGCGATTCTATCCAGCCGGAAAGTTTCTTTTCTGTATTTTGCACCTAAGGGAGAGTCTCTTCGGACGATCGAACCCTATAATATCATTTTTCATTGGTCCAATTGGTATGTGTGGGGATGGTGCGAACTGCGAAAGGATTTTCGCCTATTTAAGTTGGGGCGTATGGCGGAACTGAAGGCCGGTGATCCTTATACCAAGCGCCGTGTTCCCGAACCGGATTTTTCGACCGAGCGGCTTTATCCGGCGAATTATCAGGTGAAAGCCATCATCAAACCCGCATATAAATGGCGGCTGGTGGAGGAGTATGGCTTGGAAAGCTTTACCGAGCAGCCGGACGGCACGCTGTTATTTTCCTTTGGTTTTACCGATAAAAGAAGTATTGTGGGCTGGATTGCCTCTTTCGGAGAGGGCGCGGAGCTTTTAGAGCCTGTCGAGTTAAGAGAGGATATTCGGGCCTTTGCTGAAGACATTCGGAAAAAATATATGCAATCATGACAAACAGTTGTCAGGATTGCTTTGATAGAATAAGAGCATCAAAAGAAAGGATGGTCTTATCAATGAATTATGAAATTGTAACCTTAGAAGAAAAAATTGCAGTGGGTGTGTCTGCCAGAACGAGCAATATGTCCCCTGATGCGGGCGCGGTAATCGGCGGTCTGTGGCAGCGGTTCTTTAATGAGGGGATCTATACGTCGATTGCCGATAAAGCAAACGAGAAAGCGCTGGGCATTTATACCGATTATGCAGGGGATGAAAAAGCGGAATACACGGCGTTGGTCGCATGCGAAACAACGAGGGAGCCATCAGAGAATACCTACACAGTGTGTAAAATCCCCGCCGGCCGGTATGCCAAGTTTGTAATTCACGGCGATATGGTGCAGGCGGTTGGCGCTGCCTGGCAGGAGATTTGGTCTATGGATTTGCCAAGGTCGTTTCAGTGCGATTTTGAAGAATATCAGGATGATAAAATGGACAATGCGGAAATACATATTTATGTAGGACTGCGTGCTGAGTAAAAAGAATTCAGGGAGAGAAAAATGGCGTCTAATTTAGATTTTGTGGCTTTTGTTGCTGACCAGTTAAGCGATGCGGGCCAAATTACCTATCGAAAAATGTTTGGCGAATACGGTTTGTATTGTGACGGCAAAATTATCGCTTTGGTTTGCGACAACCAGCTTTTTGTAAAAATTACCGAGGCCGGTCGGCGTGTATGGCCGGATTTGACAGAAGCGCCGCCTTATGAGGGCGCTAAAAACTATTTTCTTGTAGAAGATGTGGAAAATCGGGAAAAACTGACCCAGTTTGTGAAGGCAGCCTGGGCCGAGCTTCCCGAGCCTAAACCGAAAAAGCGCAGTCAAAAAGACTGATGAGAAGCATGATTTAATTCATTTGTATGATAATACTGAAAAGGGTGCGGGCGTTTTGCTTGCGCCTTTTTACTGTATTATTCAGTATGATTATAGTCTATGTGTTCGTAGTGTTTGTTTTTTGTCGTAGTTAGTGTGTCGTTGTATTCATAAATGTTTGGCAGGGTAAAATGGCTTTGATCATGATAGCTGGCACTAAAACCACTTTGCTTGTTTAGCGGCGATCACCAACATCAATATGCAAAAAAGAACGGTGTTTAAAAAGATTAGATAGGAAAAAGGATGGGCTGAGTGAGCGCGGATGATCATGGCATGTTGTATGGAGGCGCCAACGCCGGCTTCGGCGACGGTTCCTGTATTGGCAGTATGAGCGACTTGATATGAAGAATCTATCTCGTCTAACTGGGCTATTGCGTTTTCATCCAAATCAGTTCCGAAAGAAGAGAATGCCGCGGTAAAGCAGAGAATCATTAAGAAAAGTGAAATTGCTTTTTTCATTTTAATCTCCATGAATAATATTAACCTATTATTTCTTATCTTTATAAAAAAGGGTGAGAATGAGGTGAAACTTTACTATTTATATTGTTTGTGAGTGCTCGGCAATCATACGTGTCAAATCAAGGATAAGGAAAGTTCACAATAAGCATATGCTATAGGAAAAATTTAAAAAATAATCTATATATCAACTGAAAAAATATTTTATAATAAAAGTAAATCATTTGATTTACTTTTATTATTAGGAGTTTGATACATGGGAATTATAAAAGCAGCCGCAGGGGCCATTGGCGGCGGACTCGCCGATCAATGGCTGGAGGTTATTGAAGCAGATCGTCTGACTCCATCTACTGTGATGGCATCCGGCGTGATGGTGAGAAAAAAGGATAAACGGTTTGGCAATCGCAAGGGGAGTGAAAACACAGTTTCAAACGGCTCGGTTATTCACGTTTATCCCAATCAGTTTATGATGCTTGTGGACGGCGGCAAGGTGGTGGATTATACGGCAGAGCCGGGGTATTATAAGGTCGATCAATCTTCGCTGCCGTCTTTGTTCAACGGCGAGTTTGGCGCTTCGTTAAAAGAGACGTTCGAGAGGATTCGATATGCCGGCGTAACACCGTATGAGCAAAAGGTGATCTTTATCAATTTGCAGGAAATTCGGGATATTCCGTTTGGTACGACAAATGCCGTCAATTATTTTGATGTTTTTTATAATGCCGAGCTGTATTTTAGAGCACATGGTTATTTTTCGGTGAAAATTGTAGATCCGCTTCTTTTCTATGCAGAGGTGGTTGACAAAAATGCTGACCGTATGGAGAGCAGCACTTTTCAGGAATTGTATTTGTCGGAATTTTTGGGTGAATTTCAGGCGGCGCTGAACCGGATGTCGGTGGACGGCGTTCGCGCATCGCATGTTGCTTCAAAAGCGACCGAATTGACCGGGTATATGCGTGAAATCATGGATGAGGACTGGCGGCGCATGCGCGGCATGGAGGTGCAGTCAGTTGGCATAAAAAGTGTTACCTTTGACGAAGAATCCAAAAAACTTATCAAAATTCGCAGTGAAGGAGCGATGCTTGGTGATCCCGCTGTTCGAGAGGGATATGTGCAGGGGGCAGCCGCCCGCGGCATCGAAGCGGCCGGATCAAACTCAAACGGCGCTATGCAGGGTTTTATGGGAATTGGCGTTGGCATGCAGGGCGCCGGCCTTGCTGACATGAGTCGTCACAACCAGCAGCAAATTGAAGAGAGACATAGTGAGTCAAAAGCTGGTTGGCGCTGTGTTTGCGGAACTCACAATACAGGCAAATTTTGTTCCGAATGCGGCAAGGCAGCGCCGGCAGGACGCTGGCGTTGCACTTGCGGAAAAGAAAACGAAGGCAATTTCTGCTCTGACTGCGGCAGCAAGAGGCCGGAGTCCCGCATTTGCCCGAACTGCGGAAAGCCGGCTGGGAACAATGAAAAATTTTGTCCTGATTGCGGGGAATCTTTAGATTGAGAAAAGGCAGGCCAACCGGTCAATCGACAAGCTTTGTGCTGCGCCAAAGCTTGCGTTGTCAGCAAATTGTTAAAATAGTCGCAGCGTGGAGAATTGCATGAGCGTAGTGGTTTATAAATGCCCTAGCTGCGGCGCGGCTATTTCCTTTGATGCGGACGCGCAAAAGTGGCTGTGCCAATTCTGCGGCAGTGCTTTTGATAAAGATGTGAAGCCAGAAAGTGTTGATGGTAAAGAAAACACCGAAAATACCGAAGAAATAGAGAATCCCGCTTGTCCGGAATGGGAAACCGCGCCTGAGCATTTGTCAGCCGAGCAAGAGGAATCCTACCGGGAACAAGAAGAATTTTTCGAGCAGGAAATTGATACATATATTTGTCCTGATTGCGGCGCTAAGCTGATGACCGGGCAAACCACAGCGGCAACTTTCTGTGCTTTTTGCCATAATCCCATGATCATTCAAAATCGCTTGTCGGGGGTATATAAGCCTAAAAAAGTGCTGCCGTTTAAAATAGGCAGAGAAAAAGCCATTTCTATTTTCAAAAAGAAATTGAAAAAGAGATTCCTTGTACCAAAGGTTTTTCGCACCGATGCGCAGATTGAAGAAATAAATGGCATATATGTACCGTTTTGGTTATTCGACTGCGAGGCATGGGGCGGTTTTCACGCGAAGGGCATGCAGGTGCACAGTTATCGAAGCGGACAGTATCACGTAACCGTGACAAATCATTATAACATTGTTCGGGAGGGAAGCGCCGCTTTTTATCATGTGCCGGCAGATGCTTCTAAAAAGATGGACAATACCATGATGGATTGCTTAGAGCCTTATCAATATGAGGATATGCAGGATTTTGATATGTCTTATCTGTCCGGTTTTTTAGCCGAAATGTATGATGAAAGTGACAAGGATGTGCTGCCGCGGATTGATGCTAAAGTAGAAGAGGCTATGCAGAATATGCTGCGGGATACGGTAAAAGGTTTTTCTTCGGTCGTTCCTCTTCATAAAAGTCATACACTGACCAAAAAGCAGTCGTCTTATGCGTTGCTTCCGGTTTGGATGCTTTCCTGCCGATATAAAGAGAAAAACTATATCTATGCAATTAACGGGCAAACCGGCCGGGTGGTTGGCGATCTTCCAGTGGACGTATTAAAAGGAATCCTTTGTTCGCTGGCTGTGTCGATAGGAACATTTTTGTTGTGTCTTGCGGGAGGGCTGCTGTGGGCATAAAAATTAAATCTTTGTTTTTTGCGCTGTTTTTCTGCCTTTGCTTTTCTTTTTGCGTACAGGCTGTTGATACAGCCGATAAAGTGTATGATGATGCTTCGCTTTTGTCTGATGAGGAAAAGCAACAGCTTCATGACACTGCCTGCCGGATCGCGCAGGAGAGCAGCATGGACGTGGTCGTGCTGACAACTATGTCTGCAAACGGGCAGAGTGCAAGGCAATATGGAGAGTCGTTTTACCTTCGGCATGGGTTTGGCTTTGGTACGCAGAAAAGCGGTGTGATGCTGGTGATGAATATGAACCACAACCGGGTGGGGCAAAGGGAAATTGAAATCATTGCATTCGGCGATACCTGTGATGTGTTAACGCTGAAACGGTTGGATCGTATATTGGACAGCGGCACGTTAATAAAAGGGCTGCAAAATGAAGCCTATTTTGATGTTATATCTTTTGTGTTAGATGAGTGCGGCGATTATGCGCAGCATCCATGGCGCCGAGCGAGAGATTATATACCGGTTTTTGCAGTTATATCACTGTTTGTGGGCGTAATTTTTTTCATCATTGTGTATACAAAAAGCAAAAATCCTGTACTCAGGCGGGTACAAATTTATGCGGATGCATCATCACTGGCTCTTTCCAAACAGCGAAATGACTATGTGAGAACTTCGGTTGTGCGTACGCCGATTAACAGCAATTCTTCAGGAAGCCGTGCTTCAGGACACAGCAGTTCTTCGGGCAGCGTGCGCTCGCATAGCAGTGGCCGCCGGTTTTAAGAATAACATATGGACGACACAAAAACCTTGCTCCATAGGAGCAAGGTTTTTGTTATATTTTCTGATAATAACGTAGGTATCAAAAATTCGCAATCCCGAAAACCCGCATAAATACTGGATTTTTAAGGTCTGTTGTTCTTACAAAATTGCAGCAGATGGGGCGACTATGTAAGAACAACCTGAATTTCCGAGGAGCTGAAAACCCTTGATCATAACCCAAATTACACTACTCTCAAACTACAATGAAACTGTAAAGGAGGTTTGCGATGTTTGAGTCCCCTGCAAATTTACACTACTCTCAAACCTGATGGATGAATACTGCAGCATCAATCTGGTTTGAGTCCCCTATCAAATTACCCTACTCTCAAACCTCAAATTCGGATCAATATCCGAATATATGGGTTACGAAGCCATGAGATT
>JAAVYP010000050.1 GCA_022791195.1 Clostridiales bacterium | reverse complement strand
GCTTTTTCCTAAAAGCGTGTGGGGGTGTGGGGGCGAAGCCCTCGCAGAAAAGAAAAAGTAAATTCTCTAATTATAATATAAGACAGGTTAACTTGTAGTTTTGCGGGGTTGCAGGGGTTTGGTACCCGCAGAAACGGCAAAGCCGTGTCTGCTGCAGAAAAGAAAAGGTATATAATTAAATGATATCTTATTAAGGGTGCCACGGGTTGGTACCCTTGCTGAGAGGAAAGATTCTATTTATTGTAACCTTTTATTATGTGACAAGATGCAGGGCAGAACCCTGCGAACAGAAAACAATCTTCACCATACAGGAGCAACCATGGAATTTATTTTTGATACGCAAATGCTGATTGAAGGACAAAACCTTTCAGAAGATGCCGTGCGCGACTATATCACCGGCAACATCGCCGGCGATTCGCTGCTTGTCATTGGCGACGAAACGCTGCTTCGCATCCACTTTCATACCAATATGCCGTGGCGGGTACTGGAATATGCCGCCTCGCTCGGCGATGTGCACGATATTGTGATCGAGAACATGCGCCGTCAGGCGCAGGGCGCGAACGGCTAAGGCTTCCTTACAGCGCCTTGCCCAAAGACTTCCTATGTGTAAAAGCATTGTAAATTTTATCTGATTTTGGCTTTGCAGCCAGTAAAAAGAGCGCCGCGGCGCTCTTTTTGTTAGCGAAAATCCTTTACTTTTTGACAAAGAAGTGCTAAAATAAGTGAGAACGTCGTAAAGACGATCATTTGTCAAAAATTTATTTTTATATAGCAAATTGGGAGGAATCAGCATGGCATTGGAAAGAAATAAAATTTCCATGGACGGTAATACCGCCGCAGCGCATGTTAGTTATGCGTTTACCGAGGTTGCCGCGATTTATCCGATTACACCCTCCAGCCCTATGGCGGAAGTAACGGATACTTGGAGTGCAACCGATAAAGATATTTTCGGCAAACCGGCCAGAAATATCTTTGGAGACAAAGTGAATGTAATGGAAATGCAGTCGGAGGCAGGTGCAGCAGGCGCCGTTCACGGTTCGCTGGCATCAGGTGCTCTGACCACAACTTATACCGCATCACAGGGACTTCTGTTAATGATTCCGAACATGTACAAAATAGCAGGCGAGCTTCTGCCCTGCGTCATTCATGTTTCGGCAAGAACGCTGGCAACCCACGCGCTGAATATCTTTGGCGATCATTCGGACGTATACGCTTGCCGTCAGACCGGCTTTGCTATGTTGGCAGAGACCAACCCGCAAGAGGTTATGGATTTAGGCGCAGTGGCTCATTTGGCAACCATTAAAGGCCGTGTTCCGGTACTTAATTTCTTCGATGGTTTCAGAACTTCACACGAAATTCAGAAAATCGAAGCGTGGGATTATGAAGATTTAAAGGATATGGTGGACACCGACGCGCTGCAGGCGTTCCGGGACAGAGCCATCAATCCGGAGCATCCAGTTCTGCGCGGCTCGGCTGAGAACGGAGATATCTTCTTCCAGCACAGAGAAGCTTGCAACACCTATTACAACGACTTCCCGGCCATCGTGGAAGAATATATGGACAAGGTGAACGAGAAACTCGGCACCGACTATAAACTGTTCAACTACTACGGCGCACCCGACGCTGAAAAAGTCATCATCGCGATGGGCTCTATCTGTGACGTGGCCGAAGAGGTGATTGATTATCTGCTGGCAAACGGTGAGAAAGTCGGCCTTGTGAAGGTTCGTTTGTACAGACCTTTCTGCGCTGACAAATTGGTTGAGGCCATTCCGCAGACCGCGAAAAAGATCGCTGTTTTGGACCGCACCAAAGAGCCGGGCGCTTTAGGCGAACCCCTCTACTTAGACGTAGTAGCAGCCCTTGCCAGAGAAGGCGTCACCGGCAAGACCGTTGTCGGCGGCCGGTATGGACTTGGCTCGAAGGATACCCCTCCTTCCAGCGTGTTCGCTGTATTTGATAATCTGGATCAGGACAACCCGAAAGACAACTTCACCGTTGGTATTGTGGACGACGTTACCGGACTTTCCCTGCCCGAAAGAGCAGACGCACCCGACACCGCAGCAAAGGGAACGATCTCCTGCAAATTCTGGGGTCTTGGCGGCGACGGTACAGTTGGCGCAAACAAAAACTCCATTAAAATCATCGGTGACCACACCGACAAATACATTCAGGCTTATTTCCAGTATGACTCCAAGAAAACCGGCGGCGTGACCATTTCGCACCTGCGTTTTGGCGACCAGCCAATCAAGAGTCCTTACTACATCACCAAGGCAGACTTTGTTGCCTGCCACAATCCTTCCTATATTCTGAAAGGATTTAAAATTGTCAACGATGTAAAACCGGGCGGTTCTTTCCTGCTTGACTGCCAGTGGAGCCGTGAAGAGCTGGAAGAGCATCTGCCGAATTCGGTTAAGAGCTACATCGCAAACAACAACATCAATTTCTATACCATCAACGCAACTGAAATTGCGATTGAAAAGGTTGGCAATGCGAAATGTAAGAACACAGTTCTGCAAAGCGCATTCTTCAAGCTGGCGGGTATTCTGCCGATTGAAGACGCCATTAAATATATGAAGTATATGGCGACCAAGTCCTATTCTAAGTTTGGCGACGCTGTGGTTGAGCAAAACCACAATGCCATCGACATGGGCGCAGGCGCCTTTACCAAGGTGGACGTTCCCGAAAGCTGGAAGAGCGCCGGCGAAACACCGAAGGACGCACCGGCCGAAGGCACCAGAAAAGAGCTTGTTGACTTTGTCAACGAGATTGTAACCCCTGTATCCAAAATGGACGGTGACTCACTGCCGGTATCGGCCTTTAAGGACCGTCCGGACGGAACTTTCCCGCAGGGCGCCGCTGCTTACGAAAAGAGAGGCGTTGCGGTTTCTGTACCGGTTTGGCATCCTGAAAATTGTATTCAGTGTAACCAATGTTCATTCGTCTGCCCGCATGCAACCATTCGTCCGTTTGTGATGGATGCAAAAGAAGCCGAGGGCGCACCGGACAATGCGAAATTCACAGCCAAGATGATTGGCAAAGGCTGCGAAGACTATAAATTCATGATCGGCATTTCGCCGCTCGACTGTATGGGTTGTACCCTTTGTGTCAGCGCTTGTCCGACAAAACCGGAAAAGAGAGCGCTTGAAATGGTTCCGCAGGAAAGCCAGCTTGACCAGCAGAAGGTTTGGGACTATGCAATGGCCAATGTTTCGGCAAAAGATGTACCGTTTGCTGATTCTACCGTGAAAGGCAGCCAGTTTAAGCAGCCGCTGCTCGAGTTCTCCGGCTCTTGCGCAGGTTGTGCCGAGACCTCGTATGCAAGACTGATCACTCAGCTCTTCGGCGAGAGAATGTATATTTCCAACGCAACAGGCTGTTCTTCCATCTGGGGCGGCAGCGCACCTTCCACGCCGTACACTGTGAACAAGGAAAGCGGCAAGGGTCCGGCTTGGGCGAACTCCCTCTTTGAGGATAACGCAGAGCACGGTCTCGGTATGGCCATGGGTCAGAACACCCTGCGCAACCGGTTGATCGGCTATGTCAAAGAGTTGGCAGATCAGGTGCCGGAAGATAAAAAAGACGTCTTTGCACAGTATCTGAACACACTGGATGACGGTGTTGAAAACGAAAAAGCAACCAAGGCTTTGGTAGAAGCACTGGAAAGCTGCCCTGAAAAGAACGAGCTGAAAGAGAAAATTTTAGCAGGTAAAGATTACCTTTCCAAGAAGAGCGTTTGGATCTTCGGCGGCGACGGCTGGGCTTATGATATCGGCTTCGGCGGCTTAGACCACGTACTGGCTTCGGGCACTAACGTGAACGTCATGGTATTCGATACCGAGGTTTATTCTAACACAGGCGGCCAGGCTTCCAAAGCATCGCAGATCGGTCAGGTAGCGCAGTTTGCCGCTGCCGGTAAGGCCATCGCGAAGAAGAGCCTTGCTGAAATCGCTATGTCTTACGGCTATGTCTATGTCGCACAGGTAGCGATGGGCTATGATATGAAACAAACCCTGCAGGCCATCAAAGAGGCAGAGGCTTACAACGGTCCTTCCTTAATCATTGGCTATGCACCTTGCGAAATGCATGGTATCAAGGGCGGCGGCATGAAGAACTGCCAGGCTGAAATGAAAAAAGCTGTTGAAGCTGGCTACTGGCACACCTTCCGCTTTAACCCGGCGGCAGTCGCAGAGGGCAAGAACCCGTTCACGATGGACAGCAAAGCGCCCACAGGCGACTACATCTCCTTCTTGAAGAACGAGGCAAGATATGCCCGCCTTGCACAGTCGAACCCTGCAAGAGCTGAAGAGCTGTTTGCTATGGCTGAAAAAGAAGCAAAGGCGAAGTATCAGCATTTGATCGACCTTGGCGAATTGTATGCCAAAAAGGCCGGCGTGCAGGCTGACTAAATAAAGCAAATCTGCATCGCGGGACTTAGTTAAATAAGACGGAATCATTGATTTCGCAATAAAAAACCGAAGGCGGGTCTGAAATTTTGACCCGCCTTTTGTGTTTGAATTGATTCGTGGAATTTTTACCGTCCATCGAAATATATGTCATGATGAAAACCTTTGTTTCTTGAAAGGAGTTGACACTCTCTAACAATGCCTGGAAACATATTAAAATTGATCGCCGCGGCCTCCATGCTGATCGATCATATGGGTCTTTTGTTCTTTCCGGATCAGATCTGGATGCGGGCGGTAGGCCGGCTGGCCTTCCCTATCTTCGCTTTTTTTATTGCCGAGGGATTTCGGTATACACGATCGCGCATCCGCTATCTGCTGACGATTCTTAGCGTGGGCATGGTCTGTCAGCTTGTTGATTTTATCGTTACGCGGCGGGTGTATTTGTGTGTGCTGATCACCTTTTCTTTCTCGGTCAGTTTACTGCTTTTGCTGGATAAGGCGCTCAATGAGAGTCGCACGAGCACAAGCTCGGGCGAACAATGGTTTTACACCGCGGCTTTTTTGGTTGCGTTTGTCGCCGTGGCTGTTATTTGCCATTATGTCGAGGTGGACTATGGCCTTTGCGGGGTGATGCTGCCGTTGTGGCCCTCTTTTGCTAAAACAAAATGGGGCAGGCTCGGCGCGTTCGCCTGCGGCATGGTACCGCTTTGCCTGCTGGCTATCATCAATGGCATGCCGGTTCAGCTCTTTGCCTATGCGGCTCTGTTGCCGCTGGCTCTCTACAACGGAAAGCCCGGCCGACCCCGGCTTAAATATTTCTTTTATGTTTTTTACCCCGTGCATTTAGCGGTTTTGCGGGGCATTCGCTTCTTTCTCTCATAGGAATCACCTTTGTCAGCTGAACAAGAAACATTTCTTTTCTAATGAGCTAAGGAATTGTCCGTACATGATGTAACAAACCCTTTGTATAGTTGTTTATCATTCCTTTGCTGAACAATGTAATATTTACTGTAAGGCATGAAAACGGCTCTATGCTCATTCAAGATGGCATTATGGTACACAACAGGAATACAAAATGTCATATCACTATAAACAGAAAAAAGAAAAAAGCAAGCTGTACAGCTTGCTTTTTTCTTTTCTTTATAATACCTTGGATAAAAATTCTTTAAGACGGGGATGCACCGGCGTTTCAAAAAATTCCTTGGGCGGGGCGCTCTCTAAAATGCGCCCGTCATCCATGAACAGCACCTTGGTGGCAACTTCTTTCGCAAAGCCCATTTCATGGGTAACCACCACCATGGTCATGCCCTCTTTGGCCAGCTCTTTCATAACATCCAGCACCTCGCCCACCATTTCCGGGTCCAGCGCGCTGGTTGGCTCGTCAAAGAGCATCACATCCGGCCGCATGGCCAGCGAACGCACAATCGCAATGCGCTGTTTTTGTCCGCCCGAAAGCTGGCCGGGATACTGATCGGCCTTGTCCTTTAGGCCAACCCGGTCAAGCAGCTCAAGCGCCACCTCTTTGGCCTCTTCTTTGCTCATCAGTTTATTATAAACCGGCGCCATGATGATGTTCTGCATGGCGGTCATATGGGGAAACAGGTTGAACTGCTGAAACACCATGCCCATTTTGCGGCGAAGGCGGTCAATATCACACTTTTTGTCGTTGATCTTAACCCCTTCAAACCAGACCTCGCCGGCGGTTGGCTCCTCCAACAGATTCAAACACCGCAAAAAGGTGCTTTTGCCCGAGCCCGAAGGGCCGACAATGACAATTTTCTCGCCGGCCTCAATTGTATAATTCAGATCCTTCAGCACATTCACATGCCCAAAGGATTTGCATAAGCCCTTAACGGTTATCACTTTTCGCCAGCCACCTTTCCAATAAATGAACAAGCCCCGTTGCGATCAGCACCAGCACCAAATACACAAGCGCCAATACCAAATAAGGGACAAACGCATCATAATGCTTGGAGACAATTGCCCGGCCGGCGCGCGTCAGCTCAAAGATTGAAATAAAGCCGGCCACCGAGGTCTCTTTAATCAGTACAATAAATTCATTGCCGAGCGCCGGCAGAATGTTTTTAATCGCCTGCGGCAGCACAATTTTCACCATCGACGCGCGATAGGGCAGGCCAAGCGACCGGCCGGCCTCCATCTGTCCTTTATCGACGGCCTGAATGCCGCTTCGCATAATTTCAGCCACGTACGCGCTGCTGTTAATGCCGAAAATGAGAATGCCCACCGGCATCTCGTTCCACCCTCTCGGCCCGAAAATGCCGAAATAGCCGAGCAACAGCAGCACCACCAGCGGAATGCCGCGAATGACGGTAATATAGACCGTGGCCACGGTATTGCAGATTTTGCCCACAACCGTGTTGCCGGGAATCACCTTCATGACGGCGAACACCGTGCCCAGCACGATACCCAATACTAATGCCGACAGGGCCAGCAGCAGTGTGCCGCCCAGCCCTGTTTTCAGCATTTCGAGACCATCGCCTGCGATAAACTGATCGTAAACGCGTTCAAAAAATTGATCAAACACTATTCAATGTCCCACTTTTCATATAACTCAGCGATTTTGCCGCTGTCCTTGAGCTCGTTGATCGCGGTGTCAATCTTCTCTTTGAGTGCTTCGTCATTTTTGTTCAGCGCAATCGCGTAATTCTCGGTGGTCAGGGTTACGTCGATAGCCTTGATATCCTCGTTGCCTGCGCTGGACGCCGCCTGCTTGGCGACGGTGTTGTCCATCACAATGCAGTCGATGGATTTGTTTTTCAGCGCGGTTACGGCCAGCGAGATATTGTCAAATACAGTGGCCTTGGCGTCAGCAATGCCGGTAAAGCCCATGTCCTCGTCGCCGTTGACATACGATTCGCCGGTAAAGCCCGAGCACACGCCAATGGTTTTGCCCTTTAACTGCTCGTCAAGTACCTCTTTGGTTTCGCCGGTGAATACATCGTCATCCCCGCGAACTAACAGAATCTGTGTGGTTGCATAATAGGGAGTCGAGAAAATAACCGCTTTTTCTCTTTTCGGGGTAATGGTCATGCCCGAGATGGCTGCCTTGCAGGTGCCCGACTGGACAGCGGCCACCGTGCCGTCAAACTCCATGTTCTTAATTTCGACAGTCATGTCGATCTTTTCGGCAATGGCGTTGATCAGGTCAATATCAAAGCCGACAATCTCATTATCCTGCATAAATTCAAACGGCTCAAATTCGGCGTTTGTTGCAATGGTCAAAACCGATTTTCCCGTCTCGTTGCCCGATTCTCCGGTGCTGCCGGTGTTATCGCCATCATTTTTCTGGCAGCCGCTAAATACGCTTACCGCCATAAGCGCCGCGAGCAGCGCCATAATACTCAATCGAATTCCTTTTTTCATCATGAATTCTCCTTCACAAAATATACACTCATTATACTTAATTCTTTGTTCAAAAGCAAGTCTTTTTGTCTAAAATTCCCCGGTGGTGTCGTTTTATCGCTCTCTTAGATTAGACGGCTTTACGGGCGCAGTCTGTCTCTGTCCCGCGGGAAAGCGGTCGCCTGCTTGATATTATCAAGGCCGAGGATGTTCTGCACAATGCGCTCAAGACCAAGACCCATGCCGCCGTGCGGAGGCATGCCGTATTTATGCATGGTCAGATAATCCTCAAAGGAATCAATATCCATGCCCCGTTTCTTCATTTTTTCTACCTGCATGTCGTAATCGTGGATACGCTGGCCGCCGGTGGTGACCTCCAGACCGTTTAGCAGCATATCGTAGCTGAGCGTGAATTTGGGATCAGCCGGATCGTCCATGGTATAGAAAGGACGCTTGACAGAGGGGTAATGAGTAACGAACACGATGGGCGCGTTATGCTCTTTTAAGAAATATTCGCCCAACCATTTTTCTTCTTCAGGCGCGAAGTCAGGCTCGAGCAGTGCCCGTTTGCCTTGCTCGCCGTCATGGGCGGCTGCGAACAGCTCCTTTGCCTCGGTGAACGTCACCTGCGGGAAGCAGGTGAGGGCGGGCAGCTTGGCGTCCTTGCCCAAATGCATAGCCAGCTCAGGGGCGTACTCTTCGTTCAGAAGCTCAAACAAATAGGTAAACATTCTGGCCTCTAAGTCGATCAAATCCTGAAAGGACTCGATAAAGCCCATCTCTAAGTCCAGTCCCTGAAATTCGTTGATATGCCGGTTGGTGCTGTATTTTTCCGCCCGGAAAACCGGCCCCACCGTATAGGCTTTTTGGAACACGCCGACCATAATCTGCTTATACATCTGCGGACTCTGGTTCAGGAATGCCTTTTTGCCGAAATAGTCAACCTCAAACATATCGGCGCCGCCTTCAGCTCCCTCGGAAACCATTTTCGGCGGCACAAATTCGGTAAAGCCCTCTTGCCGCAAAAAGCTGCGGAAGCCGTGCAGCACCCCGTCGGCCACCTTTAAGATCGCGCGCACCTTGGGGTTGCGCATGGCCAAAATGCGGTTGTCAAGCAGGGTGTTTAAGTTTAGCTTGTCAATTTTACGGTCGTTGCCAATCTCAATGGGGGGCACTTCGGCCTTGCCCGAAATGCGCTTCATATCGTCAATGCGCACGTCAAAGCCAAGCCGGCTGCGCTCTTCAACCACGATCGTGCCTTCAATAATGACGCATTCCTCCAGCGAAAAGTCTTTGATATTGACAGCCGAGACGCCCTCTTCCCAAATGCACTGGAACACCAGGCGGGAGGAACGCACGTTGACAAAGGCAAAGCCGCTCATCTCCTTGATGCGCTGGACCGTCCCCTTTAAGGTCACCTTGTCTCCGTCTTTAATCTCGCCGGCTTCGTACCGTGCGACAACGCTCTCTATGCTTCTTTGGTCTGTTTTCTTGCTCGCATCTGCAAACTGCATGTTTTTTCCACCTTTCTTGATGATTTACTCATGAATCTATGTTTTACGGTCATTACAGTGTATCTAATTCTTCTTTGACATACCGGTTTACGCTTTCGGGTTTTGCTTTGCCGCCCAGCGCTTTCATGGTCTGGCCGACAAAGAAGCCAAGCACCTTGGTCTGGCCGTTCTTATACTGCTCCACCGTTTTGGGGTTGGCCGCGATGACCTCTCTTACGGTTTTCTGAATCAAATCGCCGTCGTCCACCTGCTCTAACTGGTTCGCTTTGATATAGCCTTCGATATCAAAGGCATCGCCGGTTTTCAGCATCTCTTCAAAAATGATCTTGCCGGTCGGCTTATTGACCCGGTCAGCCGCCATGATCTCGATAAAGGCGGCGAATTTTTCAGCCGAAAAACCGATATTATCGGCTTTTAAGCCCTTTTCGTTGATAAAATAGAGAATCTCGCTGAGCATCCAATAGCGAATTTCCTTGGGATAGGGGCTGATGGCGACGGTATCGTCAAACAGCTTGGCCAAATGCTTGGAGGCGGCGATAATCTGCGCGTCCTCTTTCGCCAAGCCGTAATCGCGCACATAGCGCTCGGCCTTTTCTCCCGCAAATTCGGGCTGTTCGTTCTTGATTTTGGTGAGAGTTTCCTCCGACACGCGCAGGGGCGGAATGTCCGGCTCGGGGAAATACCGATAGTCCTGTGCGTCTTCCTTGGAACGCATGGAAAAGGTTTTGCCTTTGTTTTCGTCCCACCTGCGGGTCTGCTGTACCACCTTTTCGCCCGCTTCCAGCAGCTCGATCTGCCGCTTGGACTCAAAGGCAATGGCCCGCTCAATGGATTTAAACGAGTTGATGTTTTTCATCTCGGTACGGGTGCCGAAAGTCTCGGAGCCGACCGGGCGCACCGACAGGTTCACGTCGGCACGCATCGAGCCTTCCTCCATTTTCACATCCGAAATACCAAGATACTCAAACGTGCTCTTTAACTTGGCAAGATAGGCGAGCACCTCTTCGGCGCTTCTGAAATCCGGCTCAGAAACAATCTCAATCAGCGGCACGCCGCAGCGGTTGTAGTCAGGATATGTCGCGTCCCCAAACGGAGAGTGAATCAGCTTGCCGGCGTCCTCTTCCATATGAATTTCATGAATGCGGATGGTTTTGCTGCCGGCCTTGGTTTCAATCTCAACCGCGCCGTTTCTCGCAAAAGGCAGATACAGCTGGGAAATCTGATACGCCTTGGGCAAATCAGGATAGAAGTAGTTTTTGCGGTCGAATTTATTGTACCGGGTAATTTCACAGTTCAAGGCCACGCCGGCCTTTAAGGCATAGTCGAGCACCTGTTCGTTAAATACCGGCAGCGTACCCGGCATGCCCATGCAAACCGGACAGCAGTGGGTGTTCGGCGCTCCGCCGAAGGCGGTGGTGCAGGAACAGAATATTTTTGATTTTGTGGCCAGTTCCACATGGACCTCAAGGCCCATTACAATCTCCCAATTCATTGTTGCCCTCCTGTCTTGTCGCATGGCGCCCACTGTTTATGATAATCAGTCACGCTTTGGTAAGCAAAACCGGCTTTTAGCACCTTATCTTCGGCCAGCCGGTTGCCGATGAGCTGGCCGCCGATGGGCAGGCCGGCTTCGTCAAAGCCGCAGGGAACCGAAAGGCCGGGCAGGCCGGCAATGTTGACCGACACCGTAAAGATATCCGATAAGTACATTTTAAGCGGATCTTGCAGGCTCTGTCCCAACTTCGGCGCGGTGGTAGGCGCGGTGGGACAAAGAATCAGATCATATTTCTCGAAAATTTCGTCAAAGCGCTCTTTGATCACAGCCTTTGCCTGCAAGGCTTTTTTATAATAAGCGTCATAATAGCCCGAAGAAAGCACAAATGTGCCGAGCAGAATACGTTTTTTGCACTCGAAGCCGAAGCCCTCGCTGCGCGAAGCTTCGTACAGGTCGACAAGTCCGTCATATTCCTTGGCGCGGAAGCCATATTTAACCCCGTCAAACCGGGAGAGGTTGGAGCTGGCTTCGGCCGCCGCGATGATGTAGTAAGCAGGAATCACATAGTCTAAGAAAGGCAGATGAACCGTCTCTACCTCGGCGCCAAGCGCCTTTAATTGTTCGGCCATGCCCTGCACCGCGCTTGCGACCGCCGGGTCCAAGCCCTCGCTTTCAAAGCACTCGGCCACAAGACCGATTTTCATGCCTTTGATGTCGGTCGACAGGCCCGCTAAAAGAGAGCCGCCCGTAAGAGCAAGCGAAGTGCCGTCCCGCTCGTCCTTCCCTCTGATGATGTCCATCAGCGCCGCGCAGTCGGCTGCGTCCTTGCCCACCGGCCCGATTTGGTCGAGCGAAGAAGCATAGGCAATCAACCCGTAACGGGAAACCGTGCCGTAGGTCGGCTTTAAGCCGGTCACCCCGCAATAAGAGGCCGGCTGTCTGATACTGCCGCCGGTGTCTGAACCAAGGGCAATCATCGCTTCGCCGGCCGCAACAGCCGCGGCCGCACCGCCCGATGAACCGCCCGGCACCCGGTCGGTATCCCATGGGTTTTTGGTCGGTCCGTAAAAAGAGGTCTCGGTGGTGGAACCCATGGCAAATTCGTCCATGTTCAGCTTGCCGATGATCACCGCCCCTGCCTTCTCCAGCCTTTCAATCACAGTGGCGTTATATACCGGCGCAAAATCACCTAAAATTTGAGAGGCGCAGCTGGTTTTGACTCCCTTGGTGCAAATGTTGTCTTTGACCGAAATGGGCACGCCCGCCAAAGGCGAATCGGCATAGCCGCCGGCCTCGATTTCTTTTTGTACGTCGGCCGCCCGTTGCAGGGCCTCCTCTTTCATCACGGTGATATAGGCGTTAATATCGCCGTCTTTTTGCTCGATCTGGCCGAGAACCGCCTGCACGGCGTCCACGCAGGTAAAATCCCCCTGTCTGATTCCCCTTGCCATCTCAAGCGCGGTCATCTTTGCGATTTCCATCTTGCTTCTATCCTTTCCTCGTATACGTGCATCGTACATTTGTCATACTGATTGCTCTTTAAAAACACGGTTAATCAACCGTTTTAGGCACGACGACTGTTTCGTCGGTGTGCTCAGGCGCATTGGACAACAGCGCCGCCCGGTCATAAGAGGGCTTTACCTCATCTGCGCGCATCACGTTGTCAATGTCAAACACGTGCGAAAGAGGTTCTTTGCCGGTTGTGTCCAGCTCGCCCAGCACATCCATGTACGCAATGACAGCGCCCAACTCCTTCTCCATTTTCTGCTCTTCCTCGGCCGTCAGCTTAATGCGCGAAAGTCCGGCCACATATGTAACCAGTTCCTTGGTTATTTCCATTGCTCGTTTTATCCTTTCCATTGATGAAATCAATAAAAAACGCCTGTTTTCATCCCATATGGGACGAAAACAGGACGTTCCGCGGTACCACCCAAATTAGCCAAAAGGCTCACTCATACGAAATAACGCTTCGCCGCGGGCGGGTCTAATGACGGCCAAGGCCGCGTTCTTCCGCCGGCTCGGGATTGTTTTTCGCCTTCGCTTAGCGCCCCGCTTCCACCCGCGCGGGACTCTCTGCATCCAAGTCCAAAGGCTACTCGTTCCTTCATCGCTTTTTAATCACTGTTATTATAATCCAATCCGGCCGGATTGTCAACCGCTTCTTTACAAAGAATCCGCACCGCTTTGCAGCTGCGCCGGTGTTTCGACCGATTGTGCCGGCAGACCCTCATCCTTATTGCGCAGGGCAAAGACGACAAACGGAATGATCACGCTGAAAATAACCGAAAGTACCGTCAGCACCACCGCCATATCGGGCGAAGCCGCCTTGTAAAGGCGGTACAGCGAAATGTAATATAGAACCACACAGGCAATCATGACAAATTCAGCGATGATTAACGGCAGACAAGCGCCGATCATGGACATGGCAAAGCGCAGGATCATCTCGTCTTCATACTGCATGTCATTCACAAAAATATCGCTCATAGCGAGGCTTATCACGCTGGAGATAAGGATCGTAAAGGCGATCACCATCAGCACAACGCCGATAATGCCGAGCACCAGCATCCAGATGCGAAGCTTGGAATCCTTGCCGGTCTTTCTTCTTTGATAGTCGTCCCCGATGCCGCCGATGATATAGTAATTTGCCACCGGCACCCAGGCAAGGCCCGGCGCCTTGATCCCCCGGCGTTTGGCGATGGTGTAAAAACCGATGCTGCCAAACACATAAAAGGGAACAAAACAAATCAAAGCAACCGCAATGATAAACATAAACATGCCAAAGAAAACGGCGATGAACGCGGTTTCATCCATGCTGTTTGCATCCCAATTGTAATTATATTGATAGTAATAATCGTTATATCGATAACTCAGTGTACAAATCTGTCCCAAAAGACCCATTGATGTTCTCCTTTTTTTATAGGCATTTTTTGCGGCCGTTGACTCAGCAATCGTTGCGAATCAAATCTTCATAGCTCTCTCTTTTCACCGCAACATAATCACGATCAGCCCCGGGTGCCGTCTTTTCTTCACAGCCCAGCATGACGATGGCCGGTCGGGGAATGCGGTTGTAATTGGATGCCATGGCATAGTTGTAAGCACCTGTCACCAGCACGGCGATAATGTCGCCCCGTACCGGACGCTTGATTTTGACATCCTCTTGAATCAAATCGCCCGATTCACAGCACCGGCCGGCGATGGTGGCCACCATGTCGGGCTCATCGGCCGCTCTTGTGGCGTTGAGCACCGTGTAATCCGACTGATACAGCGCATAGCGCGGATTGTCGGTCATGCCCCCGTCAATGGAAATATAGCTTTTATAGCCGGTGATCGTCTTGACCGAACCGGCGGTATAGAGGGTTAAACCCGCGTCAGCCACAATGCTGCGTCCCGGCTCCATGAGCACCTGGGGCAAGGCCAGGCCAAACTGGGCGCACTTTTCTTTGACATGCGCCGCCACCTGGCGGATATTATCGGCAATGTCGATAGTCGGGTTCGAGGCAATATAGCGCACGCCATAGCCCCCGCCCAAATTGAGCACATGCAGCTCTTTGCCGGTTTCCTTTTTGATCTCGGCCATAAAGGCGATCATGATATCGGCTGCGTCCAGAAACGGCTTGGAATCAAAGCACAGTGAGCCGACGTGGCAATGAATCCCCACTAAATCGATATGCGGCAGGGTTAAAATTTCTTTGATGAGTTCGAGGGCCTGGCCGGTTTCAATCGCGGTGCCGAATTTTGAATCCACCTTGCCGGTGGAAATGGCCGCGTGGGTGTGGGGGTCAATGCCCGGCGTCACCCGCAGAATCACCTTTTGCACAAGGCCCTTTTCGCCGGCATACCGGTTGATCTCGGTCAGCTCTTCGCGGTTGTCCGCAATGAAGTAACCGATGCCCGCGTCAATGGCATACTGAATGTCTGCATCGGTCTTGTTGTTGCCGTGGAAATAAGCCTTTTCCAGCGGAAAGCCAGCGGCCCGCGCGGTATACAGCTCGCCCGGCGAGACAATATCAGTGCCCATGCCTTCTTCGTTGACAATTTGATATAAGCCTTTAAAGCATAGCGCTTTTGAGGCGAACAGGGGCATGGAATCGCCGCCGAAATGCTCTTTCATTGCTTGTACATACGTCCGGCAGTTTTCGCGCACCCGCTGTTCATCCACCAGCATGAGCGGCGTGCCGTATTTTTCGGCCATGGCAACCACGTCCACGCCGGCCATGGTCAAATGTCCTTTTTCATTTATGGATAAATTGGTATGCAGCATTATAAAATTCCTCTCAATCTTTCGACTGCTTCTTTTGTATTCTCCAGACTGTTAAAGGAGGAGAGCCGGAAGAATCCTTCGCCGCAGGCGCCAAAGCCGGCCCCCGGCGTGCCCACCACCTGCGCCTCGGTTAACAGCTTGTCAAAGAAAGACCAGCTGTCCATGCCGTTCGGACACTTAAACCACACATAAGGCGAGTTTTTGCCGCCGGTAAAGAAAATGCCTTTTTCACGCATCAGTTCGGCCATGAGCGCCGCGTTGTTCATATAATAGGATATATTCTCCATACACTGGGCGAGTCCCTCTTGGCTGTAGGCGGCTTCGGCGGCCCGCTGCACCGGATAGGAAACCCCGTTAAATTTGGTGGCCTGACGGCGCGCCCACAGGGCTTGCAGCGGCGTATCGCCTGCCTTCAGCGCGGCCGGTACGACAGTATAGCCGCATCTTGTGCCGGTAAAGCCGGCGGTTTTAGAGAAAGAGGCAAACTCAATCGCGCACTTTTCAGCGCCGGGAACGGCGTAGATCGAGCGGGGCGAGTCATCGCTGACAAAGGCCTCGTAAGCGGCGTCAAAGAGGATCACCGAGCCGGTGTCCAGTGCAAAATCAACCCATGTTTGCAGCTGCTCGGCCGAATAAGCCGCGCCGGTGGGATTGTTCGGCGAGCAGAGATAGTAAACGCCGGTTGTGAAATCAGCCTTGGGCATCGGCAAAAAGCCGTTTTCCACCGTAGCTGGTATCAGCTTGATGGTCCGTCCGCTCATGATATTGGAATCCATATAAACCGGATACACCGGGTCGGGAATATAGATGGTATTATCGCCAAAAATGTCAACAATGTTGCCGCAGTCGCTTTTCGCCCCGTCTGAAACAAAAATATCACCGGCTGCCACTGTCACGCCGAAGGAAGCATAATGCGCCGCGATGGCCTCTCTCAAAAAATCATAGCCATACTCGGGCGGATAACCGCGGAAGCTCTCGGCCTTGCCCATTTCCTCGACTGCGTTCTTCATCGCGCTAACGACATGCGGACAAAGGGGTCTTGTGACATCGCCGATGCCCATGCGGATGATCTTGGCGTCGGGATTTTTTTCTGTATAAGCCTTTACTCTTTTTGCGATTTCCGAAAAAAGATAATTCTGTGCTAAATGATTAAAATTTTCATTAATTTTGATGTTCATGTGACTCTCCTATTCTTTCTGTGCCGGGGCCATGGCCGGCCTTTTCTTGCGGGCTTGCGCTTACCCCTCGTAAACGCCGTCATACACCTTGGCGGCCGGCCCTGTCATCTGCAAATGATAGTTTTCATCGCAGCGGATGGTCAGCACCCCGCCGATCAGAGTGACTTCAATATCGGTATCCGCCGGGACAAGGCCCAGTTTTACCGCGGCGGCCACCGTGGCGCAAGCGCCCGTGCCGCAGGCAAAGGTTTCGCCGCTGCCCCGCTCCCACACTCTCATTTTCAGCGCGGCTTTGCCGGTCACCTGTACAAATTCGGTGTTGATCCGCTCGGGATACAAGGGATGATTCTCAAACGCGGGTCCTATTTTTTCCAGGGGCAGCGAATCAATCTCATCCATAAAAAGCACCTGATGCGGGTTGCCCACCGAGAGGGCGGTTACGTGATAATCCTCGCCGTCCACCGTGATGGGCGCGTCGATCATTGGTCCCCCACTTGCTGCGGGAATATCCGCCGGCGCAAACGACGCCTGCCCCATGGCTACGCTCACCCGGCGCACCTTCTCTTCGCCAGGCGCGCCCTCGGTCTCTAAAACCAACTGTTTGTCTCCCGAGAGAGTTTCGATGGTGATTTCTTTTTTAGTGACAATGCGGTTGTCAAACAAATATTTGCCCACACAGCGAATGGCGTTGCCGCACATTTTGCCCTCGCTGCCGTCTGCGTTGAACATGCGCATTTTGGCGTCGGCATGGGCGGACGCGCAAATCATCACAAGGCCGTCTGCCCCGACCGAAAAACGGCGGGCTGACATGGCAATTGCCGCCCCCGAGGGATCGTCCAGTTCTTTTTCCATGCAGTTGACATAGATATAATCATTGCCGATGCCATGCATTTTTGTAAATTCAATTTTCACTTTTTACAGCCCTTCTTTCGGTCGTTATTTTTCTGATTCAATCTTTTATGCTCACTTCATATCGGTCATACGGTCATGCACCGCCTAAGACAAACCGTCAGGTTTATCTTAGGCGATGTTTTATCCCTTGTCATATATCCTGAAACGTTTGGCGGTTTCGGGCAGCGCCCGAAATCCCCCGTTTAGATAAACGGGAAAACAAACTTTCTAAGACAAACCGCAAGGTTTATCTTAGAGACACTGTATCTCTGTTATGTACCTCGAAACGTTTGGCGGTTTCGGGCAGCGCCCGAAATCCCGTTTAGATAAACGGGAAGTCAAACTTTCTAAGACAAACCGCAAGGTTTATCTTAGAGACACTGTATCCCTGTTATGCACCCTGAAACGTTTGGCGGTTTCGGGCAACGCCCGAAATCCCGTTTAGGTAAACGGGAAGTCAAACTTTCTAAGATAATCTGTCAGGGTTATCTTATAAGATCCTTCATGGTATACACACCGGGGGCCTTGCCCAGCAAAAAGGCCATGGCTTCTTTCGCGCCCTCGGCAAAAATGCGGCGGGTAGCGGCCTCGTGCTTCAGCGTGATTTTCTGGCTGTCGGTGCAGATGATCACCTCATGCTCGCCCACCACATTGCCCATGCGCACGGCATGAATGCCGATTTCATTCGGCTCTCTGACCTTTTGGCCCACCCGGCCATAGACAAACTGCACATTTTCCCGCTCTTCGGCAATTTCTTTGGCCAGCAGCAGGGCCGTGCCGCTTGGCGCGTCTAACTTGCGGTTGTGGTGCGCCTCGATAATTTCAATATCCGCATCGGGGAAAAACCGGACCGCCTCTCTTGCTATTTTGCAGAGCACGGCGATGCCGATCGACATGTTGGCCGAGAAAAAGACCGGAATTTCTTTTGCGGCCTTTTGAATCACGGCCAGCTCCTCGGGCGTGTGGCCGGTGGTGGCTACCACCAGCGGCAGCTTACGCGAAATCGCATACGCGGCAATCTCGCCGATGGCCCCGTGGAACGAAAAGTCGATAATGCCGTCGGCTTCTCCTGCATAATCATCAATTTTTTTTACCTCACCGGCGGCATCCACGCCGCAGGCAAGCTCCTCTCCCAACACGGCGCACACTTCTTTGCCCATACGGCCGCATGCGCCTGTCATAATAATCTTCATTTTAACCTCCATTCTGTCGCACTTTATCGCTTTGCAATTTAGTGCGCAGTACAAAACAGTGCGCGTGAAATAACCTCACAAAAAGTCTGATTTAATGGAATTTTTCACGCGATTCACCCTTCTGTGCCGGCTTCCGCTCATTCATGCCTGCCTTTCTCGATGCAGGGTGATACGGCCGCCGCGCGCTTTTCAGACAGCGCTTTCATTTTTTGCTTTGATCTCTTTTGCGAACCTTGTTCTAATTTATACATTCAAGCCGTGCGTGCGCATGATAGCCAGCAGCTTCTTCTCTTTCTCTTTGTCCATAGTGGTCAAAGGCAGACGCAGTCTGTTTTCGCAAAAGCCCATGGCGGCCATGGCGGCTTTCACCGGAATCGGATTGACCTCTGAAAACAGCGCGTCGATCAGTGCGTGATACTGATACTGCATTTTGGCGGCGCCTTCAACGTCGCCGGCGAAAAACTTGTCGCACAGGGCGGCGGTTTCAGCCGGCAGCAGATTAGAAATCACCGAGATAACCCCCTGGCCGCCAAGCGCCAGCAGCGGCACGATTTGATCATCGTTGCCCGAATATAAATCCAGCTTGCCGTGTACATACGACATAGTTTCCACAATTTTAGAAAGATTGCCGCCCGCTTCTTTGATGCCCACGATATTCTCGTGCTCGGCCAGGATTTTAATGGTCTCGGGCTCGATATTCACGCCCGTGCGGGAGGGAATATTATATAAAATAATCGGAATTTTTGAATCATCCGCTAATTTGGTGAACATTTCAACAAGTCCTCTTTGGGTGGCCTTGTTGTAATAGGGTGTCACGGTCAGGGCGGCGTCGGCGCCGGCCTCTTCGGCACACTTAATCAAATCCAAACAATACGCCGTGTCGTTTGACCCGGTTCCGGCGATGACCGGCACCCGGCCGGCTGACCGTTTGACCGTAAACGCGATGGCCTCTCTGTGTTCATCATCGGTCATGGTTGATGCTTCGCCCGTGGTGCCGCACACCACAAGGCCGTTAATGCCTGATTCAATCTGCCAGTCAATGAGCTTTCCAAACTGCTCATAGTTGATGCCATTTTCATCAAACGGGGTGATGAGGGCGGTGGCCGCTCCCTTAAAAACTGTTTTTTTCATAACGCTGACCTCTCTTTTTTAAAATGTGCAGGTCTCTTTTTGCATGAAAAAAGGCCGAACAATTCGGCCATCCCGCGCGTGCACAGCTGTGCACTGCTTGCTTGTGATAGCCCTCCGCAAAAAGCGACAGTCGGACGGATCTTATTCCATCAAACCGTGAAAACGTGCGCCGCATTCCCACTCGGCATCTGTACCTTTCACAACCGCAACACGCTGCGCAGCGTTTACACGGAGGTTACTCTTTACATAATGCGCCTCTACCTGTTATATATGGATATTGTAGCATTCTTATTAATTCCTGTCAATAGAATTAACAAAACAAATGATTTTTCACGCGCGGTATTTTTTCGGTTATAGCTGACTGTCTTTGATCGAATGGATACAGTCCCGGCATAAGCAGCGGCCGAAAAAGCGGTGCAGCTCTGTTTCGCCGGCGCATAAGCAGCATCGATCCTTGGTCTTTGCCTGCAAAATCAGGCTGTCTTCCGCCTGCGTGATTTGAATGTCTGAATCGTCCTCCCACCCCAATGCTTTGCGCATATGCAGCGGGATCAATAAGCGCCCTCTTTGGTCGAGTTTTTTTGAATTTGTTGCCATCAGTTTTCCCTTGTCAGCAAAAGCGCTCCGCGATGGTGGTTTCCTTTTGCTGCGTTCCCTTTCTCTTCATGCGTACCAACTTGTGTATACTACTTTATACCACTTAACAAGATTTGTCAATGCTTTGCAAGCAAAAGCCGTATAATACAACCAAAGATGTATTTATACCATGAATGCTTGATAAGGACGCATAAAAATGAAACCACTAAAAGAGAAGGTCAGCATCACGTTAGATTCTGATTTAGTGATAAAAGTGAAACAATTAGCCGAACAGGATGACCGCTCTTTCTCGCAATATATTAATCTTGTTTTAAAAACACATGTAGGTAATGTGGAAAAGAACGACGACAAAAAGAGATTTTAATCAATAAACGACAGGCAAAAAGCAACCGGCAGCTCCCGGTACAGGATTTCTATATCGTTACATCCTCGTCTTTAGAAGCTTATCAACATTTTGATATTACCTCGGCGGCCTTTGATTGGTACAAAGGTGCATACCGGCGCTTACAGCGCGCATTGCCGGCACGTCAACCTTCATATCGCCCTGGTTTAAGCAGGGGGGTATTTGGCCGCGGGCAAATATACCTATTCGGGTTATGTGAATGCAGCGAGTCTTAGCAGCCAGTCGAACGCAGTGAAAGCTGGCGCGGCTCTATATCCGCAATGCGGACGATATCGAGGTCTTTACCGCCCAAAGCGTTAAAGCCGCCACCAACCAAAATGCAGACGGGGGCTGGGTGCGCCTGACTCCTATTTTTTCTTTGCCGAGTGGCATCAGGTTGTGGGCACGGTGTATTTGGACGATTTGCAGGTCGGGCCGGGGAACGTCAGTTCGGCCAACTTAGTGACAGACGGCCGCTTTGCAAAACTGCTGGTTTACTGGGACGCACAGTACGGTTCTGTTTCGGCGGTTAAGAACGCATCCATTGGCAGCTCCACTTATTTGCGCATGACCGGCAGCCAGACCGGCCTTGCCAGAGCCAAACAGGTGGTGAAGGTGAATAAAAGCGCCAAGAGCACTTATATTTTATCGGGCTGGACTATGCTGAGCAGTCGGTAGCCAAGCGGGATGGCGTTTCCAGCATCTTTGAACTGCGCGCGCTGGTCAATTACAGCAACGGCACCGGTGACCCTGCCTGGACCCGCGGCGAATTTAACCGCTACGCATCCGGTTAGTGGCAGTATATCAGCATACCCATCGTACCTGACCGGGACAAGGGCAAGGTTGTCTCCACTGACATTGTGTTGTCGTATGACCTTAAAGGCGGTAGGCTCCATCACCCATACCTATGACAGCAAGCATAACGTGTGGCATCCTCTGCCAACGGGAACATCACGATGAACTACACCTGCGACATCGGGAACCGGGTGCCCGGCTATACGTATGACGACGGCAGGGTAAATTCATTTGAATGAATCGAAATTGAAGGCATTTAAAAATTTTTGCTTTATAGATAAAGGAGCATGTTATGAAAATTAAAGCAATGCGTAGTATACCCTCAACTTTTAGGCAAATTGCTGTTGCATCAACTGTAGCCGTTGTTAGTAAACAGACAACGGTTGGAGATGTTTTGCACGATGCAAAAAATTATAATCTGGCATAACATCATTCTCAATATCAAAACCATTATTTTAAACAAGAGTGAAAATATCAATAATGGGGGAATAGAGACAGTAAAACATGAATGGGGATACGCGGTTCAATAAAGTTTATTGGGTGATCAAAAGTATATGGACCGAATATTCGTGCCTTCACTGATAAGCTTTATAGCTGATCCTTCCTCAAAAACATATTATTCGCTGCCATGGGAAAGAACAGCAGATTTTTTTGCAGAGCAGATCGCTCTACGGGATATTACACAGGTTCTGATGTTGTGGCAGGTTTGTATCTACTAATGCCTTAATTGACTTTTAGGAAGGGTTGTGTTTATGAAAAAAATTCTATTCTTTGAATTATTGATGCTTATTATAATGACGTTTACTGCGTGCAGCGAAAAAACGTATTTATTTAAAAATTCTGTTGATGAAATTGAAAGTATAGAAATTGTATCGGCAGAAAACAGTCTGGAGTATACAGTCATAAAAACTCTTTCAGAACCAGAAAGAAAAGATTTTCTTGAACAATTTCAGATAATCAAATTTGATCGTTATTATGTTGGTGATCCAATGTCGGTTAATGGAAACGCTGTGAAAACAACTTATCAGGATGGAAATTATGAAATGATTTGTTATTACTGGGCTGAATATGTTAAAGACGGTGAGATTTATTTTATCCGAAAAAGTTGTGATGAAAAAGTTTTTAATGAACTTCTTAACCGTTTTTTAGAATAAGTGTTTTGCTTATAAAATCGCAAAACTGTCCAACATCTCAACGGGGCAGTTCTTTATGATTATAGGTCCGACTATAGAAATTTTGCCGCCGTCATTAATAGGTACAGCAATCGGATTGGGGTCATCATCGACCAATGAAAAAGCACACACCCGGCAGAGGTCATAGAAAGTATACGGTAGAGATGCCTTTTATACGTATAGAAAATCCAATGGAAGAAATTTGGCAGAGAATGATAGATAACAGCATCGAGCGCTCAGAGGAATTTGGAATGACGCAAGCAGAGGAATGGGGCGAATTATGAAAGATTTATGGAAAGTGAAAGCGAAGCAAAACGGGGGCATTTATCTGCGATTTTCCAAAGGGGTGGACAAAGAGCTTCGAGCGGTCATTCTTAATTTTGTGAAGTGGGTTCGGCAAACGTACAGATTCCCTGTGAAAGTTGTTGCTTATATAAAAGCAAGTCGGTTTATTGTCAATGGACAGACGAAAGAACAGGTTGTGGCCAGTATTTTTCTGCCTTTTGATAAAGAGGTTTCTCCCTATATTCGGATGGCAACAGGCGATTATGAAGAACTCATTGAAGAAATTGATTTGTTTTCAGCTAAGTGTGCGAATTTAGCTTCGCTGGCCCATGAGATTACACATTATTATCAATGGATAAAAGATCTGCCCCTTGACGAAACCCAAGCGGATCGGGTGGCGCGCAAAAAGGTCTATGAATATATCGACTATTGCGATGGGATTTTGTAAAAAGAATCCTAACAAATCGGGAGCTCTTGTATCATGCTTGGTATTTAGGAGAGTAAAATGAATAAGATTATTGATATTGAGGAACCAGGTCAAAATAAATGTACAGGAGAAGTCTATCATAAATTGATTGACTATGCCTTTGAAGAGGCTGATTATTTTATGTTAGTATATGTAAATTATTATGGAAAAGGGTATACGAAAACCATGCGTTATTTTAGAGATGCATTAAAATCCTATAAAGTAAAAAGCAGGAGCAACCCAAGCTGGCCGGGTACCTATGAAACCTATTGTGCAAAAACAACATACAAGGTTGTGTTTTATAAAACAGATCCGGCGGCTAAGGAAATTCTAAAAGAGGTGGAGGGAATCAGTGCGTGGTCCTGCCCATCACATCCACAGGACTTAGCCTTTTTTAAAGGAAATGTCTGTTGGTTTTATTCAACAGGGCATGAAGAAATAGCCTCTATTGTTCATGCAACAAAAAAAGATTTGGATTTTGTAGAAGAAAACGGTCTGGCTGAGCGCAATGAGGTCTATTATCCAAAAAGCAACTATCTTGATGATTTAAATGAAAAGATAGAGTAAATGTGACAAAAAAGATTTGGATTTTGAGAAGAAAACGATCTGGCCGAGCATCGTAAAGCCACCTTGCCTTTAGGCAATTATTTTGACTATATAATGAAAAACTGCAGCACGGCGGGCGGTAAATGATCTGTCTGATCTTAGAGTAAAACCACGCCAGCAGATTACTACTTAAACGGTGCACACCGTAATCACATATGGTATTTAGGAGAGTAAGTGTATGCAAAAAATAATATATTTTGACGAAGTAGACAAAAAATGCATAGGAGAGGCGTACAGAAAGTTTATTGATTATGCATTTGATAACACAGATTATTTTATGTTGGTATATGTAAATTATTACGGAAAAGGGTATACGAAAACGATGCGTTATTTTAGAGACGCATTAAAATCCTATAAAGTAAAGAGCAGGAGCAACCCAAGCTGGCCGGGAACGCTGGGGACATATAGTGTGAAAACGACATATAAAGTTGTGTTTTATAAAACAGATCCGGCAGCAAAGGAAATTCTAAAAGAGGTAGAGGGGATCAGTACGTGGTCAAGGCCGTCACATCCACAAGACTTAGCCTTTTTTAAAGGAAATATCTGTTGGTTTTATTCAACAGGGCATGAAAAAATAGCCGCTATCATTCATGCCAGCAAAAAAGATTTAGATTTCTTAGAAGAAAACGATCTGGCCGAGCGTCGTAAAGCCACTTTGCCTTTTGGCAATTATTTTGACATATATAACGAAAAACTGCAGCATGAAAAGCGGTAAGTTGTCTGTCTGGCCTTAGAGCAGAACTGCGCCAGCGGAGTACCGTTTAAACGGTGCACATCGTAATCACATATCATTCGGAGAGTAAGTGTATGCAAAAAATAATATATTTTGACGAAGTAGACAAAAAATGCATAGGAGAGGCGTACAGCAAGTTTATTGACTATGCCTTTGAAAATACTGATTATTTTATGTTGGTGTATGTAAATTATTATGGAAAAGGGTATACGAAAACCATGCGTTATTTTAGAGACGCATTAAAATCCTATAAAGTAAAGAGCAGGAGCAACCCAAGCTGGCCGGGGACGCCGGGAACATATTGTATGAATACAACATATAAAGTTGTGTTTTATAAAACAGATCCGGCAGCAAAGGAAATTCTAAAAGAGGTGGAGGGGATCAGTACGTGGTCCTGTCCATCGCACCCACAGGACTTAGCCTTTTTTAAAGGAAATGTTTGTTGGTTTTATTCGGTGGGACATGAAGAAATGGCCGCCATCATTCATGCCAGCAAAAAAGATTTAGATTTTGTAGAGGAAAACGGTCTGGCTGAGCGCAGTGATGCTTATCCGTATCCCCCGAATGAAGATTTTGACATATACAATGAAAAGCTGCAGCGCGATGAGCGGTAAGTGATCTGCCTGCTCTTAAAGCGGAACTATGCCGGCGGAAACGCGGTCACGAACGTAAAGGACATCATGAACGTGAACCCGCCGCAGTGGCCTATCGATTAGTTGGAGGTAAAGAAAGATGAAATTAACAAATATGTTTTTGTATTTATCAAAAAAAGTAAAACGCATAGCAATGATAATCATGCTTTATGATATAATCTTAGTAGCATACGATCTTGTGGTTTTTAAAAGGCCAATCAGCGAGATGGCCAGCATGTATGTCATGACAGTTCTGGTTGGCGGTTTTGTTTGGTTTGGCATGCGCTGGGTTTTGTGGATTCAAATCGTAAATAAAATGTGCCCGGATTCTTTTCTGAATATTTTGAGTTTAGCGGCACTGATCGTTTTCGGTGTTTCTTCGGTTTTAATGGGCATACAGTATTTTTTAGATGGATTTTTAGTCATGGCATTTGTAGGACCCGTTGCGTTTTTGTCTGTCATTCAAACACAGCTGATTCGTTGGAAAAAAAGGGGACTGCCAGAGCCACAGGATGATTGATTTTGTGATTTTGACTGGAAGTCACCGCCGGCGGGGCATTATATCCATCCAAGTCATTCATGCCGCCTGTGAGTAAAGAAAGAAAACACAAGTCGCTACCACCTATGGACATGTCGGCGGTACCTTTGACGTCGGAAGAGAAAGTCATTCAGCTGGCAGTAGCCCAAACGATATATTAGGAGATATAATGAAAAATCAAATTTTATTACTCATCATCGCACTGTTCGTTTTGTGCAGTTGTGAACAAAAAAGACCGCCAGACCGTTTTCTTCAGGGCATCTCGGATGAGGTAGTACCCACAGAATATTCTTTTACATTGCCGCAGACAACAGAACGTCAAGATCAATTCGGCGAGCTGCGAGTGAATATTCCTGAGCTTGACATGGAAGGGCAGGAAATTTATTATATTGGCAGAGGATATTATGATAGAGAAAACTCATCTGATTATAGAGCAAGAGAAATAGTCGTTTACGTAGTTGCAGATAAAAAATCCTATGATTTTTATATGGTAGTTGCAAAAGGGGATAAGTTTATTACACATTATTTAGGAAATGATCCACTTGCCGATTCACAAGGAATGGTTGCGTGCGCAGATATAGATGGGGATGGCGACGATGAGATCGTTTTAAATATGGAAATAAGTGGGACTCGATGTACATTAGCGCATATATATAAAATAAAAAATGATTCGATTGAGCTGATGGAAGATTTGGATGAGTGGGAAGATATCAACACAAGCAGATACGGATACACCTATGAGTTTTTGGAAAACTGCAAACTTAAAATAGAAAATATATATACGGGATATAGTGTTGTTCAAGATATTTCCCACTTTTTTATAAAAGATTTCTTTGATGAAGCAGGAAAGCCGACCTACGGCAATGTAGTTTATTTTAGGACATTTGAGTCGCGTGTCGTTGTTGATATTGATAATTATAAAAGAATTACACTGCGCTATTTTCAACAGGTTCGGGGAGAAGCCTATTTTGGCTATACGGTAACTACATTAAAATACAATCAGCAGACAAAAGACTTTGATGTGATAGATACCGAATATATAGAGGATCAATATATGTACAATTGGTAACGGAAAACAGCGTGTAAGTAAATACATTTCCACATCAAAGCGGGCAATACAACGCCGGTGACCTATGCGTATCTGCTTGGCTATGACGTGACCGGCGGTGATGGATAGGCAGCCATTCAATGGTTTCCATAACAAGGAGTATAAAAACAATGTGGAATGAAATAAAAAATAGTGAAGATATAAAAAATTTTATGGAGATGCACTATTATTTTCATGATAGCTGCATTAAGGAATTAAAATATATAAGCGGCGCTTTCGTTGATAGGGATTTAAGCATGCGACCTATAAACAATAAGCGGATACTAAAATTATTAATTCAGCGACAGTTTGAAAAAAATCCAGTCATTGAAATGGAGTTTTCGGGATTGAATTTTATGAATTTAAATCCTATTAATGAGAAATATACATGTGAAATCTTTGGTGCAACAATGATTTTGAAAAACGGCTGTTTTTATTGGTGTGACGATGATTGGGTAACCGATGAAACGATTGAACAATATGAGGGGACGCTTATCTGCGCTTCAAAAGTTCGATGGCGGAATGTGGATCAATATTTAGGCGAACAAGAGGTATATGTTCATTTGCCACGATAAAAGAGTCCCTCTGCATTTCTCTCTCTTGGCGGGCAGGTGTGAATACGTTAGGCGTCAAGGACGCGAGCAGCTTTAACAGGTATGGCAGGGACAATTCGTCAATCGATTTGCCCCAAGCGTGCGTGTACCTACCAGATGGAATGATATCAATGACGTAGAAAAACGAGTATAAATTTGTACTGCGGTAAAAAATTGAGGTGTGTGATGCGTTTATTAAAGGTTTTTACTTTCATATTTATGCTGGTGTTTTTGTTATCTTCTTGTGCAAAAGGAGAGGGTGCTTTGGAACTGAAAATATCTGCGCCAGATAAGACTTTGGTTGAGTTGGTTTCTAAAACGTATGAAGATTCTGAACTGTTAAAAATTATACAAATGAATCATTCAATGAAAGAAATGAACAGTCAATTCCCCATAGAATGTCTGCGCGAAATGGACGGTATATATCGAGTTTCATATCTTGGCGATGGCAGTATAGCTGTGATAACCTTTGACAAAGACGGAAATAGAATATTAGGAAATATTTATCATACTAAGCTATTAAAATCTGATTTTAATAGCTTAGCAATTGGTCAATCGCTGGAAGATGTAAAACAGATTGATCCCAAAGGAGAATATTTATTTCCTTATACCGGCAGAAATGATACGCCTCATATATCGACCCACTATACCAAGGACGGGTATTTAATTACCGTCGAATATGATGCTGCAAACAATATTTTAAACATAAAAGAAGATCTGATTTGATCAGGATGAGTACCGTTTTTCAATTTTAAATGAAAATTGTCTTGAGATAGAGCAAAACTTTTATACGGTTCAGGCTGGTGATTTGTTTCAGCGGATGCACGAAAGCCCATAAAAAATGACCGGACCGACCTGCTCACCGCCTACCAGGGCAAGCCGATCACGTATGACGAGATCGGCAATCCCCTAGCGAGCAAAAATATTATCGTATAGATGCTAAAAATCATATGTATGGTCATTACTTATATAACGATCGTAGTACAAGGCGAACCATTTTTACCTTCGGATAGAATCTTGCAGAATTTTTCAAAATTTTGATAAATGGAGTTGAAGATTGACCGTGTTCAGCAAGAAATTATTAAAAGTTGCATGTATTATGGGCGGTGTGTATATTGTCTTTGCAGCTGTTGTGCTAATTGGATTTCATGCGATCCGAAACAATCCGATTGATCAAATTGCTATGCCGTATATATGTGATGATGAGGCTTTGCAGGAACAATACGGCAACATATTTTCGGTGGGTAGAAATGTCACAAGAAAAGTTAATGAGACAGAAAATACAATGACTGTGCCTTATATTGTGGAAACTGACGATAAACGCTTAACCGTTTATGTTGAATTAGAAAAACAGCAAGAAGACTGGATCGCGGTCTCATTAGGAGTTGTAAAGGCGGAAAGCAGATGATGTTAAATTGGAAAAGGGTTCTTGCAGGTATCATCGATCATGGCGTCAGTTGTGGCTGTGCGTCATTACTGACTTACTTCTTCACTTTGGAAAATCCAGATTCCGTGCCCCTCATAGCGGGTATATTTTCGGTTATCTATATTTTCTGTACGATCTTTAAAGACAGAGTATTTAGGAATGCAAGCATAGGCAAAAAAGTGACGAAAATCAAATTGGTTCATGTCAATAAAGACGGTACGCACGAGCCAATCAAACGGTCATTCGCTGTGTATTTAAAACGCTCGCTTCCACTGCTTGTGTTTCCGTTGGAAATAATCATGATTATTGCGGAGAATCAACGGATCGGCGATGCCTGGGCACATACGGCTGTTGTAGATGCGAATCAATCGTAAGAAACACATTCTTTTATGAAAGGAGACAATATGAAAAAGTTGTTCATTTTGTTATTAGGTATTTTGTGGCTGACAAGCTGTACCTATAACGCGGGGAAAATGCCGCAAGAAAGCGACCCGCCGCTCGAATCGAGCAGCGAATCGACCAATGCAAACACGGAAGAACCTTTTTTGCTAAGAGAGTATTTACATACTGATTTTCCGCAGTTAGGATTAAAAAATCAGCGAATATATCACATGGCATGGGGTTATTTTATGGAAAACACCGGATCATGCGCGGTTACTGTCTTTTCGGAAGAACAACCGGACAACGAAATCTTTAATAAGGTTTTTATGGTTGTTGATCTGAATGGGGAATTTTTGACCTTTGAAATGGGAGAGTTTAATTTCCATGTGATCCAGAACGGCAATCTTTATACAGCGGATATTAATGGAGATGGATTCGATGAAATTATTTACAGCGGAGAGGTAAGCGGCAACGGAGGAACTATTTCAAGAATTTATCAGATAAAAGACAAGCAAATTGAACTCATGTATGATCTGAACGAGTGGGAGGATATAAAAACCAGCAAATATGGGTATACATATGAGTTTTTGGAAGGCTGCCGACTGGAAATAAAGAATGAGTTGGTCGGGTATAGTGTCATACAAGATATTTCGGAATATATGAGTCCGGCTTTTTTTGATGAAAAGGGAATGCCAACAATAAAAGAAACGATTTTTTTTAGAGCATTTGATTCACGGACAATCGTAGAGGAAGATAAATACGGAAAGGGTAAACTGAAGTATATGCAATATATTGACGGTGAAACAATTTACGGATATACCATTACAACCTTGCAATATAATAACGAGTTAAAAAAGTTTGATGTGGTTGACGCTGAGTATATTGCAGAAGAACGATATTTTGGATGGGAAAGATTGCTTGATTCATAAAAATTAGCAACAGTTGTTCCTCGCGCTGCTTCTGATCAAATAATTACAAAAGGCTTTTGCAATATCTAATGGAGTGGTAGGAATGAGAAAAACACGAACATATATACTGATACTTTTTATCATGCTCTTATTGGCGCATCATGGAATCGGAAACGTAACAGCCATGGAGACTGGCTTTACCACAGAAGCAATATCAGAAGAAGCCAAAGACAGGATCATATCGAATGTAAACATTTCTTTGTTGACAGTTGAACCGAGAAAAGAAGCCATCTGTTGCTTTGATGTCAGTGAGAACGGCATGATCGCTATTGGATCGGATATATCAGAGAAAAAGACGATAAGTATTTATACAGAAGACGGCATTTTCCAATATGGATATACGTATAAAGATCCAGGTATCTATGGTATAGAGTGGGACAAAGACAATTTAATTATTTATTCTGTTCGAGGAAATTTTGCTGTTCTGGTAGACCCTACAGGAGAAGTGAAAGAAATTCGTGATATTCCGCTAACAACTGAGAATGATCGATACTGGCATAAGGTAGTGTTTGCTAAGAGGCGAAGCGTTGAAGACACCCAGTATATATTAACATACGATTTTGGCATTTTAAATATGGTTGCATCATCCTATACCCGGTTGGTGATAGTCAAGCCGGATGGAGAAGAGACGATGTTTTATGATGTCAACGAAATTCAATTTCTCAAAGTAATTATTGTGTTTATTGGCGTTGTTTTCTTGATTGGCATCGTCATTTCGGGCATAATCAAGGAAATTAAAAAAGCAAGGCTGTCAAGCGAACAACAGTAGCTGTGTTCCCTTTACTTTTTGCGGGGAAAGGCATTGGCGTGATAGCCGCCGAATTGATAGAGAATCAACCCATGAATAATGGGGAGTAAAAACGATTTGTGTTTGATTTGTTTTCCCTGCTGCTCGCCGGCGTTGCTGACAGAGCGGCGGGGTTTTCTTGTACCAATCACCGCGCCAAGGGAACGGTTTCTACATTTTTTTATTTTTTTACAAAAACCTATTGACAATCATTAGCACTCGTGATACAATCATATCACAATGATACAGGTTCGTGTGAACTCGTATCAGGATAGGAGGACTACATGGAAGAAATAAAGCTGCCTGGCACCACGCTGGCATATCCAAAAGGAGAAGAAGACGTCTTTACTGTCATTGAACCGGTTTTGACAGCAACAGGCGGTTTGACATTGCGGCAGGTCTGCGATTTGACAGGATTACCTGCCTCTACCATACAGAACTGGGTCAAACGGGGCTGGGTGGCCAGCACGGTGGGCAAGCGCTACGGCGAGCGGCAGCTGATGCGGATCCTCTTAATCAATATGATGAAAGACGCTATGCCGTTGGAGCGCATCGTCACGCTGATGGCCTATATCAACGGCTCGGTAGAGGACGAAGGGGACGATATCATTCCCGACCGGCTCCTGTATTCCATGCTGTGCCGCATTTTGAGAGAGACGTTAGAAACAGGCTCTTTCGATGAGGCGGCTATTCAAAAGCGAACCCGGCTGACGGCCGACGGGTATCCTTGTGCCTCTGCCGCCGCTAAAGAAAAGCTCATCAAAACGCTGCTTATTATGACCTGGGCTTCGCTTGGCTCCTTCTGCCGACAGAAGAGCGAGCAGGCTTTCCGGGAAAAAACAGCGATTTCATAAAAGTATACCAAAATATATATGATAATAGAAGAAAGAGGTTTCAAATCATGACAAAAGCAACAACGAAAAAAACAGTCATCGTGCTCGCCGTCATTTTATTGCTGGCCGGCGTCATTGCTTCCAGCATTGTGATTGTGCCGGCCGGCAGCACCGGCGTGGTCGTCACACTGGGTAAAGTATCAGAGAATGTATTGTCCGAGGGACTGCATTTCAAGATTCCGTTTATCCAGACGGTTGAGAAAATGACCAACAAGATTCAAAAAGAAGAGGTAGAAGCGGCGGCTGTCTCTAAGGATTTGCAGACAGTGAACAGCGTGATTGCAGTCAACTTCCGCATTGGCCCCAACGACAACGCCAAGATTTACAAAAACATCGGGCGGGATTATCAGTCTGTCGTATTACTGCCGGCCGTGCAGGAGAGCATCAAGTCGGTCAGCGCCCGGTACACCGCCGAAGAGCTGATCACCATGCGCAACCAGGTGGGCGAAGAAACCAAAGCCTCGCTGGAAGAAAAGGTGCAGGAATACGGCATTATCATCGACAAATTCAATATCATCAACTTTGATTTCTCGAGCGAGTTTAACAGCGCGATCGAAGCCAAGCAGGTGGCCGAGCAAAACCTGTTGAAAACAAAAACCGAGCAGGAGCAAGCCATCGTCATCGCCGAGGCCGAGGCAAAACAGCGCATCATCACGGCTGAGGCTGAAGCCGAAGCCATTGCCGCGAAAGCCAAGGCACAGTCGGATGCCAACAAGCTGTTGGCGCAGTCCCTAAGCGATCTGATTGTCGAATATGAAAAGGTACAGAAGTGGGACGGCAAAATGCCGGCCGTTACCGGCGGCTCTGCCTTTGTGGACATGGGTCCCATTGAGTCAGCCGACTAACGAAACGGTCGATAGACCCACCCTGAAACAGAAATAAAAAAGAGCAAGTCGATTTGACTTGCTCTTTTTGCCTGTCTGCGGACGGCATCGCACCTGCGGACGGCATCGCAGAATCAGTTTATTTATGAAACTACATCAATGCGAATATCCCCGCTGGACGTTTTAATCTCGCATGTGCCGGAACCTTCTATGGAAGCGGGTGTTTGGACGCTGCCGCTGCTTGTATGAGTGATAAAATTCTTGCCGCTTAGCAGGCTGCCTTTGACGTCGCCGCTTGTCGACTTGATGAAAAAGGAGGCGGCGTCTGTTTTGTCAAGGCGGATGTCTCCGCTTGTAGAGACAAGCTCGGCGTGTCCTTCGGCTGTAACGTCCTGGGCTTTTATGCCGCCGCTTGTGGTTTTAAGAGTGAGCGAGGCAATGCTTAGTTCGGACAGGGAACAATCTCCGCTGGTGGAATAAGCCTCTGTCCTGCCTGCCCGGCTGTTTTGCAAGCGGATGTCCCCGCTTGTTGATTTGAGAAGGAGATCGCCCTGTATATCGCCGGTAAAGGAGATGTCCCCGCTGGTGGAGCGGACTTCTGCCGTTTTCGCTTGGCTGTTTTTGAGGGTGATATTGCCGCTGGTTGTCTTGGCAAAGAGATCGCCGCGGCTATTTCCGGTAAAGACAATATCTCCGCTGGTGCTGAGCAGCTTTGTATCGCAAAACGTGAAAGAATCAGCTATGGAAATCTCGCCGCTGACGGTTTTTACATAAAGATATTCATATTCACGTTCAGGCAGATAGAGAGTCACCGTATTGTTTTCGGTCCACCAGATGCCGAAATGTTCATACCAAGACCGCTTATCCTGACGGGTGATCAGCAGGGTATCATCTTTCACCTCAACGGTGTTGATAATCTTGCTTGTTTCATAACAAACCACCCGGCACAGATCGTTGTCGGTCGGCACAATGATAACATCGCACTCGAGATCACTAATGCTGATGTTGTGAAAACTCTCGGAAACCTCATGGGTTTTTGCTTCAAATTTCATGGTGTTTAACCTCGTAAAATCAAATTGTATGAGCAGACAGGCGGCAAAAAGCGCGATGATGCCTGCCGCGGCGAAAACCGCCGCTATGATGAGAGCAATTTTCTTTTTCGGATTCATTTTTTGCCTCCTTTTTTCAAGATATAGCGTTTGAGCCGCATGACAAAGCCTTTGCTAAGCTTCACGACGCCAAGGGACACCTTGTTGCAGCCGAAAAACAGCACAATGGCAATGCCCGCGCAAAATAATCCGCCGCCGACGAAAAACAGAGCTTGTACAGGCTGGCCGGTAAAGAGAAGAAAAAGACTGGCGACAATCCCAAAACCGGCGCTGGCAAAACACAGGTCAGCAGCATAGAGCAGCACTACCCCGGCCCAGATGAGCAGATACAGGCCAAAAAGCAACGCGGCGGCACCAAGCAGCAGCGAGGCCCAGATGGGTGAACCAATAATCAGCAGGGTGATTTCCCACGGACGCATGCCCCGCTTGACCGACTTGGTTGATTTGATGAGCTTGGCCAGCGGCGTGTCGGTTAAAATCTGCGATATAATGTCAGAAACCGGCCCCATGGCCTCAACCGCCTGTTCTTCGGTCAATCCCTCTTCGATACGGTCGTCAATCATTTCGCGGTAATAGTCGATCGTTGGGTCAATATCCTGTTGGTTGAATCCGGCCAGCTCTTCTTGTATGGCCGACAAAAATTGTTCCTTATTCATTCGCTTCGGTTCCTTTCTTTCTAAATTTATGTTCTGTCCGGTTCACACGGCGCCTCTTCGCGGGTGACGTATTGGTAAATCGAGGTCATTTCCTTCCATTCCTCTATAAAATCAGCAAGACGGGTAAGCCCGGCCCCGGTGATGTGATAATATTTCCGCAAACGGCCGTTGTGCTCGGCTGCGTGCACCTGTAAATAGGATGAGGCTTCTAATCTTCGCAATATCGGATACAGAGTCGATTCAGAGATATCGACATAGGGCTTTATCTCCTTAATAATCTGATAGCCATAGGAAGGCTCATTTTTGATGGCGGCCAAAACGCAGACGTCTAACAAGCCCCGTTTAAGTTGTATATCCATTTATATGACCATACCTTTCTAAATTGCTTGTCTGAAAAAACAACTTTTTCAGATTTGCCTCCTTTCGCCTAATACTATACAACACATAGTATCATTTGTCAAGCAGTATTTGCTTTTTTTAAAATTTTATCGAAAGATTTTTCTTTTTTGTGCGGGCGGGGCAATCTTCAGGACACCTGTTTTGACAGCCATGACATGGTGTGCTATAATCAGACAGGCTATCATGAAAAGAGGGGTTCCGCATGACACTGAAAAGATTGTCCTTGGCGCTGACCGTGTGCAAGATCAGCACCACCATGGCGCTCGACCTTCGCAAAGACTTTTATTTTATCGCCAAGACCGAGGACGAATTATCATTGGTGTGTAAAACCGAGGACGTCCCGATTGACACAGTGGCAAGAGAAGACGGCTGGCGGGGTTTTGCTATACAAGGGGTGCTCGATTTTTCGCTCATTGGCATTCTGGCCGAGCTGTCGGGTATACTGGCACAGAATGAGATCGGCTTATTTGCCGTATCAACCTATAATACTGACTATCTCTTGGTCAAAGAAGCGGATTTTGACAAAGCGGCCGCTGCGTTCACTGCGGCCGGGCATGATGTCATTTAGCATAGATGGCCAAGCGGATATCAAACAAGAGACTTTGATTCTTCTCTTGAAAACATACTAAAAATATGTTATTATTAGGTAATCAAAAAAGGAGCCGTGATATGAAAATATCTACCAAAGGACGTTACGCACTGCGCATGCTGCTGGATTTGGCAGAGCATCAGGCGTGCGGCTTTATTGCCTTAAAGGAAATTGCCGAACGGCAGAGTATATCAAAAAAATATTTAGAGCAAATTGTGCCCGTGTTTAATAAATCCAATATTCTGCGGACAAACCGGGGTTTTCAAGGGGGCTATGCACTGGCCGGTTCACCGAGCCAATATACAGTGGGCGAAATTTTGCGTCTTACCGAAGGGGGTCTTGCCCCGGTGGCCTGTTTAGAGCAGGATCCAATCGTTTGCGAGCGCAAGGCAGACTGCGCAACCCTGCCGGTGTGGCAAGGGCTGGCCCGTGTTATCAACGAGTATTTGGACAGCATCACCCTGCAAGACTTGCTTGATCAGCAGCGAGAGGGCTATGCCAACGATTATGTGATATAGGCCAAGCGGTACAGTACCGCGTTGATAAAAGAAACAGAACGAAGAAAAAAGAGGGAACAAGCCTTGTGCTGCGCCAAGGCTTGCGCGAAAGCAGTTCCTTACAACCAGTCGCAGCAGGAACATGGAGGCAAAAAATGGAAAACAATCGATTTGAACTGAACAAAAACTTAGCGCAAATGCTGAAAGGCGGCGTCATCATGGACGTAACCACACCCGAGCAGGCGAAAATCGCCGAAGCGGCCGGCGCGTGCGCCGTCATGGCGCTTGAGCGCATTCCGGCTGACATTCGCGCGGCTGGCGGCGTCTCCCGCATGAGCGACCCGAAGATGATCAAGGGCATTCAACAGGCCGTGTCCATTCCGGTTATGGCCAAGTGCCGGATCGGCCATTTTGCCGAAGCGCAGATTTTACAGGCCATTGAGATTGACTACATCGACGAAAGCGAGGTGCTCTCCCCCGCTGATGATAAATATCATATCGACAAAACCAAGTTTGACGTGCCGTTTGTCTGCGGTGCCAAGGACTTGGGCGAGGCCCTGCGCCGGATCAACGAGGGCGCAGCCATGATTCGTACCAAGGGCGAGCCGGGCACCGGCGACGTGGTGCAGGCCGTGCGCCATATGCGCATGATGCAGTCGGAAATCCGCCGCATCGGCGCGATGGCCGAGGACGAGCTGTTCGACACAGCCAAGCTGTTGCAGGTGCCCTATGAGTTAGTGATTTATGTTCATGAACACAAAAAACTGCCGGTTGTCAACTTTGCGGCGGGCGGCGTGGCAACACCTGCCGACGCGGCGCTGATGATGCAGCTTGGTGCCGAGGGCGTGTTTGTCGGATCAGGCATTTTTAAATCGGGCAATCCGGAAAAACGGGCGGCTGCCATTGTCAAGGCGGTGACGAACTTTACCGACGCTTCGCTGTTAGCGGCGCTGTCAGAGGATTTAGGCGAAGCCATGGTCGGCATTAACGAACAGGAAATTGAGCTGTTAATGGCGGAAAGAGGCAAATAATTCATGCAAATCGCGGTACTGGCCCTGCAGGGGGCGTTTATAGAGCACGAACAAATGCTGGCGAAAATAGGGGTTTCTTCGTTTGAGATCCGCCAAAGGCGGGATATTGAAAGACCCTTTGACGGTCTCATTATCCCCGGCGGCGAAAGCACGGTGCAGGGCAAGCTGTTACGGGAGCTTGGTTTATTTGCACCGCTTAAAGAGAAAATAGAGGCCGGCTTGCCGGTGTTCGGCACCTGTGCCGGTTTGCTTTTGCTGGCTGAGAAGATTGAAAACGATACGCGCAGCCACTTTGCCACTATGCAAATGACCGCTGTGCGCAACGCCTATGGCCGGCAGCTGGGCAGCTTTTATACCGAGGCAGAATTCAAGGGCATCGGCATCATTCCCATGACCTTTATCCGCGCACCGTATATCGCGGCGGTGTCGGGCGAAGCACAGGTGTTGGCCGAAGCCGGCGGACACATTGTGGCCGCCAGACAGAAAAACCAGTTGGTGACGGCCTTTCATCCTGAACTCAATGAGGATACATCGGTGCATCAATATTTTGCGGAAATGGTGGAACAAAGCCGGTTGTAATCTGTCGTGCCGGGAAATAAGCACTCTTGAGCGCTCTTCACTCATCAGGCTATACGAAAAGATCAAAACATCCCCCGCGTTCAAAATCGTATTAGAGAAATTGCGAAAAGGGTAAAAGCAAAACAAACCCCCGCCGTCTGTCAGCCAAGCTGTCTTGCGGCGGGATTTTTATTTGGGTTGAAGTCCGTCGAAATTTATAGTATAATGAAGCAAACCTGCGGTTAGCTTCCAAAGTTTATCTTTTCGCTTAACCAAGCGAAATTTTGGCTTTGCCAAAACCGATAAACTTTTGGTTTGCTGAAAAATTGTGGTATCACGAAGCAAACCTGCGGTTAGCTTCTAAAATTTAACTGAACGTGCATATGCACGCTCTGCCGGTAAAACCGGCACCGTTAAATTCCATGGTAGTGAAAATTTTATATTATAATAAAGAGAACCTGCGGTTAGCTTCTAAAGTTTATCTTTTCGCTTTTCCAAGCGGCATTTCGGCTTTGCCAAAAACGTCCGACTTCCAGCTTTGCTGGAATGTCGTACTTTCAGTGAGCTAAAACTTTGCGGAATAGCGAAGCGAACCAAAGATTTGCTTCTATCGTAATCTACATTATATAATGGAAGCAAAAAGAGAATACTAAACAAAAAATACAGAATGCTGTTTACAGCTTAGAAAGGCGGAAATCAACATGCCGAATTATAGAAGAGGAAGAATAAACGACGAGGTGGCCAAAGAGATGGCCGTCATTTTGCGGGAGATTAAAGACCCCCGCATACAGCGGAATTTAGTCACGGTGACCGCGTGCGACGTCAGCGCCGATTTAAAATTTGCAAAAATATATTATTCGGTCATTGGCGCCGGGGCGCAGACCGAGGTCAAAGAGGCGCTGGAACGGGCCAAAGGATTCATCCGCAGCCGGCTTGCCGCATCGCTCAATCTGCGCGTGACGCCGGCGCTCACCTTTTATTATGACGAGTCGGCCGAGCACGGCGCGCATATTATGCAGCTGTTAAAGGACATTGAGGAGAGCGAGCCGCATGAAACGAATTGAACTCACACAGATTGCCGAACGCATCAAGGCGGCGAACAGCGCGGCCATTCTTTGCCACGCAAATCCGGACGGGGATGCGCTGGGCAGCGCGTACGCGCTGAAGGAAATGATCGTCGGCCAGGGCAAACAGGCGATTGTTTTGTGCGCCGACCCTGTGCCGGCCCGTCTTGCTTTTTTATTTACCGAGGACGCCGTGCCGGCCGGCTTTGCGCCTGATCTGGTCATTACGGTGGACGTAGCCTCGCCCGAGCAGCTGGGCGCTTTAAAGGACGAGTGGCTGGAACGGGTGGACATCAAGATTGACCATCACCTGATTTCGCCTGATTTTGGCAGAGTCGGCTATGTGGACGCCGAAGCGGCGGCGGCCGGCGAAATCATTGCTGAGCTGGCCGAGCTTATGGGCGGGCTTACCGCCAAGTGCGCGAATGATTTATACTGCGCCATTGCTTCGGATACCGGCGGGTTCCGGTATTCCAACGTGCGTGCGCGCACCTTTGAGACGGCGGCCCGCCTGCTTGCGGCCGGTGCGGATGGGGCTTGGCTGTCCGAAAAACTGTTTGAAACCGTCTCGAAGCAAGAAGCGGCGGCCGCCGGCTATGTATACACCCACGCGGCCTTTTTGTTTGACGGACGCTTTGCCATTGTCACGGCGGATAACCAAGCCAAACAGGCCGCCGGCTTTTGTGACGAGCATTTCGGCAATGCCTCCACCCTGCTGCGGCAGATTGCCGGGGTTGAACTGGCCGTTTCGGCCAGACAAAGCGAGAAAAATCCGCAGGTATATAAAATCTCCATGCGCTCGGCCGAGGGCATCGACTGCGCGGCGCTGTGCGCCAAGCTGGGCGGGGGCGGACACAAGCGGGCGGCCGGCTGCACCCTGTCGGCTGCATCGGCAGACGAAGCGCAGGCGGCCATCACGGCGCTGGCTCAAGAGGTGTTTCATGAGTGAACTTTCGGGCGTTTTGTGCGTCCATAAAGAGGCGGGCATGACCTCGCACGATGTGGTGAACCGGGTGCGAAAGCTCTATCAGACCAAGCAGGTGGGGCACACCGGCACGCTGGACCCGATGGCCACCGGCGTGTTGGTGCTGTTAGTGGGCCGGGCGGTGAAGGCCTCCTCTTTTTTAACGGTACATAACAAATCATACCGGGTGGGGCTTACGCTGGGGCTTACGACCGACACGCAGGACACAACCGGCGAGGTGTTGTCAGTGCATGAAGGGCCGCCGCCCGAGCCGGCGGCGGTCATGGAAACTTGCCGTCAGTTTGTCGGAACGATCGAGCAAATGCCGCCCATGTTTTCGGCCCTCAAGGTGGGCGGAAAGAAATTAGTGGATTTGGCAAGACAGCATATCGAGATTGAGCGGACGGCAAGGCCGGTGACGATTGAATCCATTGAGGTACAGCCCGGGGCCGGGGAAAATGAATATGTGTTAGAGGTGGCCTGCGGCCCGGGCACCTATATGCGTACCCTGTGCCATGATATCGGCGCCGCCCTTGGCTGCGGCGGGGCCATGAGCGCGCTTGCCCGTCTTTCAGTCGGTGCCTTTACGCTGGCCGATGCGCACACGCTTGGCGAGATAGAGGCGATGGACATGACCGAGCGCGGCCAAAAACTGGTTCCGCTGGAGACGCTGTTTGCCGATTGTCCGGCTGTGCAGCTGCCGGCCTTTTACGAGCGGCTGGCTCGCTGCGGCGCAGAGGTTTATCAGGCGAAAATACATACCGGGTGGGACGAAGGCACCCGGGTGCGGCTTTGCGGCGAAAATGGCTTTTTTGCCTTGGGTGAGGTGCGCGCCTTTGAGGGGGGCAGCGCCATTAAACCGATTAAGCAGTTTGTCTTGGAAGAGGCGGCGCAATAACCGTTTTCGGCGTGTTTTCTCTTTACATTTGACAAAATCAGAGGTATAATAAAAAGGAAATAAAAAGAATTTTAGCGGATTTGAGGTGTAAAATCAAATGGATAAAAGTTTTATTGTTGAAACATCGGCTCGCCATGTGCATTTGACAAAGGAGCATATCGAGGTGCTGTTCGGCAAGGGCGCTGAGCTGACCTTTAAAAAGGATTTAAGCCAGCCGGGCCAGTTTGCCTGTGAAGAGCGGGTTTGCGTGGTCGGCCCGAAAAATCAGCTGGCCAATGTGATTGTGCTTGGTCCGGCAAGACCGGCCTCTCAGGTAGAGCTGTCGCTGACCGACGCAAGAAGCATCGGCGTGGCTGCCCCTGTGCGGGAGAGCGGCGATATCGCAGGAAGCCCGGGATGCAAAATTGTCGGCCCCTGCGGCGAGGTAACCTTGAGCGAGGGTGTGATCGCGGCCAAGCGGCATATCCATATGACGCCCGAGGATGCAGAGCGCTTAGGCGTGGCCGACAAGCAGATTGTGTCGGTTAAGATTGATTCCGAGCGCAGCCTTGTGTTTGGCGACGTGGTTGTGCGTGTCAGCCCGAAGTTTGCGCTGGCTATGCATATTGATACCGATGAATCCAACGCTGCCTGCGCCCCAAGGGACTGCCGCGGTGAGATTGTTTGAGACACTGCCCGGCACATCGCTTGCTTACATAGGCGACGCGGTCATTGAGCTGTTGGCCAGAGAGCGGCTTTTGCAGGACGGGATCACCCATACAGGCAAACTAAGCGCGCTGGCGAGAGCTTATGTAACGGCAAAAAATCAAAGCCAGGCGATCGAGCGGCTGCTGCCTATGCTAAATGAAGAAGAGACGGCATATTATAAAAGGGGCCGCAATGCCAGCGGCGTGTCGGTGCCAAAGAGCGCCACGGCGGGTGAATACCGCCGGGCCACCGGCATGGAAGCGCTTTTTGGCTATTTGTACCTTGCCGGAAAGCAGGACCGGTTAAGAGAGCTGTTTGCGGCCGCCTTTGATCAGCCCGAGGGAAGCGAGGACTGAAAATCGGCTTTTACAGGGAAGCTTGCGCCGGATCGGCTTTGCCGAACGTGCTAAAAATTCCCGTTTCATAGAGAAAGGCAGGGGCTACATATGAAAAAGTTTTTTAAAGAATTTAAAGATTTCGCGATGAAGGGCAACGTGCTGGACATGGCCATCGGTGTGGTAATCGGTTCTGCGTTCAGCGCGATTGTGACCAGTCTTGTGAACAATATCATTACGCCGCTCATTGGTCTTTTGACCGGCGGGGTTGATCTTTCAGACAAAGCGGTGGTTCTGCGGGTGGCCGAGGACGGTACAAAAAACGTGCTTGCCTATGGCTCCTTTCTGCAAAGCATTATTGACTTTTTGATTATCGCTTTTTCCATTTTCCTTGTGATCAAGGCGATAACCAAAATCAGCAATTCGCTGCATGCGAAAAAACTGGCCGAGGAAGAGGCCGCACGCAAGGCGAAAGAGGCAGAGCCGAAATCGCCCACCACCGAAGAGCTTTTGAGCGAAATTTTAGCAGAGCTTAGGAAAAAAGAGTGAAAAAGGAGGACGAAAGTCTTCCTTTTTTGTTTGTCAAAGAACTTGACGAACCGGCCCCTTGCGTGTATAATGAAAAATAGGAAAAATTTGCAGGGAGATACGCGAACATGTACAATCTTGGTATTGATTTAGGCGGAACGTTCATTAAAGCGGGCGTGGTTGATTCAGAAAATAAAATTAGAGCGAAATTCATGATGGAAAGCCACGTGGACACGAATGTGGACGGCCTTTGCGCGCGCATGATCGAGTGCGCCAAGACGGCTGTGGACGAAGCGGGCCTGACTATGGATGAGATTGAGCATATTGGCGTGTGCGTGCCCGGCGCGGTGGATTCAGTGAACGGCGTTGTGGTTTACTGCTCGAATATCAAATTCAGAAATACGCCGTTGGCGGCCATGATTAAGGAACGCACCGGCAAACCGGTTTTTGTGCATAATGATGCAAACGCTGCGGCGTATGGCGAAGTTGTCGCCGGGGCGGCGCAGGGCTGCAAAGACGTTATTGTGGTGACGCTTGGCACCGGCGTTGGCGGCGGCGTCATTATTGACGGTAAAATTTATGCAGGTTTTAACAGCTTTGGCGGTGAGCTTGGCCATACGGTGATTGTTCATAACGGCGAACCCTGTCCCTGCGGACGCCGGGGATGCTTGGAGTCTTATGCCTCTGCCACGGCGCTCATTAAGCAGACCAGAGAGTCGATGAAAAATCATACCGAAAGCAGACTTTGGCAGATTTGCCCGGACATTTCGCAAATTAACGGCAAAACTGCATTTGACGCGATGCGCGAAGGCTCCAAGGCAGGCGCCGAGGTGGTCAATCGGTATATCAATTATCTTGGCTGCGGCTTAACAAACTTCATCAATGTTTTTCAGCCTGAAATGCTGCTCATCGGCGGCGGTATCTCCAAAGAGGGCGAAACGCTCTTAGAGCCGCTGCGCAAAATTTTGGCCGTTGAGACTTACGGCAGCAGCATGGACGCACCCAAAACACGAATTGGTGTGTGCACTCTGCGCAACGACGCGGGCACAATCGGTGCGGCTAATTTATACAGACTGTATGAGAATGATTAAAAATCATATATATAAAACACAAGGAAGGTTATCGAATCATGGAATTAAAAGTAAAAGCGCTTCTTGATCCCGGCTTTAAGCCGATGTCTGTTGTGATGCGTGAATATGACAAAAAGGTAGCGGCTGCACAGAACCAGCCGTTAGTGATCGGCATTGTGCGCAATAAGGGCTATGTGTCCGCTTACAAGACCGCTATTTTTGCCGATGGCACCGGTCATGACGAGGAAAACGCCCGCTATATTGAAAGAATTGTTAAAACCATGCTGTGGGTCAAGGGCGGCTATAAGGTCATTGTGGCTGGCAGCAAGGTTGTGTATGACGCAATCGCCGGCTCTTACTGCCAGGGCGGCGCCAGAGAATTTGACGCCGACTTCATGGCCAAGGTTTACGAGAAGCCGTTTGAGGTGGAATACCGCGCGATTGAAGACGCGCCTGAAACCAGCGAAAGCGCCGCACCGGTAGGACGGCATTTGGACGGCTGCCGCATTGGCTTTGACGCGGGCGGAAGCGACCGTAAGGTTTCGGCAGTTGTCAACGGTGAAAGCGTTTATTCAGAAGAGGTTGTATGGTTCCCGAAAACAAACGAGGACCCGAAATATCACTACGAAGGCATTTTAAGCGCGATGAAAACAGCGGCTTCCAAAATGCCGCGGGTAGACGCGATTGGCGTATCCAGCGCGGGTGTTTATGTAGACAACCGGATCATGGTGGCTTCGCTGTTCTTAAAGGTTCCCGAAGCAGACTTTGATAAATATGTGAAGAATATGTATATTGACGTGGCCAAAGAGATTGGCGATGTACCGCTTGAGGTAGCGAACGACGGTGATGTCACCGCGCTTGCCGGCGCCATGAGCTTAGAGGACACCGGCGTGCTTGGTATTGCAATGGGTACTTCGGAAGCAGGCGGTTATGTTGACTTAAACGGCAACATTACCGGTTGGCTCAACGAGCTTGCCTTTGTACCGGTTGACTTTGACCAGGACGCGATGATTGACGAATGGTCGGGCGACATTGGCTGCGGCGTTAAGTACTTCAGCCAGGATGCGGTCATTAAATTGGCGCCGGCCGCCGGCATTGAGCTGGACGAGGCACTGTCACCGGCTGAAAAGCTGAAGGTTGTACAGGGTCTTATGGAAAAAGACGATGAGAGAGCCAAGAAAATTTTCGAGACCATTGGCGTTTACTTTGGCTATGCGATTGCTTATTACAGCGCTTTCTATGATATTAAGCACGTGCTGATCATGGGCCGGGTTACCTCCGGCAAGGGGGGCGAACTGGTGCTTTCCAACGCACAAAAGGTGTTGGATACCGAATTTCCTGCTTGCGCCGAGAAGATTAGCCTGCATATTCCGGATGAGAAGAGCAGACGGGTTGGACAGTCTGTTGCCGCTGCGTCCCTTCCTGAAATTAAGTAAGATAACACAATTGTTTAAGGGGACCGTGTGTAAAACGGTCCCTTTTGATCTGTAAACAGAGACTTAGGAAGAAAGGCAGAATCGATATGAAAAATTGTGCGCATTGCGGATGTGTCAACGACAGCATTAACCGATATTGCCGGAACTGCGGCGTGCGCTTTGCAGAGGAAATTCAGACACCGCCGGCCGACAGGCAGGTGCCGGAGAAGGAGAGCTTGCCAAAGGCGGCAGAAACCGATTTTTTGCGTCCGCGTGTCTCGGACGGCGAACCAATCCCTGCACCAAACCGGGAGGAAGCTCAGCCCACGGTGATTCCGTCGACGAGTGTGGTTCAGGACGCATCAACGAATCATGACGGTAACCGTGTGCGTCCGTTAATTGATTTTGACTTTATGGATCAAAACGAACCCGCGGGTGAAGAGCCGGTCGAGTTAGCGCCGTTTCCGTTTTCACGGAACCCAGAGCAAACAAATGAGACCATACAGACGTTAAGAAAAAACGGCAGATCTGTATGTACCTTGCTGTTTTGCTTGTTTTTTACGGTCTATTTGGTTTTGTCGGTCTGGTCGGCCGCTGATTTTTTTACCTCGTATGAAGTTAACTTGCTCATGATGGAGGATGCACAAAGCGGGCCTGTGCTTGAACGGAATGTACTGGCCGGCGTGCTGCTTTCAGCGCAGGTGCTGCGGTTTATACCCGGTTTATTGACCATGATCGGCATGTGGCTTTTTTACGGCGCCTGTTTAAACCGCCGGCGGCCCTTTGTGAAAACAAGCGGCCTGGCGGTGGTTTTCAGCGGCGCGGTTGTGCAGATTTGCTCGCTGGTTCTTGGAGCTCTTCTTGTTTTGGCCGGCGGTCTCTTGGCGGGGGCAAGGATTGCCGGGTACATTGAAACAGAGGGTGAACTGGCCTCTTTGCTTACTTTTCTTACTTTGTTTGGGTTTGCCGTCACGGTTGTTGTCGTGCTGGGCATTGTATACTGCGCCAAGTTGATTGGCCTGATCCGCCGTGTGCGCCGCACGTCGGCCACGGGGGAGGCTGACGCCGGAATATCGGTTTTTATCATTGTCATGAATTTTCTGTCCGTCTTAGGGGGTGCGCTTCGTATCGGAAATAATATCGCAGCCGGCGATTATATCGGGATGGGCGCGTCGATCGCCAACATGCTGGCACTGATTTTTATTTCGGTCGTGCTGCTGCAGTATAAAGAAGGCATGAAAAATATTATCTATCGGATTGAGCATCCGCTGCCCGCCAAAATGTGAAGATAAAACAAACAAAAAGCTTGCAAACGAGATGGTTTGCAAGCTTTTTTGCTGATGATAAAATGGGTTTTACTGCAAATGAATGCTGTCGCTTTTGATAAAGGCCGAGGCCGCCGCAGCGTCCTGAAGGGGCACAATGGTATTGGCGTTACATGCGGTGCAGAAAATGAGGACGCTGTCGTTGATAAAGCGAAAGTCATAATGTCCGTCGCCGGGGGGACATTGGCAGTGAATGCAGCCGTCGGCCTTAAATTCTTCGAGCATGAAGCGAACCAGATTTTCTGTCTCGGGGTCGGTCAGGGTCACATCCTCCTGCTGGATACTGTGGAAATCCTCAATGCCGGCTTCTTTCATGATTTGTTCAAGCTCGATGTCGTTTTCTTTCAGGGATGCCAGGGCGTCTTCTTTATTGCCGATAAAGCAGATGGCGATGCCGGTATAGGTGCAGCAGAGACTAAGCACCTTTTTGGCGAAAAAGGCGTCCTCTGAAATGACATAGGTGTGTTCGGCGCCGCAGGTCAGGCAGGGGATGGTCAGCCGGATTTTTCCGTCTTTGGTATGGTGAATCAGCAGTGCGGAGCTGCCGCAGCTGCATTTGAGCTTAATCATATCGCCCGAGAGGGTGAAAATGCCGACGACACTTACGACGCTGAGTCCGCAGTGCGGACAGCGATAAATGACGGTTGTTTCTTTAGAATTTAATATCATACGTTTCTTAGTTGCTCCTTGTAGCATTAGCGGGTGTCAGGGTTTCAGAGGGGGCTAAAGGCTCCTCGTAATCGGTTTGGACGCGGCCGGCTTCTGCCTCGAAGCCGGCATCGTAAATGATGATCGAATCAATTTCTTCGCTGAGCGCGGGATTGGCGGGGTCTATATAGTCAATGGTAAGGGTCAGCGTTTTTGCCTGGTCGATGGCAACATTCGAGAACAGCAGACGGCGATAATTATATCGGCGCTGGCCTAAAAAATCCTGGGCGCAAGCGGTGTAAGCATATTCTGTGTACCGGTTGCCTTTGTCATCTTTCAACGAAAACGCGAAAATCTCGTTTTCCGGCCGGTCCGGCAGAGCAAAGCGCTCGATCATATGGTTGATGGTGGATTCATTATACCGGACGGTGAGCTGAATTTGGTTCGCGGATGGCATATACTGCACATGGGAGAAAGAGAAATACGCATCGTCTGTCATGGTGTTGCGCAGCACCCGTTTGCCCTCGGAGGTGTTATAGGTGGATAGGTTGTGTTCAATGACCGAAAAATTTTCTTTTCCCTCTTCGCGCAGCACGTCGATGGCCTCTTGAGTCCACAAAAGAGTACGTGCTTCTTCGGGAGTGGTGTTGTTTACATAGATGCGTGCAATCAGGAACACCCCAAAGAGTATGGCCATCAAAAGAAGAATATATTTAAAAACGCGAAAAACAGGACCTCTTTTTTTGGGGTCCAGTTCCGAATAGTCATAGTCGTTATAGTTGTCGTTATCCATATAAAAAAACCTCGTATAAGTGTGCCAATCTCTGATTTGCACAGGTAGACAAATCAAGTTTCAGCATCCCGTAAATTTGACGGTGCCGGCAAAGGCCGGAATGACGCCGGCATATAGGCGGCAAGGCAAATTTTTTAAGTTAAAATCTGCGATTTTAACAAGTGGACAATCAAGTTT
>JAAVYP010000049.1 GCA_022791195.1 Clostridiales bacterium | reverse complement strand
GTGATTATTAGCGTAAAAATGATTCACTGATTCTATCATTCTGCGCTGTTTTTGCACAAAATTGCTGCCATGTGAATTTTGATGAAAAGGATTTTTTAATTCAATGATCGAAAGAAACTGTAAACCTTCCAAAATAACCAATCCACGTAAGAGCTTTCTCTCTTATATCGAATTAGCCTATCTCTTGCTGGGCACATTTGTAAAATGCTATGCTTTTTATCTGTTAACCGGTCTTGAGAATTATTCTTTCTCCATTTCACTGGCTACGGTTTGCGTTTTATTTATGATTTATATTCTCTTTCTGTTTTTAACGAAAAAGAATCCCTCAACAATTTTAATTGGCATTTATTTTTCACTCAGTATACTCATTTTTATCGATGTATTATATTTTTCGTATTTCTCAAATCTGCCCGGTGTACGAAAACTGACCCTGTTAAAATATCTTGTTGGCGTAACCGACAGTGTCGGTGCTTTGTTTAACTATAAGCAACTCTTCTATTTAGTTGATCTGCCTTTAATCGTCATATATCTGATCTTTCTTCGTAGACGAATCGCCGAAATGGCAAAAATCTCGAAAGAGCGTATATTCAAACTGGCCAAATGTTTATTAAGCGCTCTGTGCTCTGTTTTTATTATGATCACTTCTGTTTCCATTGCGGCGCAAGGCGGCTATTACCAAGCATTACAGAACGAGTTGCTCTATTACCACACGCAGGATGTATTCAGCCTTCTGCTGCCGAATACCGATGATAACGCCACTGATCTGGTTCAATATCTCAAAGATGATAATGATGAAGCCAGTGAACTCAAATATCATGGCCTTGCGAAAGGCAGAAACTTAATTAACATTCAAGTAGAGGCCCTGCAGGATTTTGTCATCGGCGCTTATTATAACGGTCAGGAGCTTACGCCAAATCTCAATGCACTAATCAAAGAAAATTCACTTTATTTTGATAACTATTACTGGGTTGTCGGCGGCGGCGGTACGTCTGATGCGGAATTCGCGGTCAACAATTCTCTCTACGCGCCCGATCAGGAAGCGGCTTACGATAAATTCACTGAATTAGATTATTACGGACTGCCCTTTTTGTTAAAAGACAACGGCTATTCCGGCGCCTATGTTTTTCACGGCTATATCGAATCTTTCTGGAACCGTGACAAAGCCTATCCATACCAAGGCTATGACGAATACATCGGCAAAAGCCATTTCGAGGAAAAAGACATCATTGGCATGGGTATCAGCGACAGGGAATTTTTCAAACAAAGCATGTCTTATCTTACCAGCTATCAAGAACCATTTTATGCTTTCATGATTACGCTCAGTTCGCACCATCCATTCACCATGCCTAACGAATACCGTCTGCTAACATTAGAAGAAAAACACGAAGAGACCTTGTTCGGTGATTATCTGCAATCGGTGTATTACGTCGATATGGTACTTGGCGAATTTATTGAAGATCTCAAAAAAAGCGGTTTATATGACCGGTCTGTGATTACCATTTACGGTGACCATTACGCGCTGAACACGCAAAATGACGATGGCTTTATGAGCGAATTTTTAGGCGTTCCTTATAACCGGGAGGAAATATTCAATATACCGCTGATTGTCCATATTCCCGGAAGCGGCGTCACCGAAACCATTCATACAACCGGCGGCCATTTAGATTATGAACCGACCATCTTGAATTTATTGGGAATCTCGAACAATAAAGCTGTTATGTTCGGACAAGATTTAATTAATCATAATAAAGGTGTGATTTATATGCAAAATCACATGAGCATTGGTTCTTTCATCGACGATTCGGTTGTGGCAGTGAATACTGGTACCGGCCTTAAAGTATATGACAAATTTACTATGAGAGAATTAAACGCTTCTCTCTATCAGGAGAAAAGCGATTTAGCCAAAAAAACAATTGCCGACAGCCAATATATTTTGAACAACAATTTAATTCGCGTCAACAACTGGTCATAATCAAAAAAATCCCGGTTTATTCCGGGATTTTTTCTGTTGGTATTGTTATTCGGCATTTTGAAGCATGTTTTCAATAAAGATGCCATAGCCGCTGGTCGGATCGCTGATCAAAACATGGGTCACCGCGCCCACTAACTTGCCGTTTTGAATAATGGGACTGCCGCTCATACCCTGAATAATTCCGCCTGTCAGCGAAAGGAGCTTTTCATCAGTCACATGAACCACCATGTTTTTTTCACCGTTGCTTCCGGGCAATTTCTCAATTTCAACGGCATATTCGCAAATACCGTCTCCATTTAATGAGCACAGAATTTTTGCCTCGCCATTTTGGATTTCATCGCTTAGGGCAATCTCCATTGGCTCGCTTCCGCACTCCGGAAGATTCGCAAAAATTCCATAGACACCTGTGTTCTTGTTCGCTGTCAACATACCGGTTTTCCCTGCGTTGAAATAGCCCTTTATTTCACCAGGACTGCCGTTTTCACCTTTTACAATGCCACTCAGTGTCACCGAGAAAACAGTACCGTCTAATAAAGGCATAATCTCACCGGTATCGCCGTCGCATACACCATGTCCTAAACCGCCAAAGCTTAGATCTTCGGGATTCACATAGGTGACTGTACCAATCCCCGCTGTACCGTCCCGAATCCAAAGTCCCGCCCGATAAAAACCATCGTCGGTACTTTTGGCCGGCGTGAGTGTCAGCGTAAGCGCTGTGTCTTTACGCTCTACTGACAATTCAACCGACTTTCCATCGCTTTCCGCAATTTGTTTCGTGACTTCGTCTACGGTGTTGACTTCTTTGCCATTCACTTTCGTAATGACATCACCTACACATAGGCCTGCGTCAAGCGCCGGCGATGCTTTGCCGTCCTCTGTTGTCACTTCGCTGAGGCCGACGACGACAACGCCTTTGGTTTGCAGCCGCACGCCGAAGGTGCCGCCGCCCGGATATAAGCGCAGATCATCGTCATAAACATTGACCGTTACCGCTTTTACCGGCAATCCCAAAATGCGGGCCTGTGCCTCATAGGATACGCTCCTGCCGCTGTTATTTTCCTGATCGTTGTACACGGTCACGGCATCATCTGCACAAATGGTCACAAACGGCAGAGATACGCTGATCTCATCGGCCTCGGAAGCACGCACCGAAAGATTGTTCGGTATAAACACGGCTGTCGCTGTAAAAATACAGCAAGCACTGATCGCCATTAACACAAAAAGGCGAAGACCAGCTGCTGCAAATCCGTTCTTTTTTATTTTTTGTCTTAGCATTTTCTTTTCCTTTTTTGTCGCTTTGCATCCATACGGATACATATATAATCTTTGCATTTTTCACTTTATTATATCGCACAAAATTTGCACGATTATACAAAAAGCTGGCAGCTTTTTATACAGACATTCATTTTCCAATATGATTTACGTCCCTGTTTTATAAACTGATTTTAATCAATCATTTAGAAATCACTTTTGAAAACAGCGGCTTTTTTCGCTTTGCGGGAATAAGAAGCACCTTTTTTCCTATACTACTGTCATCGGTAATATCATTGGCACTCCTTATAATTTCCTCTGTTGTGCCATATTTTTTCGCGATATTCCACAATTGCTCGCCGTCTTCCGGATAATAAAAGGTAATCGGTAATTTATTGGTATCGTCCCTTGGACTGTCATGCATAACCTGCACGGTTCGGACAATTTGCTTATTTTCATTTTCAAAATTAAAAATTTTTGCCTGCACCTCTCCGGTCAGCTGAATATGCTCGCCCATCAATTTAATCTCAAAAACCGGCAATTCTGCCTGAACACTGCTCTTTTCTGAATGGTCATAGCCATCCCGAAACTTAATTCTTACCGGAATATTTCTTTCAAAAGCAGCAATGCGCCCGTCTTCTCCCTTTGTCACCGCCGTCGCCAACACATCTGCATCTGCATACATGCGCTGTTCGGTCGTATCGAAACGAACACCATGGAGCCTTAACTCAGCGCGCGGCGCCAAAATTTCGGTTACATGCGGTGCATCGACCGTCTCTGAAAATTCAGCTGATCCTTCAGTACAGCCGCCATATTTTTCGGTTCCTAACAAACCTGTTTCTGCTATACATTCAAAATCGCAGGAATAAATATCAGAAACCGGATAACAAATATCATTAGCATACAATCTCGCTGCTATATCATATGTAAAATCAATTTCAATCACCCGGTTTTCGCCCGAAGAATCTTTGGATAAAGAAACAGATAATTCCTGCACAAAGAAACAAACACGGCCCTCAAATTCTTCTGTCAGCTCGGGTACATTGACATCATTTTCTAAATCAAATGTTTTGCTGGCGCAGGCATATTCGAGATCATCGTCGTTTTTGACAAGATAAACACAATCAAAAACAGCTTTCATCCGAACCGACATACCGCCTGTACGCACATGACAGCCAGCAGACTGCATTTGCAGTGAACAGCTAATGATTTCTTTGATCGGCTTGGCTGATGATTCCATTTCAAAATCACGGCTGACCCGGTTTTCTCTTTTTTCAGCGGCGAGCGTGCGCATAAAGCAAGCTTCATTTTTTTGCGTTTCACAAGAAGCCATGTCCTCATCCGGCGTGTCACCCATAAAGGCAGGAGAACAGCTCTCTTCTGCCACCACCTGATAATGCAGAAAAACACGACACCTCAGGTTCATTTTTCTGGGATTTACCAACTTGCATTCTACAGAATCAACTGCGGGAAATACATTCATTATGCTATTTTCCGATAAGTTCGGAACACTGAATTTTTTGGTGTATTTGGTTTTATAAACAACATTTTTTAAGCTGTTGCTGTCTGTAATATAAAGTACAGAATACACCATCTCTCCTTCATATTCTACTTCCTGACCGCTTATATACCGACCGCCTGGTCTGAGCGTGCCTTCGCATCGGATGATTTTTTTGGCATCATCAAGATGCTCCGGCAAAACAAAATCGTCGGTCAGTTCAATTAGCCCGTCATCGGCAAAAGAATTTGTCAGATACTTATCCGACATAGCTCT
>JAAVYP010000048.1 GCA_022791195.1 Clostridiales bacterium | reverse complement strand
GAATTGTTTGGACCGCTTAGCGTAATTGGTATGCGGGGGTGCGAGGATTTTTGCTCCGCAGTGGACAAGTATTTAAAAAGATGGAGAAAGACGGATAAGAGCTTTTTAGTCAAGGCCGAGTGCCCCCGGTTCGGAACCGGTGAGGGCAAGGGCCTTTTGCATGAAACCCTGCGCGGGCATGATGTTTATATTATTTGTGATGCTTTTAACCATGGCGTTACTTATACGATGTATGGCAAGGAAGTGCCCATGAGTCCAGACGATCATTTTGCTGATCTGAAGAGAATTATCGGTGCGATTGCGGGCAAGGCAAGACGGGTTTCAGTAATCATGCCGATGCTCTATGAAGGACGGCAGCACAAACGCGCTTCCCGTGAATCATTGGACTGTGCGTTGATGCTGCAAGAGCTTCATAATTTAGGCGTTTCCAATATTTTGACCTTTGATGCGCATGACGCCAGAGTGCAGAATGCGATTCCGCTCGGCGGTTTTGACAATGTACAGGCTACCTATCAGATGATTAAAGCCTTAGTCAAAAATGAAAAGGACATTTCCTTTAATAAAGATGATATCATGATTGTTTCACCTGATGAGGGCGGTATGCACCGGTGTATGTATTATTCATCGGTACTGAAGCTGGATTTAGGCATGTTCTACAAAAGAAGAAACTATTCGGTGATTGTAGACGGACGCAATCCGATTGAGGCACACGAGTATTTAGGCCGCAGTGTCAAGGGCAAAGATATTATTATTGTTGACGATATGATTTCATCGGGTGATTCGGTCATTGAAGTGGGCAAAAAATTAAAGGAGCGGGGTGCCAAACGTATCTTTATTTTTGCAACCTTTGGTCTTTTTGTCTCGGGTCTTTCTGTGTTTGACGAGGCTTATGCAGCTGGCTGCTTTGACCGCATTTATACAACGAATCTGATTTACCGCATGCCTGAGCTGGCAGGAAGAGAGTGGCATCAAGAGGTGAATATGTGTAAATATATTTCGCTGATTGTGGATACGCTGAATAAAGACCATACCATTTCAGACCTGTTAAACCCAGTCGAAAGAATCAATTCTTTTATGGAAAAAAGAGTGGCTGACGGTACGATAAAGAGTTGACATTTAAAGTGGCGTGTGATAGTATGATAGTGTTTCTTAACGATATTAGGATAGAGAGGTAAATTTTATGAAAAAAGGCTTAAATCAAGGCTTTGCTCTGCCCAAAGGCATTTCACACAGAGAAGAGTTTGAAATGACCAAAAAGGCCGGTTTTGAAGGAATTGAATTCAACATTACAGATCCTTTTACTGCGGATGAGTTGGCAGAAATTAAAGCGCTTTCTAAAGAATTTGGTATTCCTGTTCTGAGCTTGGTGTCTGATTTACACTGGCAGTATCATCTGACCAGCAATGACCCGGCTGACCGCAAACGCGCACAGGAAATCACCAAAGAGTTGGTCACCCAGGCAAAAGAGCTGGGCGCTGACAGCGTGCTGGTTGTACCGGGTACGGTCAATGAGAATGTAACGTATGTTGAGGCTTACAACAATGCGTTGAATGCGTTAATCGAATTAAAGCCGTTCTTAGAGGAAATGAAAGTCAATGTAGGTATCGAAAACGTTTGGAACAAGTTTTTGATTACCGCTTTCGAGATGAGAGATTTTATTGATGCAGTTGACTGTCCGTATGTTGGCTCTTATTTTGACGCAGGTAATGTGGCCATCAATGCATTCCCTGAGTATTGGATCGAGATTCTCGGCAAGAGAATTAAGAAAGTGCATATTAAAGATTTCCGCGCTTGTGATTCAGGCGGAGTATTGTCTACCTTTGTTGACCTTGGCGAAGGCGATATTCGTTGGGATCGCGTGATGAAGGCGCTCAGAGAAGTTGGTTATGATGATTATATCACATGCGAGGTGGCTTATCATAAGATTTGCCCGCAGACTTCTCTTGACAACATGAGCCGTACACTGGATGAGATTTTAGCGCTGTAAAAGCGTATAATGATAGAGTAAAAGGAGATACATAAAAATGGTTAAAGTTGGTTTGATTGGAATCGGCGGTATGGGCAGAGGCCATTTGGCAAACCTTGTCCGCTTTACAGCAGAAGGCGAAATCATTAAGCTGGTTGCAGCTTGTGATATTGATCCTGCCAGATTTGAGAATGGTGAGCGCGAGTTCAACATTGACATTGGCGGCGATGCAATCGATTTCTCTAAATTTGCTTGCTATACCGATTATGAAGAGATGATTGAGAAGGAAGAGCTTGACATGGTCATTATCGCTCTGCCGACTTATCTTCATAAAGAAGCAACGCTGAAGTGTTTGGATAAAGGCATCAATGTTCTGTGCGAGAAGCCGATGAGCTTGAACCCGGCTGACTGTGAAGTTATGTTAGCCAAAGCAAAAGAAGTTGGTAAGCGTTTGATGATCGGTCAGGTGCTGCGCTTCTGGGGCGAGTATGAGGTGCTCAAAGAGGCTGTTGATTCGAAAAAATACGGTGAATGCACAGGCGCTTATTTCTTCCGCGGCGGTTCTCTGCCGGTTTGGTGCTTTGAGCGCTGGTTGTTCAGAAGAGAGTGCGGCGGCGGTGCTATGCATGACCAGCACGTACACGATGTTGACATGGTTAACTATCTGTTTGGCATGCCTAAGGCCGTTACCTCTGTTGGTAAAATTATCTTAGAGGGTTCGGGTCACGACTCTGTGTCCACCAACTATCTGTATGACGACAAAAAGGTTGTCAATGCACAGGATGACTGGACCATGCAGGACGATGTGTTCCACATGAACTATCGTGTCAACTTTGAGAAGGGAACCATGCAGTTCCGCGATGACGGCTTGTATGTTGCCGGCGAAGGTGAAAAACCGGTTAAAGTTGAATGCGACCAGGAAAACGGTTATTATAAAGAAGTAAAATACTTTGCTACTCTGATTGAAAATCCGGATATGGTGAACACCATCAACCCGCCGGAAGCTTCGCTGGATACCATTCGTTTGGTATGCGCAGAAGAAGAGTCGGCTGACAACTTCAGCAAGATCATCGAACTGTAAGAGATTGGATAAATTCTAAAAAAAGATAAATGTGCTATTTTTTAAAATCAGCACATTTATCTTTTTTGATTATGAAAGAAGTAAATAGATTTTTCAATGCCTGTTTAAGGAAAGTTAGCAAATAAATATGCGTTATTTTTTTATAATTTTATATTTTCCATGAGTAATAAATTCTATTTTTCCGTTATCTCTTAGTTTTTGTAAGTTGCGTCGTATAGATGATTGAATCGTATTATTTTTAGGATATTGTTCCTGCAGCATCGGCTCATAAGCGTATAAATCGTTTAATGTAAATTCATCATGAAAATTTCGTACTATAAGTTCGTATAACTTTTCATACCATAATTTTCCTTCAATTTCAGAAAAAATGTCTTCAGTTATGGCTTTTTTGTTGTCTTCTGATACACTGATATTATTTAATTTTTCCAGTGCATATGAGAATGTTTTTCTTAATTTGCAACATATCGTTTGAATCTCGTTATATTCGGCTTTTTTTAAGAATTTGCTATGGGCTACTTTACAGCGTAAATTATAAAGTCTTTCCCAATCTGATTTGATAGAATCAGCGTCTATATCATTTCCAACTACTTCTTTAAAATAACGGTTCCAATAGCTGTCTTTTTTGTAGTGTAATAAATTGATATCTGGCGGTAATGTATTTGATTCTAAAGAATCTATAATTTTTATAAGTTCTTCTTGTTTTTTTAATGAACGTGCGGTGAAAAGATATTTGGTTAGATCAATAAAATCTATATTATGTAAAAAACCACTGTCTGCATCTGTATCTTTTCGAAGGTTGATATCGGGAGGAATGTTGTTAAAAAAATCCATTCCGACTGATACTAACATAAATTTAGTAATCAATTTGCGCATTAAATTTTCAATTTTATTTATTTTGGGAAATGCCAGTTCAGCATAATAGATTCCTACATCATCCCATAATATTTCATAGTTGCAATTTTTTAAGTTAGACGATATAATGATTTTAATTTCTCGAACAACTTCTGTAAGGTTATCTAAAGCATTAGGTGGAATTACGTGATTATTTAATGTATTAGTGGTATATACAATGATAGAATAGATACTTTGAGATTCTGTAGATATGCGAAACTCAAAGTTTTCTTCATTAAAAACAAGTTTATAATATCCTTTTTTTTCTACTTTTTGTATTTTAAATTTATCATTCATTTTAAATAGGTCGACTATTTTTTCTTCACTATTTAATAAAGTTTTTTCCCAATTATTAATTTTAAGCAGCAATTCAATTCTATATTCTTTCATTTTTAATATCCCCATATTATCTAAATTCTTTAAAATTATTTATATTGTACAGCGAAAATACATTAAATTCAATATGCAGAAAATATAAATATGGAGAATATTTCCATTTTTTCTATTGGTCAAAAATAAAAAACGCCTGTAAAGGCGTTTTTTATTTTTTAGCCAAGCTTGAAAGATTGGCAGTCAGTACATTTTACTTCTGTCGGATTGGATTCGTGTGTACCTACTTTGATTCTGTCCAGCGAGCAGTAGTTTTCGGTTTTTGAATGGTTTGCGCATACAGTAACATCGCATTCAATGCATTTATTGCATCCGCAATTTCCGCAATTGGATTTTCCCATAATAAAATCACCTCCATCATGGTGTTTTTATTATTTACCATTTTGGAACGACTTATCATAGATTCATATTGTCAATTTTTTACAAATATACTGTCGCCGTGTGCATCCAAAGCGACAATAAGCGGAAAATCCTTAAATGTCAGTTTTTTGATCGATTCGCAGCCTAAGTCTGGAAAAGCAATGACCTCGAGCGATGTTATACATTTCGCTGCCAAGGCGCCTGCACCGCCAATCGCGCAGAAATAAACTGATTGGTTGCGTACAATGGCCTCGGCTACCGCTTGGCTGCGCGGGCCTTTGCCGATCGTAGCACCAAGACCTAAATCCAACAGGTTTGGTGTATAGGGATCCATGCGGGAAGAGGTGGTGGGGCCGCAGGAACCAATGACGGTGCCAGGCTTTTCGGGTGTTGGCCCCGCATAATAGATGACGCTGCCTTGCAGGGGAAAAGGCAATTCCTGCTTTTGTGAAATCATTTGCGATAAACGCTTATGCGCGGCATCTCTGGCTGTGTAAACAGTGCCGCTTACGAGCACGCTTTCGCCTGCGTGGAGTGTTGGCGCTATTTCTTTTATATGAAGGGTATCAATGTGTTTCATTTTTTTAAAAAACGGAAGATTTTGTCTTTTGCATTTTGCAGTGCCTGGGTTAGCTCTGAAAAATCTTCATTTCCTCGTTTGCTTTTTTCGGTAAATTCTTTTTCTTTATATATTTCTTTGCTTGCTTTGGCAGCGGATGTTGCCGCCGGCCGATTTTGCGAGCTTTCTTTTGGCGCATTTGCTGTTTTGTTCATCAGTTCATTGATATGCGTTTCAAGTGCTTCAATATCCTGCTGCATTTGCATAAAGGCCGTTTGCTGTTCCTGCAAGGCTGACTCTTGCTCTGCGAGTTTTGTCCGCTGTTCGGTGATGATCTGATCGCTTTCGGCCAGCATGGCATTCACCCGTGTTTGCTCCTGCGCCTGCGCGGTTAACTGTTCGGTTAAAACGCGTACTTGTTGTTCTAATTCTTGGGTTTCTTTTAAATGTTGTTCACTTTGCTGCTGGATATAACGGTTCACATCCTCTTTTTTATATCCGCGAACCTGTGTGCCAAAGAGAATCATGGACTTGGTGATTCTCCCTTTTTTTTCATGATCCATTTCCACTTTTTATATTCCTTTTAAAATCTTTTCGACTTGTTTTAAGTCTTCCGGTGTGTTCACGCCCATGAGTTCCTTTTGATCCTTGGTTATGTAAGCCTCTACCCGCTTGCCTTCGTCAATGAGCAGTTTGGGTACATCGGTCAGGTAATATTCACCCTGTTTATTGCTTTGCTTTATGTTTTTGATAGAACGGCATAAGCTTTGACAGTTGAAAATATAAAGACCGGCATTTTTTTCGGTGATTTTGCGCTGATCGGGTGTACAGTCCTTGGCTTCCACAATACCGGCGACTTTGCCGTTCTGACGGACAATGCGTCCCAGCGCATCATCTTCTTCATTTACGCAGGTCAGCATGGTGCAGTCATTTTTTTGTTCTATATGCAAGGATGACATCTCACGAATGGTTTTTTTGGAAATCATGGGGACGTCGCCGCTGAGAATGATGACATTTCCCTCATAATTTTCGAGATGGTCGGCTTCGATGGCGCACATGACGGCGTGACCGGTGCCGAGCTGCTGTTCCTGAATAGCGTACCGATAGCCGGGGAACGCCTCCATTACCTGTTCTCTCATGAAACCGACGATGATGGTTATATCGTCTTTCTTATAATCATCGATTGTCTGTAATACATAGGCGAGCAGCGGTTTGCCGGCTGCTTCTCTTAATACTTTCGGCATTGGAAAAGAGGGATCGGAAATTCGCGTGCCTTTTCCGCCTGCCATAATAATTGCTTTCATCATAATCTCCATTCCTGCCGCAGCATGAAGTGATTATGTATTCACTGCGGCGAAATCAATAAGGTTTAACAAGCGAAGCTGTTTATCTATAAAATTGAAGGAATCTTGTTACAT
>JAAVYP010000047.1 GCA_022791195.1 Clostridiales bacterium | reverse complement strand
TTCGAGAGTTCGAATCTCTCCTTCTCCGCCAAAAAGAGACAAACTTGTTTAGAGCGAGTTTGTCTCTTTGTATATCCACTAATAAGCAAAAAATAGATTAAAATACAGCAAAAACAGCTTGATTTGATAAAAATCAAGCTGTTTTTCATTTATTACGGCGTTTTCAAACATTTATAATACACTAATTCTAAGGTTAAAATACGCCACTATCAAAAATCAAATCCACTAATATTTATATTTTGCTTGTAAATATTAAAAAAATACAGTATAATTTAAGAAAGGAATGTAAGATATGAAGTTATCTTATTTAGAATCAAAAATTTTCGGTAAAGTTTGCTATGGGTTTAAACGTGATGAAAACGGTATTGTGGAAATTGTTCCCGATAAGGCTGAAATAGTACAACAGATATTTTTTCTGTATTTGGCAGGAAATAGCTTGGAGAGTATTCAAGGTTATTTGGCTGAAAAGGATATTCCATCTCCATCTGGAAAACGAAAATGGAGTCGTGACGTTTTAAATAAATTACTCAACAATTTTAAATATACATTTGGAATTATTGAGTATGATATATTTTCCACTGTTGAAAAGTTAAAAGAAAAGAATTGCCGAAACCCAAACAGCATAATAAAGGATGAGGATATATGGGACGAGCAACAAAAACAGAATTGGAATGGGCTTATCTTATAACGAGGGAAGAATTTTTGCGGCGTGTCAATGCAAAAGCAGAGCTTCCAGCTGAGGAATGGATTAATATTCGTGATTATTTGTTTGATCAAATAATCAGCAATGATGCGCCAATTTATGAGACAAAGATGAATAGCTTTCTTGAAAAGACAGTTGTCAAGTATTTGCACCCAGAGGATGATTTCCTATCTTTAACCGATATTGCAAGAAAATTTGATTCAGAGAATCCGAGCTATCTAATTCAAAGTTGGTTACGCAGCAGAAACACCATTGAATTTTTAGGTGAATGGGAACGTAATAATAATTCCGAATTTAAAGAAGAAGCATTTCAACAGTTATTGATAGATGTCAGATCTCCTTCATATACACTGACACCAAAAAGATGGATTGAAACTGTAAATGCTATCGGACTTGAATCCAAGCGGGGCAAAAATGGGGGTACAATGGCACATCCGTTCATTGTCTGTGATTTTGAAATGTGGAATGATAAGCAGTTTCGATATGAGGTGCTGAAGTATTTTATGAGTTCAAGGGTTGAAGTTGAAGAATATGGGAAAAAGTTTGCTGATTGATAGGCAAGAATGAACAAAACAAATCTAACTGGGGAAATTGTTATGGATAATAAAACAAGTTGAAGGAGCGTGTACTTTATGAATTCCGGTGATGTTATCACATTTGATGCTAAGAAAAATTTTACTTTTATTAAAGCACTGGGTGCCGGTGGAACAGGCGATACACACCTATTTAAAGATGAAACCACAGATATACTATTTGCGTTTAAAAAATATGTCCCCAAAGATGCAAAATATGTTGACGAATACTATTCCAGATTTGTTGAAGAGATAAAAATACTACTAAATATCTCACATCCCAATATTGTGCGTATGTACAATTACTATTTGTACCCGCAAGCAAAGACAGGTTTTCTTCAAATGGAATATGTAGATGGCGTATGCATAGATCAATACAGTCCTATGCCATGGAATAAAAGCTGGGAAGATATATTTTGCGACATCATAGGAGCATTTGATTATTTAGAAAAACATCATATTCTTCATAGAGATATTCGACCTGCTAATATAATGATTGATATCAACAATAATGTAAAAATTATTGATTTTGGTTTTGGTAAGCAACTCAATGGTGCAACAAATGACGAAAACAGCATTTTACTTAATTGGCCTGCAACCGAAATGCCTAACGAAGTACAATTAAATCAAGGATATGAGGAGAGAACGGAAATCTATTTTGTTGGAACGCTATTTCGTCATCTTTTAAAAGAAGAAATCAGTTATTTTCGTTTTAATCATATAATCGAGAAGATGGTGAAAATAAATCCCGAACAGCGTTATGATTCTTTCTCAGCTATAATGGCTGATATTTCAGCTGGCGTATTAAGTGAGATAGGCTTTTCTGAAAATCAGAAGAATTGCTATCGAGATTTTGCCGATGCGCTATCTACTCATATTTATCATTTTCAATCAAAGTATTCTCCAAAAAATGATATTGCACAAACAATATCCGACTTAGCGGTATTGATTAGAAACTCTTCGTTAGAAGAATGTATTCAAAATAATAGCAAGCTAATTGAATGTTTTGTATCAGGAGGATATACTTACAACCCTATAAAAGATATTCCAGTTCAAATACTAATAGACTTTTATAGTTTAATAACTAGTTTAGATATAGGAAAGCGTAAAATACTATTTGATAACATTTATACTCGCTTATCGACTATCGAAGTTAAATTTGAGGAAGATGATTTACCGTTCTAATTTTTATAATTATCTTCGTTAGTTCAAATCCCTCATCCAAAAACGCAAAAACATCTTTTTCGTAGCCTCTTCACAAACAAAAACGGCAGTTTGAATATAAAATTGTCGTTTTTGTTTTTTCGTTTTATAAGATAGTTCTTTATATTATACTTCATTAGATTTATTGTGAAATGACTTTTGTTTTTGGTAGAGCATGGTTGTTTCTTTTTTTCTTAAACACAACTGTTGCACAGTAATTGAAAATCATATTGACGAATACGTGCTTTTTTGCTATACTCTTGCTTGAAAATAAATGTCCCTTTTCAGAATCCGTCACCCACTAAATAGTAACTTATAACGGTACATTTTCGATGTATAGTTATGTAAGAAGTGATTAAATTTGGAGGTGAAATAAAATACGAGTTTTCACAGAGGTATTAAATGTTCAGAATTAGAGTGGATTCGTCAAAGTGCACTTCATTAATTGAAGGTGCGGCATATCTGAATAACAATGTATATGATTATTGGAGATATTCTGATTTATCTTTTGAAAGCGGAAAAGCATATGGAATCATAAGCGAATACCAACAAGGCTGTATGTATCTTTCATATTTGATGGGTGGTAAAATAGATTTTGACAACTTGCAAATATACATTGATGAAGAGAAGATTACGAAAGAAATTTTATATTCTATGAGTTGGAATTTAGAACCGCTCCATGAAAAATTCAAGAACAAAACGGTAAAAAAATCTATTGAAAAAATGCTGAAAGAAAGTATATGTGAAGATTCGTTTGATAATATTGCTGAAAAATTTATATTAACAGAACCACGTTATGACAGGCGATTTTCTCAATTAAGCGGCGAACGGTGGAGAGCTTCGGCAGCGTTAGGATATGCGGCAGGAAAAAAGATTTTTTATGCTCCTTATGAATCAAGTGAATTTTATTATCACATGTCCCATCAGGGATTTGTTAAAGTGTTAAGAAATTTGACAAATTCGGGAGCAATGGTTTTTTTACCTGCAGGTTCTGATATATTTATAAAACATATTGTGGATGAATGTATTTATATAAGCAGAGAATATAATATTGACAGTTTGAAGCAGTTCTACACAAATATGTTAGGTAAAGGGGATTGGATTCGATAATTTAATAAGGATAACGGGAACGCAAAAATGGTTTTAGTAGGCCATAATTTCAAAAATAGAGTACAGTTGTCCGAGTTGTGTGAAAATAGGAGAACATATATTTATGCCTATTCGTTCCAGCTAACAGGCAGTAGGTGGCAAAAATTGAAAAGGGACAAATAAATTGAGTGTTGGAGTGGCAATATGAATACGAAAGATACTGTTTTAACGATTTTACAGGAAGTAAGACCCGATATAGCGTTTGAAACCGAGACAAAGTTGATTGACGATGGCATTTTAGATTCTTTTGATATTGTTTCCATTGTCGGGGACTTGAATAACGAATTTGAGATTGAAATTTCGGTGGATGAGCTGTTGCCGGAGAATTTTAATACACTGCAGGCGATTACCGAACTTGTTGAAAGAATGATGCAGGAATAATTTAAATATAATATCAAAGAGAAAAATCCCGATTTTACTCGGGATTTTGTTTTGTCTAAGGGGCTATCGATATTGACAAAAATAGGGTTTTAGCGTACAATAAATGGGACTAAAATAATTTCTTGGTTTAACGGAAAATATAGATAAACCGTGATGTAAATATATGCTTTAATTAGAAGAAAAATGGAGCAAACAGATTTTCTGTTTGCTCCTGAATATGGCGGAGAGGGAGGGATTCGAACCCTCGTGTGCTTGCGCACAAACTGATTTCGAGTCAGCCCCGTTATGACCACTTCGATACCTCTCCAATCGAAACCGCCAACATTATAGCATATTCTGACCAAAAAAGCAAGAACTCGATTGAAATAAAAATCAATCGGTTGACTCTGTTGATTTTAATGAAAAAAAGGAGCGAAACGGCCATGAAAATCGGTTTGCTTGGATTTGGCTTTATGGGGAAGACACATGCCTATGCCGTTCAAAATTTAAAATTTTTTTATAAGGATCTTCCTTTTGAGGCCGAGATTGTTTCGGTTTGCACAGCCCATTTGGATACCGCCAAAAAGGCGGCCGAGCAGTTTGGTATTTCGCACTATACAGACAATGAGGACGATCTTCTGTTTGATGACAGCATTGATGTCATTGATATTTGTACGCCGAATATTTATCATTACGAAACGCTAAAAAAAGCAATCTCGGCCGGTAAGCATATTTATTGTGAAAAACCGTTATGTGTGACTTATGCGCAGGCCGAAGAGATTCAAAAACTGGCCGAAGAAAAAAAGGTGAAATGCCAGATTGTCTTTAATAATCGTTTTTTGGCGCCGATTTTGCGGGCCAAAGAGATGATTGGGGAGGGGCGTTTGGGCCGTATTCTTTCTTTCCGCGCCTCTTATCTGCACGCCAGTGCAACCGATGTGCAGCGTACAGCGGGATGGAAGCAGGACAAGGATGTCTGCGGCGGTGGCGTTCTGTTTGATTTAGGCAGCCACGCTATCGATTTGATTTACTATTTGTGCGGTCCGTTTGCCTCTGTGATTGGTCAAAGTCAAATTGCCTATCCGGTGCGCACAGGACGGGACGGCGGCGAATGGCAAACCAATGCCGACGAAGCCTTTTATATGCTGGCCACACTCGAAAATGGTGCCATGGGTACGATTGAAGCCAGTAAAATTACCGTGGGTACGAATGATGATCTTACTCTTTCGATTTATGGCGAACAAGGTGCTGTGCGGTTTGACTTAATGGAACCCAACTGGCTCTATTATTATGATGCAAGACCGAAAGACGCGCCGCTTGGCGGCACAAAGGGCTTTACCAGAATTGAGTGTGTTGGACGGTATCCCATGCCGGGCGGCACATTTCCGGGGGCGAAAGCGCCGGTTGGCTGGCTGCGCGGTCATTTAGGCAGTATGTATTCTTTTCTGCAATGCATTGATGAGGATAAAGAACCGTCGCCTTCCTTTGCCGAGGCAGCTCACGTGCAGTGGGTGATGGAGCAGGCCTATCAAAGTGACGGAAAAATACAGTAATGCAAAACATGGAGAACTCCCAAGCAGTGAAAACAGGCAAAATCATGGGACTGACCGGCGGTATCGGCGCCGGCAAAAGCTATGCAGCCGCTCTTTTTGTGCAGCGCGGTTTTGCGCTGATCGATGCCGATGAGGTGAGCCGAAAGATTTATCAAAAAGGCGGAAAATGCTATTTCGAGGTTATAGAATGTTTCGGCCGGGCTATACTGGATAATGAAGAAAATATTGACCGCAAAGCACTGGCCGCCATTGTTTTTCAGGATCAGGAACAGTTAGATAAGCTCAATCAGATTGCACACCGGCATATTATGATTCTTATTCAAAAGCAGGTGGATGCGTTGCGGGAGAAAGGGAACCGTTATATTTTGTTGGATGCACCGCAGCTTTTTGAAGCGGGGGCAGACCGCATGTGTGATTTTGTCGTGTCGGTGATTGCGCCGGAAGCGCTGCGGCTGGAACGGGTGATCCGCCGGGATGGTGTGAAGGCAGAGCAGGCGATGGCCCGTATGCGCATGCAATATGACGATGCTTTTTTTACGGCACATTCTGATTATGTCATTTATAATGATGAAAAGCATGATCTGGCAGAACAGATTAACAAAATATGCAGCGAAGTGATGGAGGAAACGTGAGATGGATAAGATAAGCACCAAGGATTTACAGGAGAAGCTTTTTTATAAGCCCTGCAACGTATATGACCATATGAACAGCACCGATGAGGCCGCTATGGAAACAATGTCGCAAAGCTATATTCGTTTTTTGGCTGAAGCCAAAACCGAGCGGGAGGCCGTGGCTTATGCGGTGCGCCGGGCGAAAGAAAACGGATTTTCAGAATATCAGTTCGGACAGCCTGTCAAAGCCGGCGATAAGTTGTATTTTAATAATCGCGGCAAGAGTATCTATCTGTTTCGTGTGGGGTCGGAACCGATCGAAGAGGGCTTACGCATTACGGCCGCGCATGTTGATTCGCCGCGTGTTGATTTAAAGCAAAATCCGCTGTACGAAGATGGCAATATGGGCTTTTTTAAAACCCATTATTACGGCGGTATCAAGAAATATCAGTGGACCACAGTGCCCTTAGCGCTGCACGGCGTTGTTATTAAAAAGGACGGCACATCGGTTGATATTAAAATCGGTGAAGAGGCCGGCGATCCTATCTTTTATATCAATGATCTGCTGCCGCATTTAGCAGCCGATCAAATGAGAAAAACCATGGCTGAGGGAATTGGCGGTGAATCGCTCAATATTTTAATTGGCTCAAAGCCTTATGAAGACAGGGAAGCAACTGACAGAATTAAGCTGAATTTATTGTCTTTGCTGTATGATAAATATGGCATTGCCGAGGCCGATTTTATGAGTGCGGAGCTTTGCGCCGTACCCGCATTCCCACCGCGCGAAATTGGCTTTGACCGTTCTCTGATCGGCGGGTATGGTCACGATGACCGTGTCTGCGCTTTTCCGGCGCTGGAAGCGCTTTTTGATACCGATGATTCGGCGCACACCTGCATGGTCATTTTAGCCGATAAAGAAGAAATTGGCAGCGATGGAAACACCGGTATGAAAACATGGTGCTTTGTGGATATCATCAACGAATTAGCGGATGCCTTGGGCGGTAACGCCAACACGGTTCGCATGCATTCAAAATGCCTGTCGGCCGATGTAAACGCTGCTTTTGATCCTAACTTTAAGGATGTATATGAGCCGAAGAACGCTTCTTTTGTCAATCATGGAGTGGTGCTGACGAAATACACCGGCAGCAGAGGCAAAAGCGGGACAAACGATGCCTCGGCTGAGTATGTGGCGTTTGTACGTCAGTTGTTTGATAAAGCCGGTGTTGTGTACCAAACAGCTGAGCTTGGCAAGGTGGATATAGGCGGCGGCGGTACCGTAGCTAAATATATTGCCGAGAAAAATATCGAAGTGGTTGACCTCGGGGTGGCAGTGGTTTCTATGCACGCGCCCTATGAAGTGATCGCAAAGGCTGATCTATATATGACGTATAAAGGAATGTGTGCATTTAATCAATGATAGAAAAATTAAACGACGCTGAAAAAAAATATGAGACAATCAACGAGCGGTTAAGTGACCCCGCCGTAGTGGCGAATCAGGAAGAATTTCGCGCGTTGATGAAAGAACATAAGCTGCTGATGCCTATAATTGAAAAATTCAGGGAATATAAAGAAGCGATGCGGCTGATGAACGAGGCGGAGGAGCTGCTTTCTGAATCGAACGACGCTGATTTGAAAGAACTGGCCGAGGAAGAATATAAAACCGAGAAAGAGCATTGTGCCGCTTTGTTTGAGGAACTCAAAATTCTTCTGCTGCCCCGGGATGAAAACGATGATAAAAATGTAATTGTCGAAATTCGCGGCGGGGCAGGCGGCGAAGAGGCGGCGCTGTTTGCCAGTGTTTTGTATCGTATGTATACCATGTATGCGGATATGGCTGGTTTTAAAACCGAGCGGATGAGCGCGAACGAAACCGAACTGGGCGGATTTAAAGAAATCTCATTTATGATTGAAGGGGACGGTGCCTATTCTAAATTTAAATTTGAAAGCGGCGTGCACCGGGTGCAGCGGGTACCTGAAACCGAGACACAGGGGCGCATCCATACGTCCACAGTGACGGTGGCTGTGCTGCCTGAAGCAGAAGATGTCGAAGTGGCGTTAAATCCGGGTGATTTGGTGATTGAAACCTGTAAAGCCAGCGGTGCGGGCGGACAACATATCAATAAAACCGAATCGGCTATTCGGATTTTACATAAGCCGACAGGCATCGTGGTGGAATGTCAGGACGAGCGCAGCCAGCTCAAAAACAAGGAAAAAGCCCTAAAAGTTTTAAAAACCAAGCTCTTTGATATGAAACAGGCTGAACAGCACGATAAAATTGCTTCAGAACGTAAAAGTCAAGTCGGTACGGGCGATCGCAGCGAGCGGATTCGCACATATAACTATCCGCAGGGGCGGGTGACCGACCATCGCATTGGCTTAACTCTTTATAGCTTAGAAAATTTTTTAAACGGCAATATCGGCGAAATGATAGATGCATTAATTACAGCCGATACAGCAGAAAAATTAAAGAACAGTGAGTATTAATGAAAACGATTGCAGCAGGAAACAGCGAAAAAGAGATTTTGCAGGCCGCCGACATACTGCGGGCGGGCGGATTGGTTGTTTTTCCAACCGAGACGGTGTATGGTTTAGGCGCTAACGCGCTGGATGATTCGGCCGCGGCCAAAATTTATGCAGCCAAGGGACGCCCCTCTGATAATCCCTTGATTGTGCATTTGGCCGATCCGAGCCAGGCGGCGGATTATTGCTATCCCACGCCGTTGTTTGATCGGCTGGCCGAGCGTTTTATGCCCGGCCCCCTCACGGTGATTTTACCCAAAAAGGCTTGTATCCCTGATACAGTCACGGGCGGCCTTGCAACGGTAGGCATTCGTGTGCCTTCTCATCCAACGGCCAGAGCACTGTTGCGTGCGTGTCAACTGCCGATTGCGGCGCCGTCTGCTAACCTATCGACAAAACCAAGCCCGACAAAGGCCGAACATGCCGTGCGGGACTTGTTTGGGCGGGTGGATATGATTCTCGATGGCGGCCCCTGCGGCATTGGCCTTGAATCGACGATTGTGAAGATAACGGGCGAGGATTCAATGACTCTTTTGCGCCCCGGCGGGATAACTTATGATCAGCTTTGCGAAATTTGCCGGAACGTGACGGTGGATAAAGCGGTTTATACTAAGTTAGGCGAGAACGAGAAAGCAGAGGCCCCGGGTATGAAATACCGGCATTATGCGCCGTCAGCGCAAGTTATTGTCGTTGACGGACCGCACGAGGCGGTTGTTCGCTATATCAAGCAAAAGAGCAGTGACCAATTCTGCGGCGTTATTTGCTTTGAAGAGGACAAAGCTTGTTTTTCAGAGCCTGTTTTTTCATTGGGCAGCCGCTCATCGACTGAGCAGCAGGCACAAAGGCTGTTTGACTGTCTGCGTGCGATTGATGAACAAAAAGAGATTGAACGCGTGTATGCATTTATGCCGGAGACAACCGGTCTTGGCTTGGCCGTGATGAACCGCCTAGTTAAAGCGGCTGGCTTTTTGATAGAACATGTAAAAGAGGAAATGTAAGTGGCAAGAAAAAAAGGATCGAAAGAAATCGAAAGATATTCATCGGAACCGCCGGCGCCGGCGGTGTTGCAGCCGATCACCGAAACCATAGAGAAGAATTATATGCCGTATGCCATGAGCGCGATTATCTCGCGTGCATTGCCTGAGATTGATGGGTTTAAGCCTTCTCATCGCAAACTGCTGTATACGATGTACAAAATGGGCCTGTTAACAGGCAACCGCACCAAGAGCGCCAATGTGGTTGGGCAAACCATGAAGCTGAATCCGCATGGTGACGCGGCGATATATGAAACATTGGTACGTTTGACGCGTGCGAATGAAACATTGCTGCATCCCTTGGTCGATTCAAAAGGAAGCTTTGGCAAGCAGTATTCCTCTGAGATGGCCTATGCGGCCTCTCGTTATACAGAAGTCAAATTAGACCCCTTTTGTGCAGAACTGTTTCGCGGTATTGACAAAAACGCCGTGGATATGGTGGACAATTACGACAATACCATGAAAGAGCCGGCGCTGCTGCCCACCTCTTTTCCCAATATTCTGCTCTCGCCGACTATGGGCATTGCCGTGGGTATGGCCAGCAAAATCTGCTCTTTTAATTTAGCGGAGCTGTGCGACGGCACGGTACAGATGCTCAAAAATCCTTATACTGATGTAGACACGCTGTTGGATATTATCAAAGCGCCTGATTTTTCGGGAGGTGGGTATATCCTTTACAACCGTGATCAGTTAAGTCAGATTTACACCAAAGGAACTGGCAGCGTTCGGCTGCGTGCCCGTTATGTGTATGACAAATCGGCCGGCTGTATCGATATTTTTGAGATTCCTTATTCGACTACGATCGAGCTGATTATGAAAGCCATTACCGATCTTGTGAAAGAGGGAAAACTAAAAGAAGTTTCTGATTTCAGAGATGAAATTGATAAAGATGGCTTTAAGCTGACTTTGGATATTAAAAAGGGTACCGATCCTGACCAGCTTATGGCGAAGTTATATAAGCTAACGCCGTTAGAGGACACGTATGCCTGCAATTTTAATATTATTTTGGACGGCGTTCCTAAGACATTGGGCGTGGCCGCGATCTTGCGGGAATGGATTGCTTTCCGTATGGGCTGTGTGAAGCGTGAGCTTACCTTTGACAAACAAAAGAAAGAAGAAAAACTGCATCTCTTGCTGGGTCTTGGCAAAATATTGCTGGATATTGACAAAGCGATCCGCATTGTCAGAGGTACCGAGAATGACAAAGAGGTTGTCCCCAACCTGATGGATGGATTTGACATTGATGAAGTGCAGGCCGAGTATATCGCGGATATTAAGCTGCGTAATTTAAACAAAGAGTATATTGTGAACCGCATTCAAGAAATTGAGAGTTTGCAGGCTGAAATTAAGCGCTTAGGTGAAATTATTGGCAGCGAAGAGAAAACTAAGGAATACATTGCCGAACAGCTTGTTGAGATCAAAAAGAAGTACGGCAAGCCAAGAAAGACCCAAATTTTGTATGACGATCATTTAGAGGCCTATGAGCCTGAAAATATAGTCGAGAATTATAACTGCAAAATTTTGCTGACACATGATGGCTACTTTAAGAAAAACACGCTGCTTTCACTGCGGGGCAACGACGAACAAAAGCTGAAAGACGATGATTATTTAGTGTGTGTTGAAGAAGCGCAAAATGTCGATGAACTCTTGTTTTTCTCGGATAAGGCGCAGGTGTATAAGGCAAGAGTGGCAGATTTTGAGCCGGTCAAGGCCTCGGCTTTAGGTGATTATATTCCAGCGAAGCTTGGCTTTGATGAGGGAGAGAGGGTCCTGTTTATGAAATGTATTCATGAATATAAGCAGGGCGACCATTTTATCTTTGCGTTTGAAAATGGAAAATGCGCCCGCGTGCCGGTCAGCGCCTATCAGACAAAATCGCGAAGAAAAAAATTAGCCAACGCATATTCAGATGCTTCTGCGCTGGCCGATATGCTGTATGAAAGTGAACCGATGGAGGTGTTTATCGGTACCAATCAAAACCGGTGTATCATTGTTGATTCGGCGATGATTACCGAAAAGACAACTCGCTCCAGCCAGGGCATTACGGTGTTAAAGCCTAAGAAGAATGAGAAAGTGACGCTGATCTCGGCCGATATTGAAAAGCTGTGCGGCGAGGGAGGTACCAAAGGCTTTCGGAAATATAAGATACCGGCGGCGGGCACGCCGTTTGGCCGGAGTATTGATAGAATGAAGAAACATTTGCTGGAAAATGAATAGCAAGAAACTTTGATATGCAGTAAGAAAAATCGAATTGGCTTATTGTTGTTTATGGCGTCAATTTCATTTAAAATGAATCCTAATCCATTGGGGGAGAATGTCATAACGATTTGGGAGGTTGAAATGAGCAAAAAAAAGATTCTGATTTTGGTTTTATCGGTTGTGTTGGTGCTTTCGATTAGCGTGAGTATAGGCATTCACGCGGCTACCGAGGATAAAAATTTAACACTGGTTTCGGTAGACTATATCGACAATGCCCTAAAACCGTGGATTAAAGAGCAGATTAGCGCAGGCAATGGCTTTTATGAAGTTGTTTATTTAACCAAGGGACAAGAATTAATACCCGAAACCTCTGCTGAGATTGTGCTTCGCTCCGGTTCAGCGGCGGCGATTTCGCCCAGCAGTGCGCAGGGCCTTTCTGATTTGACCACTGGCAAAGAGTTATATAACGGCAATGCGATAGAGATTAATCATCAACTGCTCGTGCCGCGTGCGGACGGCCGCGGGATTCGTATTACTTCAAACGAATCGTATGTGATGATCAGGGGGGCATATACCATTGAATAACAAATGGTCTCGTTATTTGGTTCGCGCGGTTTGCATGTTGCTGGCGGCTTTGATGGTAATTGGCTTTGTTTTTATGATTTTGCCGTCTAAAGCAACATCGAAGGGGTATGCAATACAATATCCGGCTGATCTTATGGTGCGTATAGGTATTGCTTACGGAAGCGGTGCGCCGGCGTCATATGAGGTGTCTTCGCCAGGTGGTTTTTCGCTCGGTTATGTGCATCAAAAACAGTTTACCTCTGTTTTTACATACAATGCTTCTTCGCTGATGGTTTGCCAAGCCGATCATTTGGTGCGCACGGATGACGGTTATGAACCCGCGCAGGAGGACTCGGTTGATATCGGCGGATATCATATAGAATTTGATATTGATCCCATGGTGGCTGACTTTGAGACCCAGTTTGCCGATATTGCGGATTTGCTAAGCGAATATGGCTTGCCGGTTTATCCTGCCTTTGTCAATAAAACGATGAAAGTGCGGGCGGGGTGTTATAAGACTCTTGAATCGGTGACGAAAGCTATGCAAAAAATCACTTCAGCGCATCGCTTGTACGGGCATGTGGCGACACCTTCTGAAAGCGGAGTCACGTTAATCAACCCTGATACCAATCGGGTGGTGTTTCAGTTTGATGGCGGAAGCGGCCTGCTCTTTGGCTTGCAGGCAGGCCGGCCTTATGAGGATCGTTATTATATCACAGCCCCCAATGGCTATGCGTACGCGGGCACGATGCAGTTTGAGCGAACAGCCACTGGTTTATGCGTGGTCAATGTGCTTCCGATTGAAAGATATGTAGAAGGGGTGCTGCCGCATGAAATCAGCTCTTCATGGAATAGGGAAGCGCAGAAAGCCTTTGCCGTGGCGGTGCGTTCTTATACAATCTGCAATTTGAATAAGCATGAAAAAACATATGGTTTTGATTTATGCAATACCACCGAATGCCAGGTGTACGGCGGCGTAAAGGGGGTTAATACGACTGTTAAAGAATGTGTGTCCGCCACAAAGTCGCAAGTGTTGTCCTATCATGATCGGCCATTTAGCGCTTATTATTCTTCTTCTACGGGGGGCTGTACAGCCAGCGCTTATGATGTGTGGGGCGGTACCTCGTTTCCTTATTTAGCGGGCGTAGCCACACCGTGGGAGCAATATGAGAACTATCCAGGCGGCTCATGGCGGGTCGAAGTCAGTGGCGCTAAGCTCTATGATGCGCTGAAGTCAAAGGGATATACTGGTCTTACCGGTTCGGTGTCTTCGATTAATATCAATAGCTTTGCGTCTGGTTCAACATATGTCAATTCAATCACGTTTACCGATGTGAACGGCAAAAGTATTCTGATCAGTAAAAGCGATCGAATCAGACAGGCGCTGTCCTCGTATTTGAAAAGCGCCAATTTTGTGGTGGAGCGGGGTGAGCGCAGTGTGTCCGTTACCGATTTTAAGTTAGACGTTGATTTTACGAGGCCTGCCTATACGAATGGCGTGAATGTGCTGACTTTTTTCGGCGAGAAAATGCAGAAGCAGGGCGAACAGTTTATGGTGGCTGGCGCAAGAGCTTCGACTGCTTATACCAATATGGATTCATTTATGATTCTTTCATCAACCGGTGCAGTCAAATATGATCGCGCGTTGATGCGCGAAGAGGTTTTGCCGGATATTAACAGCGCCAGCGTAACCAAGACAACGCGAACAGTAAAAACAGAGGGAAGTTTCTCAAATTTTGTTTTTATTGGAAGGGGCAATGGCCATGGCGTAGGATTAAGCCAGTATGGTACAAAGGATTTAGGCGATTTTGGCTATCCGTATGATATGATTTTAAAAGCGTATTTTCCGGATGCGGAGATCGTCAATATGTCTGTGCTTGAATAGAAACATGGTTGATTTATATATAATAAAAACGATATAGAGCCTGAACAGGAGGGGTTAAAAATGGATAAGATTTTGTGTTTGCTGGAAGAGAACAGCAGACTGACAAACCGGCAGTTAGCGGCCATGACCGACCGCAGCGAGGCAGAGGTGGCGGCTGCTTTAGAGGCTTATGAAAAAGCGGGCGTTGTTTTAGGATATCCAGCACTGATTGACTGGGATCAAACCGATAAAGAATATGTGCAGGCGATTATCGAATTAAAAGTGACGCCAGAACGGGACACCGGTTTTGACAAAGTAGCTGAAGCGGTGTGCAAATTTGACGAGGTAAAGAGTATTTATTTAATGTCGGGGGCATATGACCTTTCTTTGATTGTGGAAGGAAAAACCATGAAGGATATTGCATTTTTTGTGGCCAAGCAGCTTGCCTCGATTGATTCGGTCACTTCAACAGCGACCCATTTTATTATGAAGAAATATAAGGATAAAGGCGTGATTTTCCCGGCTCCTGAGGATGAAAGGGATAATGTTAATTAATGATGAATTACGATGAAATACTATCAAAAAAGGTAGTGGATATGAAACCGTCGGGTATTCGGAAATTTTTTGATTTTTTATCCGACCGAAAAGACGTGATATCGCTGACCGTGGGACAGCCGGATTTTGTGACGCCATGGCATATTCGCGATGCGGCCATTGATAGCCTGCAAAAAGGCAAAACTTATTATACTTCCAACAGCGGCACCATGGAGCTTAGAGAAGAAATCTGCCGGTATATGGAGCGCCGCTATGCGCTGACGTATTCACCGGAAAAAGAGACGCTGGTTACAGTCGGAGGCAGCGAAGCGATTGACCTTGCCATTCGTGCTTGCGTGTGTGCGGGCGATGAGGTGATTATTCCGGTGCCGTCCTTTGTTTGCTATGGCCCGATTGTGACGCTGGCAGGCGGTACACCCGTTTATATTGAGTGTACAGAAGAGAATCGTTTCCGGCTGACAGCCGAGCAGCTCAAGCAAGCGATCACCGAAAAAACAAAGATGATTGTGCTGCCTTTTCCCAACAATCCAACCGGGGCCATCTTAGAAAAAGAAGATTTGGAAGCCATTGCCGCACTCATTCGGGATACTAACATTTTGCTTCTTTCAGATGAAATATATGCCGAGCTCACCTATGGCGTCAAGCATATTTCAATTGCTTCGCTGCCGGGTATGAGAGAAAGAACAATTATCGCCAGCGGATTTTCCAAATCCTATGCGATGACGGGTTGGCGTATCGGTTATACCTTAGCGCCGCCGGAAATTACAAAACAGATGCTCAAAATACATCAGTACGCAATCATGTGTGCACCGACTGTCAGTCAGTATGCAGCGGCCGAGGCGGTCAAAAACGGCGATGAGGATATTGCTTATATGACAGGGCAGTATGATCAGCGGCGCAAGTTGATTGTCAGTGAGCTGCGTGCCATGGGCCTTGCTTGTTTTGAGCCGCAGGGCGCCTTTTATGTGTTCCCCAACATCGGTACCTTTGGTCTTAGCAGCGATGAATTTTGTGAAAGACTGCTCTCCGAAGCCGGGGTTGCGATTGTGCCAGGTACGGCTTTTGGCGACAGCGGAGAAGGGTTTGCCCGTATTTCGTATGCCTATTCTATTAACCACATTATGAAAGCGCTTGAAAAGATCGATAAATTTATACATACGCTGTAATTGATATGCCAAAAAGGACAGGATTTTTCCTGTCCTTTTTTTGTTCCTATTAGGATGATATCGCAGGAGCAGAAACGAGAATAAGACATATGATAGACGTAGAGGGACTGTTATGATGTAGGAGGTTAAAAGCATGCCAACGATGAGTTTGTGTATGATTGTGCGAAATGAAGAGGATGTTTTAGGCCGTTGTCTTGCCTGCATGAAAGAGATTGCAGATGAAATCATTATTGTTGACACGGGTTCAATAGACAAAACAAAAGAAATTGCGGCAGCATATACAGATAAAATTTATGATTTTATTTGGATTGACGATTTTGCAGCGGCTCGGAATTTTTCATTCTCAAAGGCCGTTATGGACTATATCATGTGGCTTGACGCAGATGACTATATTGATATTGAGAACCAACACAAATTGTTGGCGCTGAAAAACAGCTTAGATCAAAAAACAGATGTCGTAATGATGCCATATCATGTGGCTTTTGATCAAAACGACACCCCGACTTTCTCTTATTACAGAGAAAGGCTGCTAAAGCGTTCACAGCAATTTGTGTGGAATGGCGCTGTTCACGAAGCCATTACGCCGCAGGGCGTGATTGTGTATAGCGAAGTTGCCGTCCGGCATAAAAAATGCAAAGTTAACGACCCAAACCGAAATCTAAAGATTTTTCAAAAGTTGCTGCAAGAAGGAAAAGCGCTGGACACAAGACAAAAATACTATTATGCCAGGGAATTGTATTATCATCAGCAATACAGCGAAGCCATTGACGCTTTTCAAGATTTTTTTGCCTCACCGGATCGCTGGATTGAAAACAGTATAGGCGCGTGTCTTGATTTAGCCAGATGCTATGAACAGCTTGGTGAAAAAGATAAAGCGCTGCGCTCTTTATTTGAGAGCTTTTTGTATGACCGTCCCAGAGCCGAAATATGCTGTGAAATAGGGTTCGTTAAAATGCAGAAAAAGCAATATGAACAGGCGATATTTTGGTATGAATGTGCTTTAGACTGCGGAGAAAATGCGCAGAATGGCGGATTTTCATCCATTGATTGTTTTGGTTTTATACCTTATATGCAGCTTTGTGTTTGTTATGATCAGCTTGGCGAATATACAAAAGCTTGTGAATGCAATGAAAAAGCAGGAGAAAGAAAACCCGATAATGAAAATTATCTGGCTAATAAACGCTATTTTCAGAATAAATTGAGGGAAATAGCCAATAAGGAGGAAGTTTGAAATGAGAAATTTTAATGGTTCGGACAGATTTGCCAATCAATGTCCATGCTGTCCGCCAGCACCTGAATGTGTGTGCACCATTATGGGTCCTACGGGTCCAACCGGCCCTACAGGCCCGGCTGGCGTCACAGGCCCTATGGGCCCCATTGGGTTTATGGGTCCGACAGGCCCTGCTGGCCCTGTCGGTGCAGTTGGCGCGACAGGTGCTGCTGGCGTTACTGGCGCTACCGGTCCAACCGGTCCGGTGGGCGCCACGGGTCCTACTGGTGCGGCAGGAGCTACAGGCCCGATCGGCGCCACAGGTCCGACCGGTGCTAACGGCATTACCGGTCCGACAGGACCCATAGGCGCTATGGGTGTTACAGGCCCGACTGGTGCGACGGGGGCCACCGGTTCCGTAGGGCCGGTTGGACCCACAGGTGCTACGGGTATTACCGGCGCCACCGGTGCAACGGGTGCTACAGGTCCCACTGGCCCATTAGGCCCAGGTGCTGTGCTGACGATTGGTACCGTTGAAACAGCGGCACCCGGTGAACCCGCATCCGCTACGATTACCGGTACAGCGCCAAATTTCATTTTGAATTTAGTGCTGCCGCAAGGCCCGACGGGTCCGACCGGTGCTGTAGGTACAGCAGGCCCAACCGGCGCCACCGGTCCAACTGGTGCGAACGGTATTACCGGTCCGACAGGCGCAACAGGCGTAACTGGTGCAGATGGTGTAACCGGCCCCACAGGACCCACGGGAGCAACCGGCCCGAATGGTATTGCAGGACCGATTGGTCCAACCGGTCCCACGGGTGTGGCAGGTGCCGTTGGTGCTACGGGTGCAACAGGCGCTACCGGAGCAAATGGCATTACCGGTCCAACAGGAGCGACTGGAGCCACTGGTCCCACAGGTCCAACAGGGCCTACTGGTGCAGAAGGCGGTGCTGTTGCAGCTGCTTTGAGAGACCGCGCAGTTGATATTGAATAAGATTAGCTGAAAACAGAATTTGTTTTTGCTAATATGCATTTTATATAAATAATAAGTATAAAGTGCTAAAATCAAAAGTCAATTCTCTAAAAGAGAATTGACTTTTCTTTTGCTATATAGCTATATGTTTTTTTGGATTTTATTGATCCAATATTGAAAACGCGGCTCGTTATTTAATATTTGATAACAGGCTTTGTGTGTGAGATCGAAATATAACTCACTGCATCGGTTTTCAATGGCGTCTAAATCAGACCAGACAAAGGCGAGATTTTGCACATAAAAAGAGCTGTGCTGTGTTTCATCGCATAAGAGATCATAATTTATGGCTGTTTCACAAGCACATATGATCAGATCCAACCCTTTGTCTGCTTCATGTCTCTCTAAATAAAGCTCGGCCAATGCTTGATATAATTGGCTGACATGCAGATTGGCAGCGCCGAAATCTTCTTTTTCGTAAATCATGCGATATAAGTGAATCATGTTATGCAGCTTTTCGATTTTTTCATCGATGGATATCTGAAAACTGTTGGCACGGTAGAGTTTTTCCATTTTGTGCAGCAGCATATCGCTAAGCACCATAATGTTTTCTTTGACATACATCATTGACTGCTGTTCATTTTCGGACCAAAAAGTTTCTCTTAGTTCTGGCAGGGTGTCATGATAAGATGCTGGCAGCTTATTTAAAATTTGTTTTGCCTGGGCAGGACCGTGAAGCTCTTTGGTGGCACAGGCCCAGAGATAAATGGCCTGGTCACGCAGGTGAGGTGTGCTGCAGTAGTCGATGACACGCTGACAAATTTCTTCAATTTTTTCATAGTTTTCAATCCAATGCTTCCAATTAGCTTTTGAAGAATGAAGTCCTTGGTCAGCAAGCTTTTGCCACAGGTTGTCTGCATAGGCAATAGCGATTCGATAATCGAAAGGATATTTTTGATAGGCTTTTTCAATTAGCGCAGATCGATTGATTACATCATCTTTTGATCGAAGTCTCTCCAGTTCATCAAGAATATGTTGAATTTCATGCTCTTGTTCAATCATAAGGCAGTCGAGCAAATTATCGGTTGTCGTGCCAAAAAAGTGTGCAAGAATCGGGATATGCTCTAACTTGGGATAGTTAATACCCAGTTCCCAGCTGGAGATTGCCTGCGGCATGACGCCTAAATAACTAGCCAGCGTTTTTTGTGTGACGCGGTGTTCTCTGCGCAGATTTTTTATTTTTTCGCCGATATTAATTTTCATAAACGGTTGTGGATCCTTTCTGTAACTAAACACCTCACTATTAGTATAAAACAAACGCGGCAAAAGTCAATGTATGGGTTGTTGACATAAAAACAACGATATATTGTTTTTGATATTGATATAAAAAGGATCGCCGAATGCGGGCGATCCGTCTTATATGAAAAATGGTTTTATCGCTTATCGATGTTCCTGCAAAATTTTCTTAATCAGGCGATTCGTATCTTGTGTGAGTTTTGTGAAGTTCATCGCTTGTATATAGTCATTTTCTATGCTGAAATGGGCTTCTGCAATCTGTGCAAAAAAGTCGGTCAGCATTGAGGAGAGCTCATCTTCACATCGACGTGCAAAACGGAGCTTGTTTTTTCCTTTTGCAAGGAACGCTTTGTCGACAAAGCGTTCTGTGTTGATAAGCTTGTCGCAGTCGTCTTTTGCGTGTCCGATGGTAAAGGAAACATCCTGCTGGGGCAGATAGATGCCATCGATCGCGGCGGTGTCTAAAAAACGATAGCTGATGCGCATTTCAAGATGTTTTTGGTGCAGCGATTGATAAATTGTATTTAAAAGCAGATATTCAGTGAGATAAAGTGGCTTTATCTTATAATTGGTGCCTGCTTCAAATGAGGAAAGGGTTTTGAAGCCTTTCATGCCAACCGAATCAATCAGGCGGATTTTTTCTTTACCTAAAGCATAAGGTACAAATTGTTTGGTCAAACGGGCTGCATAAGCTTCTGCCTTTTCGTGATTAAAGGCGGGATATGAACAGCCTTTGGTAATATTCTCTACCCGATCTATCGCGTTTAAGCAGTTATAAGCCTTGGCATAAAGGGCTGATTTTTCTGCGCATTTTGTTTTGATTTCCTCTGTGCACAGGGCCAACTTTTGTTTATTCCAGTAATTGCCGAGATTGACAAGCTCAGAATTAATGCCGGGCAAATCAACATCACACAGGTGCGGTGCGGTACCATCAATCATACACACGCCAAGATCGGTAATGATGATTCCGTCTACCGAATCGGGGTCTGAAGAACATAAGATATATTCGGTTTGATACCCCAATTCTTCAGCAGCGGCGCCTAATTTTTTCATCAGCGAGGATTTGCCGGTGCCGGAGCCTCCCTTCAGTATGTAGCGATACGAACATGCACCGAATACCTGATCAAAAAAACTGATAAATCCATCCTTTGAATTCGCAGAAGCGAAGCAAACATCACTAACAGACATACAATATACTCCTTTGCTGTTTTATCAGTATATTATATGTTTTTTTGGTTTAGTGGTTAAAAAAATTTTGTCTGGCGGCTTCAAAGGCCAGAATCGCAGCCGCTGAGGCAGCCGACAAAGAAAAGGCGCAGTCTCTTCCATATTCAATTTTGACAATGTGGTCGCACTTTTCATAAAGGCTTTTGGAAATACCCCTTTTTTCACCGCCGATGATGAGAAATAAAGGGAAGGTAAGCGGCGTTTCATACATGCTGGCGGCTTTTTCAAGTCCAGTGCCAATGACCTGATAGCCTGCTTGGTGAAATAGCGCGGCCGCGTCTATGCCGTCCGCTTCATATAAGTCAAAAAGTTCAGAAGCACCGGCCGAGGCGCGGCAAACCACGCCGGCCGCACTCATCCAGTTGCGCGGCGAAAGAATCACGGCATCAACGCCGGCCGCGTAAAGGGAGCGCAGCGCATACCCAAAATTATAGGGGTCTTCAATCCCGTCTAAATAGACATAGAAGCCTTTTGGCTTGATTTGCGGCAGTGTGAGGGCAGGAATCTTTCTTTGGGTGCAAGCGGCAATAACGCCGCCATGGGTTGTGCCTAAAGCCATGGCGGCCAGCTCTTCGCTGGCTATAAATTCAATGGGGAAAGAGAGTTCCTCTGCTTTGTGTTGTAAAAAGGACAGTTCTTTGCTTTTGTTTTTGCTTGTTTGATTGGCTTTATCAATCCACATTTTCTCGATTTTGCGTTTGGCGTTGCCGTTAAAAAGCGGGCGGATGGATACCATGCCTTCAAATAAAGTAGAGGGATTTAATTTTTCGGCTTCTTTTTTCATATGTACGAGCCTCCTTTTCATAAAATGGAAAGCAGATAGCCTTGGCGTACATTGCCAAGAGGGAATAGCACTTGCATAGCTCCTATTCGCTTGGCCATCGCACCAAGGGCGATCAACCCGGGCATGAACGTATATTTTCGTTCAGGAATAATTTCTTCTAATTGCCTTTCTGTATGGTCTGACAGCAATAATTGATGGATAAAAGCAATGAGCTCAGATGTATGAATCGAATAAAGGGCTTGACTGTTTTTTTCGTATAACTGACCGTGCAGCGTACAAAAGGCTCTTCCTGTACCGCCGACGATATACAGAGTTTCTTGTTTAGCAGAAGATGAATCTTGAAATTGGTCGAGAACATAGGCGGCAAGCCGCTTTGCTTCGTCCGGCGTTGGCAACGAACCTGTTACAAATTGGCGGTAAAGGGAGAGGGAACCAAAAGGCATGCTGCGGGCAGACAAAATTGTATCACCGTTAAAAAGAACTTTTTCGGTGCTGCCGCCGCCCATATCCAGCATGATGCCGCTTTTATGCGAGCCAACCTCGTGTTGGACGGCTTTCATGCTGAGCAGTGCCTCTTCCTCTTCGCTTAACAATTGTATTTTTAAGTTGGTTTTGATGAATACCTCTTGTATGATGCTTTGTGCATTCGCCGCCCGGCGCAGAGAGGCGGTCGCGAAGCAGAAGAGTTGTGCGTTTTCTAAATCGTCTGTGCGCCGGATGAATTGATCAAGAATCGTGCAGAGTTTGTCAATGCCGTCTTGATTCATTTGGTTGTTTTCGATGTAGTTGATCAGCCCGGCTGTGACATATTCCTGTTTGTCGAGGCAAATGCTGTTTGCATTCAATACAGAAAACACGTCCATTTTTATCGTGTTGGAGCCAATGTCGATGATAATGTATTTCATTGAATATCTCCTTATAAAGAGTCAGATATAAAAAATAAAATTTGTTATGCGCAGCAAAAATTGTTATAAGCAAATCTCTGATTTGCTTCATTATACCACAAAGTTTTCACTACCATAAAATTTAACGATGCCGGCTGTGCTGGCAGAGCGTGCAGGTGCACGATCAGTTAAATTTTGGAAGCCAACCGCAGGTTTGCTTCATTATACCACAACGTTTTCACTACCATAAAATTTAACGATGCCGGCTATGCTGGCAGAGCGTGCAAAGGCA
>JAAVYP010000046.1 GCA_022791195.1 Clostridiales bacterium | reverse complement strand
GTTTTGATCAAACTTTTTTCTAAAAGTTTGCGGGGTGCAGGGGTTAGTACCCCTGCAAAAAGAAAAAAGATTATAATTATAGTAACATAAAATTGTGTCGAGGGCCGCGGGGCCGCACCCCTTAAACCAACATAAAAAAAAGACCTGATCTTCCATCAGGTCTTTTTCCCTTTTCATCCTCTTATAATATCCCCCGGTTTCATAGCCACCGTCGCCTCTATGCTGAAATTCATATACGGATGCGGCGCGCTGTCAATCGGCTCGCCCTTTTCATTGCGCATATCACACATGGTAAAAGGCACACCGCACCGGCCCGGCGAAAGCAAGGAAACCTCCTCGCCCGCACACACCTTGTTGCGCTGGCACAAAAAGGCCCGGTTTCCCTCCACCTGTGTCACAACCGCCAGATACGCCTTCTCTTTCTGATAGCCCGGATTTTCGCAAAGCTGCGCGTTTTCCATTGGATGGCCAAAGAAATAACCCGTCGCATATTCCCGGTGGGTTACGCTCTCTAACTCTTCCAACCAAGCCGGGTTGGTCTGATACTGCGCAGGATCGGCCGCATAGGCATCCATCGCCATGCGATAGGTATTCGCGCACACCGCGGTATAATACGCGCTCTTCATGCGTCCTTCGATTTTAAACGAATCAAGTCCGCTTTCCATGAGAGCCGGTATATGATCGATCATGCATAAATCTTTGCTGGAAAGAATGAACGCGCCGTCCGGCCCTTCCTCAATCGGGAAGCGCGTCCCCGGCCGCTTTTCCTCCTCGATTTCATACCGTTTGAAATTCCACCGGCAGGGCTGCGCACAGCCACCGCGGTTCGCGTCCCGCCCCAGAATGTTCTCGGAAAGCAGGCAACGACCCGAATAGGAGACACACATAGAGCCATGGACAAACGCCTCAAGCTCAAGCGTATCCGGAATGAGCCGGCGAATCTCTTTAATGTCTTTCAGCGAAAGCTCTCTGGCCAGCACCACGCGGCTGGCCCCCTGCTCTGCCCAAAAAAGGCAGTCGGCCGCCGACACCACACCGGTTTGGGTGGAAATATGCACCGGCGTTTCGGCCGCATATTTCCGACACAAAGTCAGCACGCCGGGGTCGGCCACAATCATGGCGTCAAGGCCAAAGGTGCCCACCTCTTTGATATACGCTTCAAGCGCCTCATATTCATGGGTGCGGGGCATGGTGTTGACGGTAAGATACACTTTTTTGTCCAAAGCGTGCGCATATTCAACCGCCTGTTGCATCTCGTCTAAATCAAAGTTATCGGCCCCTGCTCGCATACCAAAGCGCTGGCCCGCCAAATATACCGCGTCGGCACCAAAGCGCAGTGCCGCCTTCATTTTTTCCATATTGCCAGCCGGCGCCAACAGCTCCGGCCTGTTTTTCTTCTCTTTATTCATCATGCTCCCATTATAATCGGCAAACGGGAATAAGTCAACCTGCGTTTTCTTCCTTGCAAATTACCGCCACAAAATGCAAAAGGCTTGACGATGCCCCGTTACTCGGGTATAATACTGGCAAGATATAAAAAGTGAGGTATCATGATGAATCCTTTTTTTAACGAACTGCCCGCCCTGCAGGGCGTATGCTCAATAAACCCATTACCCCATTCGGATGAACGCAAGCTGTTCGGCAACCCCGACAGAGGTCTCAGACACCAAATCGACTTTATCGTGCTCAAAAATCCGCCCGAAGAGGATCCGGCCGCTATGATGAACCGGGCCGACGCGCTGGTGGCCGCGCATGTAGATTACTTCGCCGGCGTACACCCCACCCTTTCACAGTCCTATGTCTATTTAACCGATTTTAAAGACACCAAAGTTTTGCCCGACATGGCTTTGGAACAGGTAGAGGCTTTTCTTTCGGCCCACCGCAAATACGGCATTCGCGCCCTGCTGCGCTTCACCTATCAAACCGAAATGGACGGCACCGGCGAGGCCAGCGAGGAAGTGATGACCGCCCACATGCAGCAGCTTTTCCCCTTGGTGGCCAAGCATATTGACGTCATTCACGTCTATCAGGCCGGCTTTCTCGGCGCTTGGGGCGAATGGCACTCCAACCAGCTGCCGGTGGACCGTAAAAGACTGCTGGAAAATATTCTGGCCGCCTGTCCCGAAAGTCTGTTTATACAAATGCGGCTGCCCGACTTTAAAAATCTGATTGAAGAGGGCGATCCCAGACGCGAACGGCTTTCGCACCATAACGATTCGGTGTTCGGCGCTTACAGCCCGGCCAGCGGCGGCGTAGACCCCGGCACCGAGCAAACCAAGCAGGTCGAGCGCGAAAGCCCCTACCTGCCCATCGACGGTGAACTTTTCTGGGGCGGCTGGTCCCGCAACAAAGAAGCCGGCGGTTATTTTCCGGACCCCTTTTTAGTCATAAAATGGCTGTTTGAGCAGCGGTACACCTCCCTCTCGGTCATGCATAATTACATGGAGCTTGGCCCCACCACGCCGCTTGCCATGCGGCTGTGGCAGAATGTAGAAATGCCCCTCTCTTTCCTGAAAGAAAACGGCATGCCCATCGATCCTGCTTATTTCACAGATGACCAAGGAAACAATATCCGCCGCAGCGCGTTTGACTACCTGCGGGATCACCTGGGATACCGGCTCAAGGCGCAAACGCTGGCGGTACAAGGCAGGATCGCGCCGAACGAAACGATTGAACTGGCCCTCACCGTCAACAACATGGGTTTTGCCGCCCCGCACATGCTGTGCTATGCCCGCTTTGTTCTGCTGAATGAAGCCGGAGAGGAAATCGGCGAGTGCCCCCTCGGCTCGCTTGCCAAGTGGTATAACCGTGACCCGATCCATTTAGATAACCGGGAAATCATGACCCATACAGCCAACGGCAAGCTGACACTGCCCGACAAAGCCGGATGCTATTACCTTGGCTTTGCCGCCTGCAACAACGCCGGTACAGCCGCTGCGCTCGCCAACGACACCCCCTTTGTAAACGGCATTAACCTTTTGGGAGCCATTGAAATAAAATGAAAAACATCATTGAAATCAACAATCTGCAAAAATCGTTTGGTGATATTCAGGCGGTCAAAGATATCAGTTTTCGCGTAAAGGAGGGTGAACTGTTCGCTTTCCTCGGTGAAAACGGCGCCGGCAAGTCAACCACTATCAACATCATGTGCGGACAGCTTGCCTTAACAAACGGGCAAGTCATCATCGACGGGCACGAGTTAAGGCGACATGCCGCTCAAATCAAACGCTCGCTCGGCGTTGTGTTTCAAAGCTCGGTCCTTGACAAAGCTTTAACGGTTTACGATAATTTAGCCAGCAGAGCCGCGCTTTACGGCCTGACCGGCAGCGCCTTTAAAGCCAGGGTGCACGAACTGGCGGCTCTTCTTGATTTTGAAGATTTGTTAAAAAGAACCTTGGGCAAGCTCTCGGGCGGACAACAAAGACGAATCGACGTGGCCCGCGCGCTCCTGCACAACCCTAAAATTTTGGTTTTAGACGAGCCGACCACCGGACTTGACCCGCAGACCCGAAAAACGCTTTGGCAGGTCATCAGCCATTTGCAGAAAAACGAGCAAATGACTGTCTTTCTCACCACGCATTATATGGAAGAAGCGGCCTCGGCTGATTATGTTATCATTTTAGACAGTGGAAAAATCGCCGCGGAAGGAACCCCCTTAGCCCTGAAAAACACCTATACCGGCGATTTCATCACTCTCTACGGCGTCGAGGAAGAAGAGGTTCGCACGCTGGGCAAGCCTTATGAAAAAATAAGGGACGCCTATCGCGTCTCGGTCGAAAACACCAGCGCTGCGACCGAATTAATTATCAAGCATCCTGCCATCTTTCGCGATTACGAGGTAACAAAAGGAAATATGGACGACGTTTTCTTAGCGGTTACCGGCAAAAAACTGACAGGAGGCGGCGAAAAATGAACACCTTATTGGCATTAATCAAGAGAAACACAAAGCTTTTTTTCAAAGACAAAGCCATGTTTTTCTCCTCTTTAATCACACCCGCTATCCTGCTGTCGCTTTATGCGCTTTTTCTTGGCAATGTATACCGGGACAGCTTTACATCCATGATGCCCGAGGGGATACAATTTTCTGATCAGCTGCTCCGCGGCTTGGTCAGCAGCCAGTTGATTTCCTCGCTGTTGGCCGTTTCCTGCGTCACGGTTGCCTTTTGCTCCAATATGCTGATGGTGCAGGACAAAGCCAACAGAACCATCAAGGATTTGACCATCGCCCCGCTGAAAGCCTCCGTCTTAGCGATGAGTTATTATCTGGCCGCTTTTATTTCCACCCTGATTGTCTGTCTAACCGCGGTAGGCTTGTGTCTGATTTACGCAGCCGGCACCGGATGGTATATGAGCCTGACTGATGTGTTGTATCTGCTGCTTGACACCTTTTTGCTGGCGATGTTCGGCACGGCGCTGTCCAGCATTATCCATTTCTTTTTGCATTCGCAAGGCCAAATTTCGGCGGTGGGCACCATTGTCAGCGCGGGTTACGGCTTTATTTGCGGGGCCTATATGCCTATTTCCCAATTCTCGGAAGGACTGCAAAAAATCATCTCTTTTCTGCCGGGCACATACGGCACCTCGCTCATGCGCAATCACGCCATGCGCGGTGTATATGAAGAAATGGCGGCGCAGGGCATTCCCGCCGAGATCATTGAGCAAATGAAAAGCGCGATGGACTGTAATCTCTATTTCTTTGACAATGAGGTTCCGATCGCAACGATGTATTTCATACTGGGCGGCGCGATTGCTCTACTCATTCTCATTTATATTTTTATGCATTCTGTAAAAAGCAAAAAAATTGGATAACAAAACATCATTCGGATCAAAATAAAAACATGTTTTTGTGTATGTATGATTCCGGCGATTGACCAACCAACTATCTGCCATATTATACAATGTTCATTCCCGACCCATTCTCGTTTTTGAGAATGGGCGCTCTTTCTCTGCTTGACCAAAGCCAACGAACAGAGCATAAGCCGCCGTTTTTGGCGGCTCTCACCATCAGGAACCTGAAAAGAAAGGACTTACCCTGACATGATTACCCTTTTATCAAAATTTTTTATTAAACAAAAACCAGACACGCCCGAAGGCCGGCGGTCATATGGCACGCTTTGCGGCCTTGTCGGCATTTTCTTAAACCTTATTCTGTTTGCCGGAAAATATATTGCCGGCATGCTCTCACACTCGGTCGCCATCACGGCGGACGCTTTTAACAACATTTCCGACGCCGGCTCCTCGGCCATTACGTTGATCGGCTTTCGGCTGGCCGGAAAGAAGCCGGACACCGAGCATCCTTTCGGCCATGGCCGTATTGAGTACATCAGCGGGGTGGGTGTCTCGGTTATCATTATTGCCGTAGGACTCAGCTTAGCCAAAGAATCCATTCAAAAAATCATCTCACCGGAAGCCATCGAGGCATCGTATTTAGCCATGGCGATCTTGGTTGTTTCTATTTTAATTAAAGGCTATATGTTTCTATACAACCACGCCATCGCAAAAAAAATCGTCTCGCAGGCGATGAACGCCACCGCCAGAGACAGCATCAATGACGCTGTCGCCACGACCGTGGTGCTGATCAGCATGCTGATTGCCCGCTTTTCAGGGTATAATATTGACGGCTACTGCGGTATTGCGGTTTCACTGTTTATTCTGTATTCAGGCATTCAATCGGTCAAAGAAACGGTGGCTCCCCTTTTAGGCGGTCCGCCGGATAAAGAGCTGGTCGAAAACATTGAAAAAATCGTTCTTAGCCACCACACGGTCAAGGGCATGCACGATTTGGTCATACACGATTACGGACCTGGACGGCTTATGGTTTCTCTGCACGCAGAGGTAGACGGCAGCGGCAATATCTTTGCCCTGCACGATGAAATCGACTGCATTGAAAAGGAATTAAATGAGCAATTTCATTGTCACAGCGTGATTCATATGGATCCTGTTGTGACCGATGATGATAAAATAACCTCCATGCGCAAACGAGTCGCCAAAGAGATGAAGGCGATCTCACCCGACGTATCCATTCACGATTTTCGCATGGTAGAGGGCCCCTCTCACACCAACGTCATTTTTGACATTGTTGTGCCGCATGAGATCAAACTATCTGAAGAAGAAATACGGCAAAAAATCAATCTGATCATGCGGGAAAAATTTGAGAATACTTTTCCTATAGTTGAAGTGGACCGTCCTTATCTTTAAACATAGAATAAACAAAAAGAGCTGATCATATCAGCTCTTATTTTATTGTTCGCAATTCTTATTATTTATTAATATTTATTAACATTTATTTACTACTATTTGGTAATATAGTATAATTTATGTAAGAATATAAAATAAAAATTTTATATCAAAATGAGTCAAAAAACATATTTGAAAGGAGATTTCCCATGAAAAAGCGTTTACAATCCATTTTATTATCCATCTTGCTGCTCACGCTGCTTAGCGGCTGCGCCGACAAGAACAACCAGACCGAGAACAGCGAACCGGGCGCCTGCCCCTCGTCCGAAACACAGACAGAAGCACCCACCGAAGCGCAAATGAAAATCCCTTACACCCCCATCGAATTAACACTGAACACCGACGTGCTCAACGACGTTGGTTCCACGTTGACAGAATTGACTGAAAAATACGGAAGAATTTCAGAATACAGCAACAGACACGGCGGCGTTAGTCTGAAATTTGAAAACGGACAAGGTAAATGTTTTCTTTTTTACATAGACGATGCCATAAACCAAGAACCGCCCTATCAGCCTTATCATAAACTATACGAGTCCGAGGCGCCCTATTTGCAATTTGATGGCACCCAACATGATGAGAATGGTCGATTCGTTGCTTTGCCGAAAGAAAGCGCTGCATGCATTGGTGTTGAAGACCTAAACGCAAAAAAGATTTTTGTTGACGCCCCCGACATTATCACGATTTATGACATACAAAATATAGAAGGCATTGAAAATTTTAAACTCATCAGAAACGATCGCTTTTTAACCTATAATACAATATTTGAATACAAAGGTTCTCGAGTAACGCTATGCCACGAAGATATAGAAACAATTAATTTAGCGGTGTACGATGATGATGAACAAGTATGGGAATATAGTAACGGCTGTGCCGTATTGCGGATGCCCCGCACCTAAAATAACATACAAACGTATTTAGATCAGGAGATTCCCCATGAAAAAACTTGCCCTTGTTGCCCTGACCCTGCAACTGTCTGAGCCTGTCTCTGACGCTCTCTTTTTCGGGTGGTTTCTGTGGTCTGCGGGATTACATACATTATACAGGCATAGCAACATCCTACAAAACTTTATTCCGTTCAAATCGGAGCATTAAGGCACAAAATCATCAAAATCATCCAACGTACTTGACACAAGAAAAAATGAGGAGTATAATACATAAAATTCTTCATGAGGTAAGGCAATGTTGAATCGTATCGACCGTTTTAACAATGAAGTCGTTATGCAGTCCGCAGTTCCTGCTTATTATTGGCAGAACAACGGGCTTACATTGCTATACCCTTTTTCAAGTAATTAGAGTGTTTTTCTAATTTGATTAAGCTAAACGCAGTGCAAGCTATGAGTGAATCTTAGCCTGCACTGTTTTTTTATACTTTTTTATAGGAGGTTTCGAGATGGAAACAAAAGACTACTTGACAAACTATTATGAGAGATATGACGAGAATGGTCGTCTTGTCTCTAAACACGGCATGGTGGAATATCTTACCACTATGAAATATGTGGAAAAGTATCTCAAGCCAAATATGCGAGTCCTGGAGATCGGCACAGCAACAGGTCGTTATAGCCACGCTTTAGCACAGAAAGGCTATCGAGTAGATGCGGTGGAATTGGTTGAGCATAACATCGAAATCTTCAAACAACACACAATCGAAGGCGAACCCGTCACAATCACACAAGGTAATGCTATGGATCTGTCTGCTTTTGAGAGCGACACTTATGACATTACTCTGTTGCTCGGTCCGATGTATCATTTATTTACAAGAGAAGATAAGTTAAAAGCCTTATCAGAAGCTATCCGGGTTACAAAGAAAGGCGGCATTATTTTTGCTGCTTATTGTATGGGAGATGCAAGTGTTTTGTCATACGGGTTTATTCGTGGTGAAATCTACAACATTATTGAAAAATGTATGCTCAACACAGAAACATTTGATACCTTCTCAAATCCGTGGGACATATTCGAGTTGCACAGAAAGGAAGACATTGATAAGCTCCGTTCAGAGTTTAATGTCACTCAGCTTCACTTTGTTGCTTCAGATGGCTACACAAATCATATGAGAGAAACCGTAGACCAAATGGATGACCGAATGTACGAACTGTATCTAAAGTATCATCTTGCAATTTGCGAAAGACAAGATATGATTGGTTATTCTCATCACACCCTTGATATATTTAGAAAGGAATAGAGAAAATGAACATAAATATACGAACTGCTGTCATAGATGATTGCGAGCGTATCCGTCCGCTTCAGGAAGAGATTGCAGACTTACACCATCAAAGCAGACCTGACTTGTTCAAAACTGAAGCTCGCTACTTTACAAAGGAAGCATTGTACCGCTGTCCCCATATCCCGATAGGCTTTTCTTCTTCGGGTGACAGCCACGAATCATGATACCTTTCAACAAACTTGTCTTTATTTTGATAATCTACCAAATTTCCGATGAAGAACAACCAGCCCAAGAATCAATATCAGCGGAAATGCGGTAGCGGCGAACAAT